>CAYRIJ010000227.1:0-5503 GCA_964424285.1 uncultured bacterium
CCGCCGGGGAGGCGACGGCGTTGCCGGCGCGCATGCTCACTCAGGCCGCTCGAATGAACGGCGGTCTCCGAACCAGCTCCCTCCACCGCGATCCCTCGCTCCCTCCGCGCGGCGCCCACCGATCCAGCACCAGAACGATGATGAGAGCCAAGGCGCACCCCAACGCCAGGCCCACGATCATGTTGAGCTTTCGCTTCGGCCGGGTCTTGTACAGCGGCCGGGTGGCCCGGTCCAGGATCCGCACCGTGGGGGTGTTGCGCGCCTCCTCGATCTTGGCCTGCTCGAGCTGCTGGGCCAGCATGCCGTAGACCGTGGACTGGGTCTCCACCGCGAGGTACAGGCGCGCGTACTCCGCGGCGAGGGCGGGCACGTCCTGGAGGGAGAGGAGCACGCCGCTGCTCTGCTTCGCTCCCGCCTCCGGAGCGACCAGGCTCTGGACCCGGCCCTGAAGCGCGTTGATCTGGGCGGTGAGGGTGCCCACCTCGGAGGAACGATCGCTCATCGAGAACCGGAGGGCGTCCCGCTTGGCCTTCAGGGCCTCGATCTCCCCCTGCAGCTTGGCCACCACCTGGACCGAGGTCTTGGTCTGCTCGTCCATGGCCAGCGCCCCGTGCTTACGCTGGAACGCCTCCAGATCGGCCTGGGCCTGGGCCAGCTCGGCTTCCGTCGATTTCAGGCGCTCCTCCACGAAGCGGCGGGTGCGAGCGGCGGAGCCGGTGGTGAACTGCTGGTTGGACTGGTCGAGGGCATCGAGGTAGGCGTTGGCGATGGCCGCCGCCCGGGCGGGATCGGTGTCCTCCACCCACAGCTTCACCAGGGTGTGCTCGTCCTGGGTGATGCGGATGGCCTTCTGCAGCTTGTCGATGGCGACTTCCCGCGAGACGAAGTCGTTCCCCTCATGGAGATCCCAGGCCTGGACGAGCTTCAGGGTGTCCACCACCTCGCCGGCCAGGGACTTGCTCTGGAGGAGGGACATGGCCACGTCCCCCGCGGTGGCGGGACCGCTGGCGAAGCCGGGGAGCACGCCGACGTTGTTCATGAGAAGGCTGGTGAGGCCGGAGGCGTCCGGCCCGGACGATTCGGGGAGCAGGGTGGCGCGCGCGGTGTAGATGGGGTCGGCGGTAAGGGTAAGGACCAGGGTGACGACCAGGGTGACGGCCACCACCGCGGCGGCGGTCCGCCACCACCGCCGGACCATGACGACGTAGTCGGAGAGGGCGATCCCGGAGGGGGGCCGATCCACGGTCATTTCTTGATCTGGGTGATGATGAAGATGGTGGTGGCCAACCCGCTCATGATGGTGGTGGCGTCCCGGATGGCCCCCATCCAGTCCACTTCCTTTCCCGGCGGCTTGGTGTCCACCTCGATCACCGCGCCCGGCGGGACCTCGGGATCGAACCAGAGGGAGCGGCGGGCGTTCTGCGCCACCCCATCCACCCGCACGATCTGGATCCTCCCCTTGTCGGCGTTCTCGGCCAGGCCGCCGGTCCGTCTCAGGTAGTAGTCGGCGGTCTTGCCCGGCTGGTAGACCAGGGCGCCGGGCCGGCTCACCGCACCCACCACCTGGATGGTCTGGTTGTAGCGCGGAACGAAGATGGAGTCGCCTTCGACGAGGGCCACGTTCTCCAGGCTCGAGGGGTGGTTCAGGGCCTTCTCGAAATCCACGATGACCCGTCCCTGACCCTTGCGGAAGAGACCGGCGGCCGAGGGGAAGGCGTGAAGGGTGAAGCCTCCGCCCCGTTTCAGGAGCTCGTCCAGCTTCTCCCCCTGACGGGTCAGGGTGTAGGTGCCGGGGAATCTCACCTCCCCGGTGAGATCCACGGTGGCCTGAGGCGCCCAGCCCGGCCGGCGGCGAACGTAGAGGTGATCGTGGGGAAGCAGCGTCAGGTCGGCTTCCGAGTGAGGCCGTTTCAGGGCGTCCTCGAGGTCGAAGAACACCGAAAAGGCCACCGAGTCCCCGGCGGCGGGGGACAGGCGCGAGAGCTCGGCCCGCGACAGATAGACGCTCTCCAGGGTGTTTCCCGCCCGGTAGATGAGGTCGCTCACCGTCATCCCGGGATAGAGCTCGTAGCGGCCGGGGCTCTGCACCTGGCCGCTCACGACCACGTACCGGCGGGGTTCGACATGGTAGACCGGGTAGACGGTGAGGACGTCGCCGTCCCGCACCAGAACGGTGTCCGCCTCGGCGGCCAGATCCACGTCGCGGGTCACCCGCCCCTCCGCCCCGTTCACCCGGTCCAGCACCGCCCGCGGCGCGTAGGAGGTGGCGGTGAGCCCGCCCGCGTAGTGCATGAGGTCGGCGACCGTGTCCTCCGGCTTCACCTCGTACCGCGCGGGCCGGCGGACGTCCCCCCGCACGCTGGCGATGCCGTAGACCGGCGGCACGAATACCCGGTAATCGGTTCCCAGGCGGACGTCCCCCTTGCTCTCCCCCCGGAGCAGGAGGCCGTAGAGATCCACGGTGGCCAGCAGGCTGTCTCCCATGAACACCTTCACCCGTCGGAGGGTGCCGGTCTCCAGCGGTCCCCCCGCGTAGTAGAGCGCGTTGAAGGACGACGAGAGGGGGCTCAGGGTGTAGGTGCCGGGGCGGCGCACGTCGCCGAGCACCGAGACCTGGATGCTCCGGAGCGTGCTCAAGGTCACGCTCAGGTTGAAGCCGGAATAAACGCCGGCGAGACGGGCCTTCAGGGTCTCCCGGAACTCCCCGAGGCTGGTCCCGGCCACCGGGATGAGGCCCACCTCGGGGAGGGCGACGGTGCCGTCCCGGGCGATCACCGGATTCCAGTTCTTCTGAACGCTGCCCCAGATCACGATCGAGAGCTCGTCCCCCACTCCCAGGATGTAGTCCGGGCCCACCGCGATGTCCTGGGCGGGCTGGAACTCCTCGGGCGCTCCGCGGAAAATGGATTGCCCGAAGAGGGGCACGGTGCCGGGGGGAAGGAGCCGCTCGGTCGTGGTGACCTGGGGACCCTGGACCTTGGGCGGTCCCCCCGGCTGCCCCGTCGTCGTCCGGGTCGTGGTCTCGCGCTGTCCGGCCAGGGCGGTGGTGCTGTCGATGAGGATCTGGGCCTCGTCCTGGGTAAAGGTCCGGTCCTCGGGAAAATCACCCAGAACCTTGTCGATCAGGTCCGGCGAGATGTCCCGGGAGAGAAGAATGAGCCGGATCTCGGCCAGGCTCAGCGACTTCTGGTCCGAGGACACGTCCTGGGGCGCGGGATCGGTGAAGACCTGGGCGGCGGCGGGAAGGACCGGGGTGAGGAGCACCAAGGTCAAGCTGAGCGCCCACAAGGGGTTTCTGGATTTCATAGGGTAGATCTTCGTTTCCTGGGATGCACCCTTTCGGGGCCGCTCGGGACGGCCCCACAAGCTAACCATGTGTCGCGTAGGGGTCAAGGGCAATCATCGCGCCCCCGGCCGCGCAAGCCGCTCGGCCAGCGCCACGTAGGCCGCGCGCTCCCGGGCCCAGGAGTGCCGTCCGAAGAAGGCGCGCCCGGACTCGACCCGCCGGCGGCCCTCGGCGGCGTCCTCGAGAATCGGGACCAGGGCCCGGGCCAGCTCGTCGGGGTCGGGACGGTCGACCATCGTCAGCTCCCCCGGCTCGAAGTACTGATCGAGGGTCTCGGTGCGGGTGGCCACCACCGGAACCCCCAGGGCAAGATACTCCAGGAGCTTGGTGGGGAGCACCAGCCGCGAGAAGCCGTCGGGCCGGTTGGCCACGACCCCCGCGCTCACCCGGCCCAGGGCCTCGGGGATCCGATGGATGGGCACCCGCTCCGGGCTCAGACGCACCCGCCCGTCCAGGTCGGGCCGGGCCGCCCGGCGGGCCAGGGCGTCGCGCTGGTCCCCGTCCCCCAGCATCGTCACCGTGAGGTCGGGGAACCGGGGAAGCAATCGCGCCGCCGCCTCCAGGACCAGGTCCGGTCCGTACCGGGGCACCAGGGTCCCGTGGTAGGCCAGCACCGGGTGCTCGGGAGGAGGAGGCGGCTCCTCCCGCCAGAAGACCGCCTCGTCGGGGAGGTTCAGGTTGATGGAGATCTTCTCCGGATCGAGCCCCCGGCCCACGTGGAGCCGGCGGCAGGGCTCGTTCACGGTGAGGACGTGGCCGGCCGCGGCGAAGGCGAGCCGCTCCGAGAGCAGGGTGAGGCGATGGAGCGCCCGGCGCCGGTCGCCGAACCGTTCCCGGAAGAGTTCGGGGACCGGGTCGTGAACATCCAGGATCACCCCCGCTCCGCTCAACCGCGAGGGTAGGGCGACGTGGACCGCGAAATCGGGCAGGCTGTGCACGTGGACGAGATCGTACCGCCGGGGATGGAGCGAGGCCTCGCCGGCGGCCCGGGCCAGAAAGCCGGCGTAGGTCCGGAGATACCCGGCCACCGAGGCGCCGCGATAGCGGGGAATCGCCGTGCGGACGAGGCGGACCCCGTCCAGCTCCCCGCGTCCCGGTTCCCCCGCGCGGGCCAGACCCACCACCGTCACCTCCCAGCCCGCGTCGCGCAGGGCCTCGGCCTGGCGGCGGGTCCGGGGATCGCTCTCGTAGTGGCTGTACGCCACGTGGAGAGCCCGGCGGGGTCGCGGCACGCTCACCGCCACCAGGATGACCGCCCGGTCAGGGCCCGCACCTGCTCCCGGCGGAAGAGGCGGATCTCGCGGGGGGAGAGAACCCGGGGCGCCCGCTCCCGGTATCCGGAGAGAAAGCCCTGGAGGAAGTAGAACCCCCCGCTCAGGTACGGGGGGCGGAACATGTTTCTCACCGCCCGGAGCCCGGCGAAGAGGGGATGGTAGCCGGTCAGGTAGGCCGCACGGCCCCGGTTGTAGGGGCCGCGGCGCACCCCCAACGCGGTGCCCGAGACCCGCAGGTGGCGGAAGGTCAGGTCGCCGGCCGTACGCGTGGTCCACCCCGCGAGCCGCGCGCGCACGATGTCCGCGGTGTCCCATCCGGTTCCCACCACCTGCTCCCCGATCTGTTCCAGGCAGGCGCTCCGGTAGAACTTGGTCGCCCCGTGCACGTGGTAGGCGGGGATCCGCACCCGTCCCCAGCTCCCGTCCCGGTGGGGCTCGATGGCGTGGCCGCCCACGATGCCCAGCTGGGGATCCCCCGCGAGAACATCGAGCAGGGTTTCGTAGTAGGGCGGGTCGAACTCGGTGTCCCCGTCCAGCATCCCCACCGCATCGGGCCGGTGGGACCACACCCGGGGGAGGGCCAGGTTGAACCCCCGGCCCGCCGCCTCGCCCGCCACCCGGGAATCGCGCCGGGGCTCGGTGAGCACGGTGATCCAGGGGTGCTCGCCGGCCGCCCGGGCCAGGATGGCGGGGGTCCCGTCCCGGGAGCCGTCATCCACCACGAACCACGCCGCCGGGAGCACGGTCTGCGCGAGGACCGAGGCCAGGGTGCGGGGGAAGAACGCCTCCTCGTCCCGGACCACCGAGATGAGGACGTAACGGCGAGGGGGCCCGGGAGGGGCGGCGGGCCGGACAGGGATGTCACAACCGCCACAGAGTGCGG
>CAYRIJ010000227.1:5513-6315 GCA_964424285.1 uncultured bacterium
CGGCTGCGGAAGTTCATTCCGCACGAAGGAGGGTGAGGCGGCTGCAGAAGGCGGGCCCGGTGCGGTCGGACATGGCCGGAGCAGTCTACCAAAAAGCGGGGCCGCCGTCCCGGCAGTCTTGGAGTTGGCCGGTGGTGCCGTCCCCTGTATCGTCTGGGGCCATGATCCACGTTCTCTATCGATCCTCGGGGACCGCCAACCGGAAGAACCGCCCCGACTTCTTCGACAAGGCCGAGGCCCTGGCGTCGTTCCTGCGCGCGATGCGGGAAGCGGGCCCGGAGGTCGACGCCCTGTTCCTGAACGACGGCCCCCTCACCGGCAACCTCACGGCCTGGATGCGGGGCGCCGGAGAGGTCCTGGAGCTTCCGGGGCTCGGGAACAGCGGCTCCTACCGGCGCGCGCTCGACGAGGCCCTCACCCGGGATTGGCCGGATACCGACCTCGTCTATCTGGCGGAAGACGACTATCTCTACCTTCCGGGGGCCCTTCGCACCCTCTCCGAGGCCTCGAAGGAGATCCCGGCGGCCTCCTACTTCTCCCTCTACGATCACCCCGATCGGTATCGGCGCGACGACGACGCCGACCGCGGGCGCGGGCGGATCTTTCTCGGGGGGGGACGCCACTGGCGGACGGTGGAGAGCACCTGCCTCACCTACGGCGTCCGCCCGGCCGCGCTCCGGGGGGACGCCTGGATCCACCGCTGGAAGACCCGGGGGCCCATCCCCCTCGACCGGGACATCTGGCGGGCGGTCCAGGGGCTGGGGCGGTACCGGTTCAAGTTCCCGAGGCGGCTCCTGATCTC
>CAYRIJ010000228.1:0-6314 GCA_964424285.1 uncultured bacterium
CCATGCAGATCGTCCAGGGAGCGGTCTCCGCGGCCACCGTGGTTCTCCTCCGCCGCCTGGCCGGGGTCCTGCTGGCGCCCGAGGGAGCGGCCTCCCCCCTCCCCCGGCCCCGCCTCCTGGCCTACGCCGCCGCCTATCTGGCCGCGTTCTGGCCGCCGCTCATCGTCTACTCCGCCTCCGCCTACTCGTTGACCTTCGACGCCTTCGGGGTGCTGATCGTGCTCAACTTCCTGGCCCGGGCCGGACGGACCCGCCGGCTCGCCTCCGCGGCGAAGGCGGGGGTCGCTTACGGCGTCCTCGCCCTCTCCCTTCCCGCGTTCCTGGGGAGCATCCCCTTCGTTCCCCTCGGCCTTCGCGCCCTGGGGATGACCTGGCGCCGGGCGGTGGGCGCGGCGCTCCTGGCCGGCGCGACCGCCCTGGTCGTCCTCACCCCCTGGATGGTCCGGAACGCGGTGGTGGTCCACCGGTTCATCCCGGTGTCCACCAACATCGGGTTCAACTACCTGGGCGGCCAGAACCGCTACTCCGACCCCTTCGTGAACCGCCTCTGTCCCGAGGACGCCGTCCGCTGGCAGGTCATCGATCGCCGCGATCTGGAGACCATGAACGAGGCCGACTTCGACCGGATGCTCCTCCGGCAGGGGCTCCGGTTCGCCGCGCGGCACCCGCTCCTCACCGCGCGCCGGTGCGCGACCCGCCTCGTCTACTATTGGTGGGGAAGTCCGGGGATGCTGGGGTACAACCGCGCGCAGGGACGCGCCTACCTCGCGATCATGACGGTGGTGATCCCGCTCTTCCTGGTCGGGGTGGCCTACGGCCTCCGCCATCGTCGGGTGCTGGGGCTCCTGCTCGCCGTCTTCCTGTGGCAGTCCCTCTTCTACATGAACTTCGCGGTCCGGGGACGGTACTCGCTGACCTTCCACCCGCTGATGCTGTTGACCGCGGTGGTGGGGGCGGCGGTGCTCCTCCGGGCCCTCGCTCCCCGCCTGCGGCCCCGGAGCGCGCCCCTCCGAGGCTGACGCGCTCCGGGCCCCGCGGCGGTCATCGCATCAGCACCGCCTTGGTGGTCCGCACCGCCCCCACCGCCTGGACGCGCACGAAGTAGATGCCGTTTCCGAGGGTTGCCCCGCGGTCGTCGCGCCCGTCCCAGGTGAGCCGGTGGGGACCGGCGGGAAGGGACTCGCCTTCCAGGAAGGCGCGCACCCGGCGGCCGGCCATGTCGTAGATCGCCACCTCGACCGGACCTTCGGCGGGAAGGCTGAAGCGGATCTCCCCGCTCGCGCCGATCGGGTTGGGCGCCATCGGGAGGAGCCTGAGCGCCGTGCCGCCGGCCGGCCCGTCCGGAACCGCGGTGACCTGGAGCAGGTTCACCGCCACCGTTTCGGCGCCGGCGTTGGTGTCGATGGCCACCGAGCAGCTGTCCGGCCCGAGCACGTTCCCGGTCACGCAGACCTGGAAGGAGGTGCTGTCTCCGGGGAAGACCTCGGCGGAAAGGCCGGTGAGATCCAGGGAGAACTGGCCGGCGTCGCACCCGGAGATCGAGTTGATCTCCAGGAAGCCGTCGCCGGTGTTCCGCACCGTGACCGTGCTGCACTCGGTGCTCCCCGCCGCCACGGTGTTGAAGGTGATCGAAGCCGGGCTCACCGCGAGCTGGGGCTGGGCGGAGCAGGCGCCGCAACCCAGCGTGATCGCGTGGATCTCGACGTCGTCGATGTAGGTGCCGGTCGCCCCCACGCTTCCGTCCGATCCCATCTCGTAGGCCACGGCGATGGTCTTTCCGGCCAGACCCGGGTACCGGATGCGGATGGGTTCGAAATTCGGGAGGACATTGCCGGACCAGGCCGAGAGATCCTGGAGCGGATTGGCCAGGGAACCGCTGGAGCGCACGATCTGCATCCGGTACTGGCCCTCGAAGAGGGTGCTGAAGGCCCCGGCCAGCACGTCGGATCCCCCCACCCGGATCTTCATGAGGGCCCCGTCGTAGCCCTCGCGCCCGTTCCCCACCTCCTCGTTGTTGTAGGTCACGTTGAAGCTGACCTCGACCAGGTCGGCCCCGCCGGGCACCACGTAGGAGGGGGTCTGCATCCGGCTCCAGTTGGTGTCGGCGCGATCCACGCAGAACGCGGAACGGATGCCCGAGGCGGCATGGGCGGTGGAGACCGCCCAGGGGTTGGCCACCCCTTTCCTCTGGGTCCAGGTCCAGCCGGCGGGGAGCCCGGAGGTCGTCCCCTCGAAGTTCTCGGACAGAAGCACCGAGTCCGCGACCACCGTCCCGGTGGGAACGGAGAAGTCGAAAGCGAAGTCCCCCTGGTCCGCGGTCCCGGCCAGATGGAAGTCGATGGGGGCGCCGCAGGGATAGCCCGGGTCCAGCCGGATCCGGAACGGGGCGGTGTTGGCCCCGGAGGCCAGGGACGCCGTCGACGGCCAGCTCTCCTGCCCGTCCAGCACCGCGACCAGGGAGTTGTCCGTGCTCAGGACGGCGGAGACCCCGGTGAGCGTCCCCGTGCATCGGTTCTGAAGGGTCAGGGTCAGCTCTCCCAGCTCGTTCGCGGTCAGGAACCCGTCGGGGTTGCACCCGATGTCGTTCACCGCCGTCCCGGTGAGAAGGACCGAGACCTGGGAGGGAACGGCCTCGTTCACCGCCACGTAGGCGTCGGGCCAGTCGGTGTTGTAGCTCGCCCCGTCGGTGCGGGCGTAGGAGGCGTAGAGCCGCCGCGTTCCCGACACCACCTGGGAGACGCACTGGCTGTAGTCGCCGATGTTGGGGGCCCCGGTGTCCTGGCCGTACTCGGCGTGGAACGGGGCCGCGGTCAGGGGGGCCGGGCAGGACCAGGTGGCGCCGCCGTCCTCGCTGTGGGCGTGCATGATCTCGGTGAGATCGCTTCCCGCGGACCCGGCCCGCTGGTCGTACCAGGTGGCGTCCACCCCACCGTCGGCGGCGGTCGAGATCCAGGGGAAGAACTGGCAGCGGTCGTTTCCGGGATCGGTGTTGAGGGCCAGGGGGGAGGTCCAGGTCTGGCCGCTGTCCGCCGAGGCCACGGTGTAGACGTCCCCGAAATCCGCGGTCTCCATGCTGGCGTAGACGACGTGCAGGGAACCGTCGGCCGGGCTCACCGAGAGCGCGGGAAACCCGTTGATGCGGTCGCTCCCGAAGGGAGGCAGCGGGGTGTTCACCCCGGTCACCACGTCCACCGGCGCGCTCCAGGTGGCACCGTTGTCCGAGGAACGCACGAAGGAGATCGCGTTGGGGGAACCGAAGCTCCGCCAGACGATGTAGGCCTTGTCGCTCAGGGGATCGAAGCGGGGGCAGCTTCCCTGGCCGTCCTGGGGCCGGCTTCCGTAGGCGGTGACGGGGGCCCAGTTGAGACCGAAGTCGTCGGTATAGGTGGCGGACATCTTCGAGGTGGAGCCGAAGCTGGTCCAGCTGAGGAGCACCCGCCCGGTCTCCGGGTCCACGTCGATGAACTCCTTGTCGGCGAACAGGGAAGAGCTGCTGACCGGGGTGGCCGCCCGCGGCCCGGTCCAGGTCACTCCGCCGTCGTTGGAGACGTGGATGCAGAGGCTGTTGAGGCCGCTCGGAGTGACGTAGATGGAGCTGAAGACGAAGACCTTGCTCTCGTCGTTGGGATTCACCCACACCTTCACGTCGGGATCGCCGTACACCGCGTCCCCCCCGCCGGCCACCGGGAGCTGTCCGCCGTAGGTGAAGGTCTGGCCGCCGTCGTGGGACCAGGCGAAACCGCTGACGCTGATGCCGCCGGGGTTCGAGAAACCGAGGGCGTCATTGAAGCCCACCACCACCGTGTCGCCGCTGGCCGCGATCGAGGTCTCGCTCTGAAAGCGCGCCACTCCGGGGGTCACGTCCACGTCGGCGCCCCCCACGTTCACCGGGGAGAGACCGATCTCCGGACCGGCGAGGACCTGGAGCGGAGTGGGCCGGGTGAGGCTTTGGATCCAGTCGGGCCGGGGAGTCCTCCCCATGAGGAGCGCCCCCATGGCCGAGGGTTCGGGGCGCTCGCGGTTCGACTTGTCGGGAGCCACCGCGGTGGCGGGCAGGCTCAGGGTCAGAACCAGGGCGAGGACGGAGGCGGAGATCGAGAACCGTAGGCGGAGATTCCCGTGGGTTCGGAGCGGGTGCGGCGACATGGGTGCGAGACCTCCTTCAACGGACCGGCCGGGGCCGGATATCACTTGCCTCGATGGGAACCGGTGTAGGCCTTCTCTCCCGCCCGGACCGGAACGGGCAGCACGTTTCCGTCGGGGGGCAGAGGGCAGGTGGTGTACGGGTTGAAAGCGCAGGGCGGATTGTAGGCGGCGTTGAAGTCGAGCACGACCCGATCGCCGGGGCCTCGCCCGGCGGAAAGAAAACGTCCCCCGCCGTAGGTTTCTCCGCCGCTGGTGGCGTCCTGGAAGATGAAGAAGAGGTCCCGGGGGGAGCCGGGGTCCTCGACGATCGGATAGAGGGTGAGGGCCTTCCCGGCGAGCCGGAACCTCACCGGCCCCGGGCAGTCGACGGAGTCGGTGACCCCGATGACGTCGTCGATCGCGATCTTCCTCGGGGCCGGAAAGGGTTCGAGCACGCCGGTCAACCGGTAGCCCGGGTCCACGGGGTAGAAGTCCACCCCGGTGAAGTCCCGGAGGATCGGCGACCGGGGATCGCGCATCCGGATCGCGGTCCGATCCCCCCGCCGGATGACCCAGAGCTTCACCCGGCCCACGCTCAGCCGGTCGGGTGCGCCGGTGTCGTCGGCGGCCAGAACGCGCTCGGTGACCCGCGCCCCGTCCAGGAGCACGTCGGCCCCCGGCGCGACCTTCACCGTGACCTTCGGCCCGTCGGGGCCCTTCTCCAGAACGAAGGTTCCGGCCTCGGCGGGCCCGACGCCTTCGGGAAGGGTGACCGGGTTCCCGGGATCGCTCCCGAACGCGTTCGGTCCCGGCTGGAGGAAGAAGAGCCCGGCCACGGCGAGCCAGCCCTCCGGGGAGCGAAGGCGCTCCTCCCGCCGGGCCCTGAGGGCGGCCATGGAGTCGGCGTAGGTCGCTCCGGTCGCGGACGTCTCCGCCCGGACCCCCGCTTCGCCCGCCGAGGCCTCGGCGCGGGGAGCGAGAGCCCTCAGGGACGCCGCCGCGGTCAGAACCCCCAGGAACCCGACCAGAAGGGTCCGTGGGCGGAGTCTGCCCGAGGCAGGGGCGGACCGAGGGGGGGGAAACCGCAGGGTCATTGGTAAAGTATACCGCATGCACCGCCCCGGGTCCCGCCCGGGTATCCTCTGATGGGCACGAATCGGGAGGTAACTATCATGGGCTGTGGTTGTCTGTTGCTCGTCGTGGGGATGGCGTTTCCCCGATTTACCATCCTTCTGCTCTGGATCTTCACCCATTGGTTCCGGGGAATGTTCGACAACTGGCTCATCCCCGTCCTGGGATTCCTGCTTCTTCCCTACACGCTCCTCTGGTACAGCGTCGTCCTGCACGTGTTCGGCGGGGTGTGGGGGTTCTGGCCGGTGCTCATCCTCATCGTGGCCGTGATGGCCGACCTCACTTCCTACGGCGGGGCTCGAAGGAAGCGGTGATCCCGGCTCGTCGGGTAGGCCGGCCCGCCGGGGGCGGGTCACTCGCCCGGATGGATGAACGGGCGCCGCCGGGCGGACAAGGCTTCGGGTACCGGGGGTCGTTCCCCCGAAGGGCCCGCTCTGCGGTCCCTTCCGGCCTCCCGGTATCCCCTGAACCTCCTCCCTGTGCCCGTCGGCGCCCAAGACTCGAAATGCCGCACTCCGATCGGCGCGATGCGCACCCGGGTGCGGAGGCGGCCGCACCCCGAGGGCGTGGACTCCGGAGCCCGCGCCGTGACCGGAGCGGTCGTGATAAAGCCCCGAAGAACATGTCAATGTGATTGCGGTCGGTCAGGGGAAGCCGAGGAGCTCCTTGGCGAGCTGTCCGGGCGCGTTCATTCATCCTCCCCGGCGGTGAGACGACTCCGTACCCCGGGCGGGAGCCGGGAAGCCGCGCGGTTCGCAGGTCGCACGCCACCGCCATTCTCCAGGCGGGGCTCTTTACTTCTACGCTCGAACCCGATGAAGATCAAGTCCCTTTTGATCGCCCTGAGGCTCATATTCTTTTCCGAACCGTACGGTGTGCTACCTTTGTGCCACCTATGAGCGATCGGGATCCGGATCTTCTCAGCCAGCGCAGGAAGGCGGAGTCGTTGGGCGTTCCCGACACCCGCCGGCACATCTTCCTATGCTGCGACCAGACCGAGCCCAAGTGTTGCGAGCGCGAACGCTCCCTCGAGGCCTGGGCCTATCTGAAGAAGCGCC
>CAYRIJ010000229.1:0-6289 GCA_964424285.1 uncultured bacterium
CTGGCCGGGGACTCCCGGGCCCCCTGGCCCGAGGCGGCGGCGGGGCTTCTGGCCGGGGCGGCCATGCTCACCCGCTACGTCGGGTTCACGCTGATCGGGGCCTCGATGATCGGACTGTGGCTCCTCACCCTGCACCGGCCGCCGCGGCGGTTCTGGGGCGGTCTCCTCGCCTACATCCTCCCCGCCGCGATCCCCAACGCGCTCTGGCTCTGGCGGAACCACCTGGCCACCGGCTTCTGGTTCGGAGACGCCCGCCCCGAAGCCTGGTTTCCGGTCGATCGGATCCTGGCCGATCTCGGACGGACCCTGGCCCTGGACTGGACCGCCCCCGCCGCGCGGCTGGGCGGGACCGGAGGGGTGATCCTGGGTCTCGCCGGCGCCGCGGGCGCCGTCCTCCTGGTCGGCCTCCTCGTCTCCCGGGTGAGAACCCTTCGCTACCCCGAACCGCGGGCCGGGGGCGGGCTGGCCTTCGTCCTCTGGCTCTACACGGCGGGGTTCCTCCTGGCCATGATCGCCCTTTCCCGCGAGGTCGGCTTCGACCCCCTGAACACCCGCTACCTCGCCCCGGCCTATCCGGCGCTCCTGGTCCTGGCGGTGGGCGCGATCCGCTGGGTGCTTGGAAGCGATCGCCGGCGGGGGCTCGGGCCGGCGGGCCGGAACCTGCTCGCCACCTCGGTGCTGCTCCTGGCCGTCCCCCAGATCACCGCCGCCGCGGTGCTTGCGACGCGGGCGGGGACCGAGGAGCGCACCCTCACCCGCCCCTACTGGACCAGCACCCTGTGGAACGACGCGTCGTGGGCGAGCGATCCGGGGCTCGGACGGCTCTCGAAGCTGGCCGGGACCGACGGGCTCGTGATCTCCAACGTGTGGGAGCTGGTGGGGCTTCGGCTCGGCGTGCCGGCCAAGCCGCTCCCCGAGGCCGCCTCCTCCGACTTTCCCGCCCGCCTCGCCGACTTCCCGGGCGCGGTGATCGCGGTGGACCGGAAGCTTCGGGCCTATCGGGCGGGCCCGGCCGACCTCCGCGCGGCGATTCGCGGCGGAGCGCCCTTCGAGGACCTGGGGGAGACCGGCGACTGGAGCTTCTTCCGGGTGCTCCCGAAGCCGGGGGCCGGCCGATGAGGCGCGCCCCGCTCGCCGCGGCCGCCCTGCTCCTGGCCGCTCTCCTCGGTCCGCCCGTCGAGGCCGCCGACGGCTGGAGCGCGCGGGTGGACGCCAACCGCGCCGACGCCGATTCCCTGTTCGCGCTGGGGCGGGAAGCGGCGGCGGAGGGACACACCGGGGACGCGATCCGGGCCTACGAGGCCGCGGCGGCGGTGGATCCCGCCCGCCGGGGCGAGGCCCGGGCCGCCCTGGCCTACCAGTACGCCTGGGCCGGGCGGCTGGGAGCGGCGCGGGACGCCTTCACCGAGGCGCTCCGGGATCGTCCCGAGGACTACGACCTCCGGATGGGCGCGCTCCTGGTCCGGAACTGGATGGGCGACCACCTGGCCGCCTCGCGCGGATACGCGGAGCTGGCCGCGGAGTTTCCCGACCGACCGGGGCCCCGGGCCGGCCGGGCCAAGGCGCTCCAGTACCTGGGACGCCGGGATCTCGCGCTGGCCGAGACGCGGGCCGCGCTTCGCCTGGATCCCGGCGATCGCGACGCCCGAGCCCTCAACGCCGATCTTCGCCGCGGGCTTCGACCCGCCGCCGGGGCCTACTACGACGGCTCCGAGGACTCGGACCGGTACCGGGTGAACTCCGGGTGGTTCGAGGCGAGCCTCCACCCCCACCCGCAGCTCGAGGTGTCGCCGTTCGTGAACGTGGTGGGAATCCGCCGGACCGGCGCCGCTCCGATCGACGAGACCTGGGCCGGGGTGACCGTCGCCGCCCGGCCCACCACGCGCCTCGGCCTCCGGGGGCGGGTGTCGGTGCTCACCGACCGCCCGGCGGGCGCGGACTACGCGCCGGTGACCGGGGACGGGAGCGCGGCGTGGCGGCTTTCCGACCGGGCGGACGCGGGCGTCTCGGCCGCCCGGTTCGCCGTCGTGTCCTACCGGACCTGGCCGGAGAAGATCACCGGAGAGGCCTGGGGAGGATTTCTGGAAGTCCGGCCGAGCTGGCGGTCCGCCGTCCGCCTCGACGCCGACCGCGCCCGGTACGCGCCGGTCGCCGGCTTCGCGGCCAACCACCGCTGGAACGCACGGCTCACCGCCTCGCGCGAGGTCTGGGCCCCCGCCCGCCTGCGCGTGGGCCTCTCCGGGCGCTACCTCGACTTCCAGCGCGATCAGGACGACGGAACCTGGACCCCCCGCCGGTTCCGCGCCGGCGCGGCCACCGCCGGGTGGAGCTACGGCCCGCGCGACCGCTGGTCGCTCGGCGGCTCCGCGGAGCTGGGGGCGGCCCGGGAAGGGACCGGTGGAACCACCCTCTACGCCGCGTGGCGGCTCGGCGCGTGGCGGTCGCTGGGGCCGGTGGCGATCGAGCTCACCGCGGGGCACTCCGAGGGGAACGTGGAGACGGGGAACGGCTACGACCGCTCCTACGCCCACCTCGGGGTGCGCCGACGGTTCTGAGCGCGCTGCAGGCGCGGCGGCCGTATCAGTCCCGGTAAAGCGCCTTCATCCGGCCCCAGCTCGATCTTTCGGTCGGGGTCGTGATGTCGATGCAGGCGGTCTCCAGGTTGTCCAGGTAGAGCACGCCTTCGGGGAACACCCGGAAAGTCAGGGTGTGTACGAACGCATCGCAGCTCCCGGCGTAGAAGTGCTTGGATCCTTGGGTCGTGCTGGGGGGGAACCCCACCGGAGGACGGTAGAGATCGGCCGGGTTCGACATGGTGCCGTCGTCGTCGACGAAGACGTCGAAGCCTCCACCGAAGGCCCAAGCGGCGGCAGTGTAGTCGTAGCTCACCTGGCAGACGGTCTGGACCGACTCGGAGCAGGAGAAGGTGAACTGGATGATCAGCGGCACCTGCGAGTTCCGGTTGTCGAGACACAGCACGTTCCCCGAACCCTGAGGGATCGTGGGTGCGCCCGTTTCGTTCCCCGCCGCCACCACGGCGACCCGCATGGGGGCCATGCTGTCGCCGCCGAGGATCGTCGGGCTAGGGCCGTTCACCCCGAAGGGAAACGGGCCGACCGGCAGGGGATCGACGTCGCCGCCGTCCACGTCGGCCAGAGCGGGAACCGCCATGGCAAGACCGAGCAGGAGCACGAGGCAAGGTAGCAATCGCATGGGGTTTTCCTTTCGCTTGCCGGCCCGGGGGCCGGAATCGGACGCCGGTCGGGGGAAATGCGCTCCGGTCATCCAAACAATGGAATCAAATCATAGCAAATCTGGATGGACGAACCAACCCGCCCTTGGCCGGGCCGCGGCCAGCGGGTATCCTCGTGCCCTCGCGATCCCCGCTCCACCATCCCTTGTTCGAGGACCATCATGCCCACCATCAGCGTCATCCCGGGGGACGGGATCGGCCCCAGCATCGTGGAGGCAGCCCGCCGCGTCCTCGACGCCGTGGTCCCCGACATCGCCTGGGAGGAGGTCCCGGCCGGGGACGGGGCCTACACGCTCACCGGCGACCCCCTCCCCCCCGAAACCCTGAAGTCCATCCACACCACCCACGTGGCCCTGAAGGGTCCCTGCACCACCCACGTGGGGATCGGGTTCCGGAGCATCAACGTCGCCCTCCGCCGGGAGTTCGACCTGTACGCCAACGTCCGCCCGGCCCGCGCCTTCCCGGGGGTGAAGTGCCTCTTCCCCGATCTCGACATCACGGTGATCCGCGAGAACACCGAGGGCCTCTACTCGGGGATGGAGCACTGGGTGGGCGAGGGCCACAACGCGGCCATGGGAATCGGGATCAATACCCGGGCGGGGATGGAGCGGATCTGCCGGTTCGCCTTCCAATACGCCCGCGAGAACGGACGGCGGAAGGTCACCGCGGTCCACAAGGCCAACATCCTGAAGATCCTGAGCGGGCTCTTCCTGGAGGTGGCGCGTGAGGTCGCCCCCGCCTACCCGGACGTCGAGTTCGAGGAGCGGATCGTGGACAACATGGCCATGCAGCTGGTCCGCGATCCCTACCAGTTCGACGTGGTGGTAAGCACCAACCTGTTCGGGGACATCCTGAGCGACCTCGCCGCGGGGTTGATCGGCGGCCTGGGGCTGGCCCCGGGGGCCAACATCGGCACCGAGGCGGCCATCTTCGAGGCGGTTCACGGGACCGCCCCGGACATCGCGGGGAAGGACCTGGCCAACCCCTGCTCGGTGATCCTGGCCGGGATCATGATGCTCCGCCACCTCGGCTACCGCGGGGAGGCGGATCGCGTGGAACGGGCGGTCAAGGACGTGCTCCGCGAGGGGCGGTCGGTCACCCGCGACCTGGACCCCCTGGCCGGGGTGGGCACCCGGGCCATGACCGAGGCGATCCTGGCCAAGCTCCGCTGATTCCCCGCCCGGGCGCCGGCCCGCCCGCCGTCCCGCCCTGGCGCGCCGGGGGCGGATTCGCTAGAATCGAGCTTTCTGCGCCCGGCGCACCCCGTCTTTTTGCGAACCCCTTGGAGTGGACAGGAGGAGGAGGACGATGCCCAACGTAGCTGAATTCCGGAACGAACCGCTGACCGACTTCACCAACCCCGAGACCCGGAAGGCCCAGGAAGCGGCGCTGGCCCAGGCCCGGAGCCGGCTGGGCCGGGAGTACCCTCTCCTGATCGGCGGCAAGGAAGTGAAGGCCCCCGCCACCTTCAAGTCCACCAACCCCGCCAAGAAGGACGAGGTCATCGGGATCTTCCAGAAGGCCGACGAGAAGCTGGCCGTCCGGGCCCTGGAGAACGGCTGGGAGGTGTTCGAGAGCTGGAAGCGGACGACCCCCGAGCACCGCGCCGGGATCGCCTTCAAGGCCGCGGCCATCATGCGCCGCCGCAAGTTCGAGGTGAACGCGTGGATGATCCTCGAGGCCGGCAAGTCCTGGGTCGAGGCCGACGCCGACACCGCCGAGGCCATCGACTTCCTCGAGTTCTACGGCCACGAGGCGCTCCGCTACGGGGCCGAGCAGCCGGTGACCCCGATCCCCGGCGAGAAGAACCAGCTGGTCTACATTCCGCTCGGGGTCGGCCTCAGCATTCCGCCGTGGAACTTCCCCATGGCCATCCTCACCGGGCTCACCTCCGCGCCCTGGATCGCCGGCAACTGCGTGGTGCTGAAGCCGGCCTCCGCCACCCCGATGATGGGCCAGCTCTACATGGAGATCGTGACCGAGGCCGGTCTGCCCGGCGGCGTGGTGAACTTCCTCACCGGCCCCGGGGCCATCGCCGGCAACGTCCTGGTCGAGCATCCCAAGACCCGCTTCATCGGCTTCACCGGCTCCAAGGAAGTGGGTCTGGGGATCACCGAGAAGGCGGCCAAGCACCATCCCGGCCAGCTCTGGATCAAGCGGGTGGTGGTGGAGATGGGCGGCAAGGACGCCATCATCGTCGACGAGGAGACCGATCTGGACGCCGCCGCCCAGGGGGTGATGGTGAGCGCCTTCGGCTTCCAGGGCCAGAAGTGCTCGGCCTGCTCCCGGGCCATCGTGGAGGAGAAGGTCTACGACGCGTTCATGGAGAAGCTCCTGGCCAAGGTGAAGGCGATCAAGCAGGGCGATCCCACCGACCCCGGGAACTACATGGGTCCGGTGATCGACAAGAACGCCTTCGAGAAGATCATGTCCTACATGGAGCCGGGGAAGCAGGAAGGGAAGCTCGTGGCCGGCGGCGAGGGCGACCCCTCCCAGGGTTGGTTCATCCAGCCCACCGTGTTCAAGGACATTCCTCCCGACGGCAAGCTCGCCCAGGAGGAGATCTTCGGTCCCGTCCTGGCGGTGATCAAGGCCAAGGACTGGAGGGACGCCCTCCGGATCGCCAACAACACCGAGTACGGGCTCACCGGCGCGGTCTACAGCGACAACCGGAAGAAGCTGGACGAGGCCGAGGCCGAGTTCCACGTCGGAAACCTGTACCTGAACCGGAAGTGCACCGGAGCCCTGGTGGGCGGCCAGCCCTTCGGGGGGTTCAACATGAGCGGCACCGATTCCAAGGCGGGAGGTAGGGACTACCTGCTCCTCTTCCTCCAGGCCAAGACGGTGTCGGAAAAGGTGTCGTGACCCGATCACGGCGGAGGCCGGCGGGGATCTTCTCCGCCGGCCTTCTTCTTGCCCTCGGCGCGCTCGCCGCCGCTTCCTGCGCCGCCCAACCCCCGGGCGGCCCCGCGGTGGGAGACCGCCGGCGGGTCGGGATCCCCCGCCCGCCGGACGTCCGGATCGCCCGGGTGGACC
>CAYRIJ010000230.1:0-6258 GCA_964424285.1 uncultured bacterium
CGCTCCTCGCCCGCTCCGGCGGGATCAACGAGGAGTTCACCTTCACCGGCGGCGTGGCCCGGAACCCCGCGGTGGTGGCCTCGCTCAAGGACCTCGTCCGGACCAACTACGGCGAGGTGACCCTCAACATCCACCCCGATTCCATCTACACCGGCGCCGTGGGCGCCGCGCTCTACGCCCGCCGCGACATCCCGGTGGACGAGACCGCCCTGGAGGTGCAGCGATGATCGTGACCGCCGGCATCGACGTCGGAGCCAGCGCCGTCAAGACCGCCATCGTCCGCGAGGACGACGACGGCCGGACCGAGACCCTCGCCCTGGTGGTCGAGCGCATCCGCAAGCGCGACATGCGCTCGGTGGTGGCCGGGTGCTACGAGCGCACCCTGCTGAAGGCCGGGATCCGGGAGAGCGACGTCGAGTACGTGGCCTCGACCGGCGCGGCGGAACTCGTGGATTTCCGGCGCGGCCACTTCTACGGCATGACCTCCCACGCCCGGGGCGCGAGCTACCTCGACCCCGAGACCCGCACCGTGCTGGACCTGGGCGCGCTTCACGCCCGCGCCATCCGGGTGGACGGCCGCTCCCGGGTGCTCGCCTACAAGATGACCGGGCAGTGCGCCTCGGGCTCGGGGCAGTTCATCGAGAACATCGCGCGGTACCTGGGCGTGCCGCTCACCGAGGTGGGGGGCCTCTCGGTCCGGTCCCACAGTCCCGAGGAGCCTTCGGGGATCTGCGCGGTCCTCTCGGAGACCGACGTCATCAACATGGTGAGCCGCGGGATCCAGACCGAGGACATCCTGAAGGGGATCCATCGCTCGGTCGCCCAGCGCCTGGTGCGGCTCCTGGTCTCGGTCAAGTCGGAGTCGCCGGTGATGGTGACCGGCGGCCTGGCCCTGAACGAGGGGATGATGGAGGCCCTGCGCGAGAAGATCGCGGAGAACGAGTTGAACCTGGAGATCCGCACCCACGAGGACTCCGTCTCGGCGGGGGCCCTGGGGGCGGCGTTGTGGGCCGCCTGGCGTCTCAAGCGGCTGGCCGAGGCCCCCGCGGCGAAGGAAGAGCAGACCGCGTAGTCCTCACCCGCACTTTGTTCAGGAGGATCGTCGATGAAACCGGAAGAGCTGGTATACGACTGGAACCAGGCGGGACCGATGGAGGCGCTCATCCGTTCCCGGGTGGAGCTGGACGACGAGACCCTGAGGGACGGGCTCCAGAGTCCCTCCATCCGCGATCCCGAGATGGAGGTGAAGGTCCGCCTGCTTCACCTGATGGACGGCCTGGGGATCGACACCGCGGACATCGGCCTTCCCGGGGCCGGGCCCCGGGCGGTGACCCAGGCCGAGACCCTGGCCCGCGAGATCGGTTCGGCCAAGCTCAAGATCAAGGCCAACTGCGCCGCGCGCACCCTGGCCCGGGACATCGAGCCGATCGCCAACATCGTCCACCGGACCGGGGTCCCGGTCGAGGCCTATCTGTTCCTGGGCTGCAGCCCCATCCGGCAGTACGTGGAGGCGTGGGACCTGGACCGGGTGCTGAAGCTCTCCGGCGACGCCATCCGCTTCGCGGCGGGGGAGAACCTCGAGGTCGCCTTCGTGACCGAGGACACCACGCGCTCCTCCCCGGAGACGCTGCGCCCGCTGTACCTGAACGCCATCGAGAAGGGCGCCCGCCGGATCACCATGTGCGACACCGTCGGGCACGCCTGCCCGGCCGGGGTGTCGAACCTGGTGAAGTTCGTGCGGGGCGTGATCGCGGAGACCGGCGAGGACGTGAAGCTCGACTGGCACGGGCACAGCGACCGGGGCCTGAGCCTCACCAACGCGTTCATGGCCGTCCACGAAGGGGTGGACCGGGTGCACGGCACCGCCCTCGGGGTGGGCGAGCGGGTGGGGAACACCCCCATGGACCAGCTCCTGGTGAACCTCCGGCTCTTCGGGGTGAACAACATCGATCTCTCGCCCCTGGTCGAGTACGTGGAGCTGGCCCACCGCGAGCTGGGCGCCCCTCTCCCCTACAACTACCCGATGTTCGGCTCCGACGCGTTCCGGACCGCCACCGGCGTCCACGCCGCCGCGGTGCTGAAGGCGCAGGAGATGGGCGACGACTGGCTCGCCGACCGGGTCTACTCCGGCATCCCCGCGGGCTGGCTCGGACGCCGGCAGAACATCCAGGTCGGGCCGATGAGCGGCGCCTCGAACGTCCGCCACTGGTTCCTCATGCAAGGCCGGCCGGCCACCGACCAGGCGGTGGATCAGGTGCTGGCCGCGGCCAAGCGATCCGACCACGTCTTCACCGACGAGGAGATCATCGGCATCCTGGAGGGGGCGGCGTGATGGCCGGTCCGCCCGATCCGGCGCGCGCGCCCTCGGAGCCCTCGGAGCACGGAGGCCGGGCCGGCGATGGCGGACACCCCCGCCGGCTGGCCGGGATCTCCCTCACCGTGAACGGCGACCGCATGCGCCTGGCCGTTCCCGGCGAGCGGACGCTCCTGGAACTCCTCCGCTACGAGCTGGGGCTGACCGGAACCAAGCAGGGCTGCGACAAGGGAGACTGCGGGGCGTGCACGGTGCTGGTGGACGGGACGCCGGTGCTCTCCTGTCTCACCCTGGCCGCCGACGCCGAGGGCACGCGGGTCGAGACGGTGGAGTCGCTGGCCCGGGGCACGGACCTCCACCCGCTCCAGCGCGCGTTCGTCGACCACGGCGCCGCCCAGTGCGGGTTCTGCACCCCGGGAATCCTCATGAGCGCGAAGGCGCTCCTGGATGCCGGCGCGGTCCCGTCCCGCGACGAGGTGAAGGCGGCGCTCTCCGGGAACCTCTGCCGCTGCACCGGCTACACCAAGATCCTGGACGCGGTGGAGGACGCCGCGCGCGCGGTCCATGGCGCCGGAGCCGGTCCGCCGCCCGCGGGAAGCCGGGGCGGGTCGTGAGCGCGAAGGCTCCCGGCGGTCCCCCCCCGGAAAACGGCGGTCGCGCGGGCGAGCCGCGCACCATCGGGCGGCGGCGCGGCAAGGTGAACGCGGCCGAGCAGGTCACCGGCCGGACCCGCTACGCCGACGACATGACCTTTCCGGGAATGCTCCACGCCAAGCTCGTCCGCTCCCCCCACGCCCACGCGCGGATCCTCCGGATCGACGCGTCCCGGGCGCTGGCCATGGAAGGGGTCCACGCGGTCATCACCGGGCGGGACATGCCGGTCAAGTACGGCATCCTTCCCTGGACCCAGGACGAGTATCCCCTCGCCCTCGACAAGGCGCGCTTCGTGGGGGACGCGGTGGCCTGCGTGGCCGCGGTGGACGAGCTCACCGCCGTCCGCGCCGCCGCCGCGGTCGAGGTGACCTACCAGGCGCTTCCCCACGTGCTGGATCCCGAGGAGGCGCTGGCCTCCGGGGCGCCGGTGGTGAACGAGGCGGCCCGCCACGGAAACGTGACCAAGCACGTGCACCTGGAGTTCGGCGACGTGGACGCGGGCCTGGCCGGGTCCGACGCCACCGCCGAGGGGGACTACTTCTTCCAGGGCACCACCCACGCCGCCATCGAGCCCCACTGCGCGATCGGGCTCTGGGAACCCTCCGGCGTGCTCACCGTGATCAGCTCCACCCAGGTGCCGCATTACCTGCACCGGGAACTCGCCCGCGTGCTCCAGGTTCCCCAGGACCGGGTGCGGGTGATCCAGCCGCCGGTGGGGGGCGCCTTCGGCGGGAAGAGCGAGCCCTTCGACCTGGAGTTCTGCGTGGGGAAGCTGGCCATGATGACCGGCCGCCCGGTGAAGCTCCTCTACACCCGCGAGGAGGTGTTCTACTCCCATCGCGGCCGCCATCCCATGAAGATGCACTACCGGCTGGGGGCCACCCGGGACGGGAAGCTCACCGCCTGCGACGCGAAGACGATCATCGACGGCGGGGCCTACGCGTCCTTCGGCCTCGTGACCGCCTACTACTCCGGCCAGCTGGTTCCCGCGCCCCTGGCCATCCCCGCCTACCGGTTCGACTCCGTCCGCGCCTACACCAACAAGCCGGCCTGCGGGCCCAAGCGCGGCCACGGAAGCGTCCAGCCCCGCTTCGCCTTCGAGGTCACCCTGGACAAGCTGGCCGCCGGGCTCGGGATCGATCCCATCGAGCTTCGCCGGCGAAACCTCATCCTTCCCGGCGAGCGCACGGTGAACGAGCTGTTGATCCAGTCCACCGGGTTCGCCGAGTGCCTGGACCGGGTCGAGTCGGCGAGCGGCTGGCGCGGGAAGCACGGGAAGCTCCCCTACGGGCGCGGGGTCGGGGTGGCCGGCTCGAGCTACATCAGCGGCACCAACTACCCGATCTATCCCAACGACATGCCCCAGAGCGCGGTGCAGCTCAAGGTCGACCGCTCGGGGCGGGTGACCGTGTTCTCCGGGGTGAGCGAGATCGGCCAGGGGGCGGAGTCCATGCTGGCCACCGTGGTCTGCGAGGAGCTGGGGGTGGAGCCCGAGGCGGTGCGCGTGGTCTCCGGCGACACCGATCTCACCCCGGTGGATCTCGGCGCCTACTCCAGCCGGGTCACCATGATGGCGGGGAACGCGTGCCTCCGGGCGGCGCGGGAGCTGGCCGACCGGGTGCGCCGGGTCGCGGCGGCGAAGTGGGAGTGCCCGCCCGGGCGGGTGATCCTGGGGGACGGCTTCGCGACCCGCGAGGACCGGCCGGACGAGCGCGTGCCGCTGGCCGAGGCGTTCCAGTGGGCGGAGGCCGCGGAGGGCACCCTCGGTTCGGTCGGCCACTACAACACCCCCAAGCACGTCCACGGCGACTACCGCGGGGGGACGATCGGCGCCTCGCCCGCCTACTCCTTCACCGCCCACGTGGCCGAGGTGTCCGTCGACCCCAGGACCGGCGTCGTCACCGTGGAGCGGATCTGGGTGGCCCACGACGCGGGACGGGCCCTGAACCCGGTGATCGTGGAGGGACAGATGGAGGGGAGCGCCTACATGGGGTTCGCCGAGGCGCTCTTCGAGGAGCACCTCTTCTACGAGAGCGGGCTCCACACCGGGCCGTCGCTCCTCGACTACCGCATCCCCACCACCCTCGACACCCCGGAACTCCACTCGCTGATCGTGGAGTCGCTGGACCCGGAGGGACCCTACGGAGCCAAGGAAGCCGGCGAGGGTCCGCTCCATCCCTCCATCCCCGCCATCGCCAACGCGGTCTTCGACGCGGTGGGGATCCGGGTGGACACCCTGCCGCTCTCCCCGGGCAAGGTCCTGCGGGCGCTTCGCGCGGTCGAGGCCTCGGCGACGGTCGCGACGACCGGAGGGGGTTCCTGATGCTCCCGCTCCCCGAACTGGAGGTCGTGCACCCGACCACGGTCGAGGATGCGGCGCGGCTCCTGGCCGAGGCGCCGGAGGAGACGATGCTCCTCTCCGGCGGCACCGACCTGTTGCCGAATCTCAAGCACGGGCTGGCCGCCCCGCGCCGCCTGGTGAGCCTTCGCCGGCTGGCCGGATTTCGAGAGATCCGGTCCGCCGAAGACGGCGCGCTCACCATCGGCGCGGGAACCACCCTGGCCGCGATCGCCGCCCACCCGCGGGTGCGCGCGCGCTACCCCGCCCTCGCCCAGGCCGCCGGCCTGGCCGCCGGGCCCCAGCTCCGGAACATGGGGACCCTGGGAGGGAACCTCTGCCTGGACACCCGGTGCGTGTACTACAACCAGAGCGGGTTCTGGCGGGGGGCGCTCGGCTACTGCCTGAAGAAGGACGGCGACCTCTGCCACGTGGTCCCCGAGGGAAGCCGGTGCGTGGCCGCGATGAGCGCGGACACCCCCGGGCCGCTCCTGGTCTACGGGGCGTCGGTGCGGTTGGTGTCGGCGCGCGGCGATCGCACGATCCCCGTCGCCGACTTCTTCCGAGGCGACGGCGCCCGGAACACGGTGCGGGAGCCGGACGAGATCCTGACCGAGGTCGCGCTCCCGCCGCCGGCGCCCGGGCTCCACTCCGCCTACCGGAAGCTCCGGGCGCGCGCGGCCATCGACTTTCCGCTGCTCTCGACCGCGGCGGCGCTGACCCTGGACGCCGACCGCCGGGTCGGGGACCTCCGGCTGGTGGTCGGGGCGCTCGGGGCCCGCCCGAAGTCGATCCGCGGCCTGGACGCCGTCGCCCGGGGGAAGGTGCTCGACGACTCCCTGGCCGCGGCGATCGCCGGGGAAGCCCACCGCCAGTCCCGTCCCCTCACCAACCTCAACGTGGACCCGGAGTGGCGTCGGGAGATGGTGACGGTCACCGTGGCGCGGATGCT
>CAYRIJ010000231.1:0-6235 GCA_964424285.1 uncultured bacterium
CCGCCGCCGGCTCGCGGGGGCCCCGCGCCGGAACGCCGCACAAAAAAACGGGCGGACCCGAAGGTCCGCCCGTCGGCCATCGAACCTCGCCTAGGCCCGGTCGAGACGCTTCTCGAGCGCGGCCAGCTCCTCGCGGAGCCCCGCCGGCAACTTGTCCCCGAACTTGGCGAAGTGCTCCTTCATGGAGGGGATCTCCTCCTTCCAGGCCTTCACGTCGACGTTCAGGAGCGCCTTCAGGGTCTCGGGCTTCAGATCCAGCCCCTTGGTGTCCAGGGCCTCCGGCGTGGGGAGCAGGCCGATCGGCGTCTCCGCCGCCGTGGCCTTCCCGTCGCAGCGCTCGAACACCCACTTGAGCACCCGGCTGTTCTCGCCGTATCCGGGCCACATGAACTTCCCGTCGTCGTTCTTCCGGAACCAGTTCACGTAGAAGATCTTGGGAAGATTGGCCCCGCTCTTGGCCCCGATCTCGAGCCAGTGGGCGAAGTAGTCCCCCATGTGGTAGCCGCAGAAGGGCAGCATGGCGAAGGGATCGCGCCGGACCTCGCCGACCTTTCCCGCCGCCGCTGCCGTCTTCTCCGACGACATGATGGAACCCAGGAACGTGCCGTGCTGCCAGCTCAGGGCCTCGGTCACCAGGGGAATGGTGGTGGCGCGGCGGCCGCCGAAGAGGATGGCGCTGATCGGCACCCCCTTGGGATCCTCCCATTCGTCGGCGATCACCGGGCACTGCCGGGCCGGAGCGGTGAACCGGGCGTTCGGATGCGCCGCGGGCCGGCCCAGCCCCGGCCGCCACTGGCGCCGGATCCAGTCCGTGCAGGCGTCGGGCTCCTTGTCCTGCATCTGTTCCCAGTAGATGTCGCCGTCCTTGGTGAGGGCGACGTTGGTGAAGATGCAGTTGGCGTGGAGCGTCTTCATCGCGTTCAGGTTGCTCTTGTCCGAGGTGCCGGGGGCCACCCCGAAGAACCCGGCCTCGGGGTTGATGGCGTAGAGCCGCCCGTCCTCCCCGAACTTCATCCACGCGATGTCGTCGCCGACCGTCTCCGCCTTCCATCCGGGGATGGTGGGAACCAGCATGGCGAGGTTGGTCTTCCCGCAGGCCGAGGGGAAGGCGCCGGTGATGTACTTGACCTCTCCCTCCGGGCTGGTGAGCTTCAGGATCAGCATGTGCTCGGCCATCCACCCCTCGTCGCGGGCCTGAACCGAGGCGATCCTGAGCGCGTGGCACTTCTTCCCCAGAAGCGCGTTCCCGCCGTAGCCGGAGCCGTATGACCAGATCTCGCGGGTGTCGGGAAAGTGGGTGATGTACTTGTTGTCGCCGTCGCAGGGCCAGGGAAGATCCGGCTTCTTGGGGTCGTTCAGCGGGTATCCCACCGAGTGCACCCCGCGCACGAAGTCGTCGCTCTCCCCGAGCACCTCGAGCACCTTCGTCCCCACCCGGGTCATGGTGTGCATGTTGGCCACCACGTAGGGGGAGTCGGTGACCATGATCCCGATCTTGGCGATCGGCGAGCCCACCGGGCCCATGGAGTAGGGAATCACGAACATGGTCCGGCCGGCCATCGAGCCGTCGTAGAACTTCTTGAGCGTCCCCTTCATTTCCTTCGGGTCCGCCCAGTTGTTGGTGGGGCCGGCATCTTCCTTCTTCGCCGCGCAGATGAACGTCCGGTCCTCGACCCGGGCCACGTCGGCGGGATCGGAGCGGACCAGGACGCTGTTCTTCCGCTTGTCGGGGTTCAGCCACATGGCGGTGCCGGTCTCCACCATGAGCTGCAACATGTCCTGGTATTCCTTGTTCGAACCGTCGCACCAGCGAACCGACTCCGGCTTGAGCATGGTCTTCATGTCATCGACCCAGGCCAGGAGCTTCTCATTGCTGGTGGGCGCGGTGACGGATTCCAGTGTTCCCATGGCTTCTCCCCTCATTCCCGTGGATATGCCCCGCTCTGAACTTTCAAAAGACGTTCCGCAAACGCGGGCAATGTGCTGTAACTCGCTAAACGCTACACGGTTGGTAGGGGTTTTGCAAACCGGGAGGGGCTTCCGGCCCGCTCCCGCCGCGGTGTCCGCCGGCCCGAGGCCTCGGACCCCGCGCACCCACCCCACCCCCCGTTCCGCCATCCCACGGTACCGCAAGCGTCAACCCCGTCGTTCCGCACCCCAAACGGAAGCGGCGGCCCCGTGGGACCGCCGTTCCGAGGACCGGATGTAGAAGGCAATTCCAGATTATCTATCGTTGGTCCCCGGCCAAGGAGGCCCGGTTCACCAACCCGGGGTCAGGCCGCCGCCTTCTCGTGGCGCTGCACCACCCGGTTCAGCGGCTTCGACATCGCCCACATCGCGATCCCCGCGGTCACCCCCAGGAGGGTGAGCATCAAGAAGAACGAGGTGCGCGGCATCTTGGTCCAGAACGTGCCGAGGAACCCGGAGAGGTAGTTCCCGAAGAAGCTGGAGAGGAACCACACCCCCATCATCATGGAGACGATACGCGCCGGAGCGACCTTGGTGACCAGGGACAATCCGATGGGCGAGAGGAAGAGCTCGCCGATGGTGAGGACGAAGGTCGTGCCCACCAGCCACATCACGTTCCGGAGCTGGTCCGGACTCATCCCCTGGGAGGCCACGATCATGATGATGAACGAGCCGCCGAGGAGGAAGCACCCGATGGCCATCTTGACCACGCTCGAGGGCTCCCGGTCGCGCTTGTTCTGCCAGGCCCAGAGCTGGTTCAGGACCGGGGCGAAGATGAAGATCATGAAGGGATTGAAGGCCTGGTACCAGGTGGAGGGGATGTGAACCCCGAGGAAGTTCCAGTTGGTGTTCTGGTCGGCCCAGAGCTGCATGGTGTTCCCCTGCTGCTCGTACACCGCCCAGAACACGATGTTGAGGGCGCAGAGCACGATCAGGGCGCCCACCCGGAGCGCGTCGTCGCGGGGAAGGGAGAGCAACCACCGGGAGATCAGGAAGACCAGGATACCCAGGGCGATCAGCAGGATGGCGAGCCGGACCAGCCCGGGCACGAAGGACAGGAGGGTCGGGAGCGCGATCAGGAGCACGAGGATCCCGGCCACGATGCCGACGATGTAGAGGCTGATGAAGCCGGTCGACCTCACGGGATCGGTCTTGGTCGTCGAGGGCTCCGGAGCCAGGTACCGCTGGCCGTAGAGATAGAGGACGAGCCCCAGGACCATCCCGACCCCCGCGGCTCCGAATCCCCAGTGCCAGCCGACCGTCTGGCCCAGGGTCCCGCAGATCAGGGGCGAACCGAAGGCCCCGAGGTTGATGCCCATGTAGAAGATGGTGAAGGCGCGGTCGCGGCGGGAATCGCCCTTGGGGTACAGGCCGCCGACCTGGGTGGAGATGTTGGGCTTGAAGGCGCCGTTCCCCAGGATGAGGAAGATGAGGGCGGGGAAGAACATGCTCTGGACGGCCATGAGGAAATGGCCGATCGCCATGAGCACCGCCCCCAGGATCACCGCCTTCTTCTGCCCGAGGATCTTGTCGGCCAGAAGCCCCCCGAAGAACGGGGTGAGGTAGACGAAGGCGGTGTAGAGGCCGTAGATCTGCGACGAGAGGGGCTGGATGCCCAGGGGGCCGAACATGTGCTCCAACCCGCCCCGAAGCGCGTTGAATCCGAGCACCTCCCGTCCCACGTCGGGCTTCAGGAACAGGAAGTTCACCATGTACAGCACGAGGAGGGAGCGCATGCCGTAGTAGGAGAACCGCTCCCACATCTCGGTGAAGAAGAGAAAGAACAGCCCGATCGGATGCCCGAGGAAGGTGCGGGTGCTCTTGGGCCCGACGAAGTCGGGATCCGAGGCGGTGAGGGATGGTGTCACGGTTCAACTCCAAGCTGTTTTAGAGATCTCGGCTGAATCGGAGACGCGCCGAGGCATTGTAGCGGGGGCGGCGATTCCCTTCACCACCCAAATTGACCCCGGCCGCGGCCCCCCGGACCGCGGCCGGGCATCGTTCAGAGGACGCCGGAGGGCGTTTCCCGGGCCTTCCGGTCGCCGTGAGGCCGGAGGTCACGGCCTTCCGTCCCCGTGGACCCGGTCACCGCGGCGGGGCCTCGGCGGCTTTCACCGTGCTCACGTCGACGGTGATGGCGGCCAGATCGGCGGCCGTCTCGGCGCTCATCGCCTCCTGGTAACGGCCCCCCAGATGGGCGGCCAGGAACTTCTCCATGGCCGCGGCCAGGGCCATGCGGTTTCCGGGGGCCCGGAAGCCGTGTCCCTCGTCGGGAGCGACCAGGTACTCCACCGGCATCCCCTTGTCCCGGAGCGCGGCCACGATCCGGTCCGACTCCACCTGCTTCACCCGGGGATCGTTGGCCCCGTGCACCACCAGGAGCGGGACGTGGATCCGGTCCACGAAGTTGATCGGGGACCGGGCGAGCAGGTCCTCACGGTCCGCCGGGATCTCGGGGTCCCCCACCCGCATGAACCAGCTCCCCTTGAGGAACGGGCGCCAGTAGGCGGGGAAGGACTCGATCAGGGTGACGATGTTCGAGGGCGCGACGTAGGGAACCCCGCAGGCGTAGAGATCGGGGGTGAAGGTCACCCCGGCCAGGGTGGCGTAGCCGCCGTAGGAGCCGCCGAAGATCCCGATCCGCTTGGGGTCGGCGATGCCCTGGTCGATGAGGTAGCGCACCCCGTCGGTGATGTCGTTCTGCATCGCCCCGGTGCCCCACTCGTGGTTCCCGGCGTTCAGGAAGTGCTTGCCGTACCCGGTGGACCCCCGGAAGTTGATCTGTAGGACGGCGTAGCCCCGGTTGGCCAGAAACTGGGCGTAGGGCTCGTAGCCCCAGCGGTCCCGGTACCAGGGGCCGCCGTGGGGATAGATCACCACCGGGAGGTTCCGGGCCTCCACCCCCGCGGGGAGGGTGAGGTAGGCGGGGATCATGAGGCCGTCCCGGGCCCGGTAGCGGAGGGGCTTCATGTGGGCGAGGTTCGCGCTGGGGAGATCGGGACGGGAACGGTAGAGGAGATCGAACGCTCCCGTATCGCGGTGGTACAGGTAGACCGAGCCGGGATCGACGTCGCTCTGCACGCTCACGATCTGGAGCTTCATGTCGTGGGTGGACGAGCCGAAGCCGGGCTCCCCGTCCGGGAAGGTCTTCCGGAAGAGCGCGAGATCCTTCTTCGTCTGGTCGTCCTTGGGGTAGACCCGAACCCGGTCGCCCACGTACACGGTGGCGATGAGCTCGTCGGTGAGATCCGAGAACACCGCGCCCCCGAAATCCACCTGCTTCTCGGGATCGGACTCCACCAGCTTCGTGCTCCCGTCGGCCGGATCGAGCAGCACGAGCCGGGAGAGGTCCACGTCGCTTCCCTTGTCGGTCTCCATGTAGACGCGCGTCCCGTCCTTGGTGAACCGGACGGGGCTCACGTTCTCCAGGTAGGTGCAGGAGTAGATCGGGGCCAGGTCCCCTCCGTCCACCCGGTAGATCTGGGTTCCGCCCTCCTCGTCCTGGCGGATGGCCAGGCGTGGGTTCCCGTCGAGGTCGAAGAAGTACCGGGCCACCTTCTGGGTGTTCTCGATGAGCAGGGTCCGCTCGCCGGTGGCGATGTCCACCCGGTACACGTCGTGGTAGGCCGGATCACGGTCGTTCAGCCCCACGATCATCGTCCCCGGGGTCCGCTCGGGCACCGAGTAGATGGCCGCGGCCACCCCCTCCACCGGAGTGAGATCGCGGGCGGGCGGAACCCCGGTGTCGGTCTCGGGCGGCGATGCGGGGTCCACCGCGTAGACGTGGAAGTTCTCGTTCCCGCCCTTGTCCTGGACGTAGAGAACGTACTTCCCGTCGCGGCTCCAGAAGTAGCCCGGCACCGGCCGCTCGTCCGCGGTGATCGGCCGCGCGGCCTCGAAGGGTTCGTCCACCCCCTTCACGTAGACGTTCCGTTCCCCCTTGTAGGGCTTCAGGAAGGAGATGTAGCGGCCGTCCGGGGAGATCTGCGCCCCCGCGATCTGGGGATCGCCGAAGAAGAGCTGGCGGTCGACGAGCGGGGGAAGCTGATCCTTCGCCGCCGCCGGCGCCGGACCGGAGAGGAGCATCACGGGAACGAATACCAGGACCAGGAAGCGGAGCAGGCGTCTCATCACATACCTCCCGACGAACGTGGATACGGGGCCGGGTGGCCGGGCGGGGGGCCCGGGACTGGATCCCGGCCCCCACCGAAGCGGGACCGGTTCACGCACCCGGGACTGAGGGGGGCCACCGGCCGGTTCGGAACGA
>CAYRIJ010000232.1:0-6196 GCA_964424285.1 uncultured bacterium
GGATGGCGTCGAGCACGTCGGCGTCAGGCCGCAGCCGAACCGTCAGCTCGAACTCGCGAACGTCCTTCTCCATCGAGTTTCTGGACTGCCTGCTGTAGGACAGGTCCACCACGTCGGTCAACGGGTGGGCGGCCAGCCTCGCGATGAACCGGGCAACCTGGACGTCGGTGGAGGCCCTGCCCGAAACGCTCAACGCCACCGCCAACTGCGGGGGCTTGGCGTCGGCGAGGGGGGTGCCGGGGATGGGAATGGTCATGGAGACGAAGATCGCCCCCGGGTCCACCGCTTCGAGAAGCCCGGGAAGCTCCCGGTAGTAGCCGGGGGTGTCCGGGTCCATGGCCAGCATGGTGCCGGCGAAGACCAGGATGCCCCGGCGCTTGAGCTCCAGGAACCGCTCCCGGTACTCGGCCACCCGGTTCTGGCGCTTGTTCACCGCGCGGAGGCTCTCCTGGCAGAGCGACTCCATGCCCAGGAACGCCATCCGGCAGCGGGCGCGCTCCAGGTGGTCCAGGAACTCGCGGTCACCGAGGGCGTTCAGGCTGAACTGGGTGCCGAGCCCCCACAGCCGCAGCTTGGCGATCTCGGCCAGGAGCTCTTTGGCGTAGCCGAGGTCCCCGGCCAGGTTGTTGTCGTAGAGCATGGCCATCTTTCGTTTGCGCCAGGGCAACCGGTTCACCGCGGTGAGGTCGCGGATCACGTCGGGGATGGGGCGGGTGCGAAAACCGGCCGGCCGGATGTTGAGCTGGCAGTAGCTGCACCGGAAGGGACACCCGCGGGTGGCCTCGGTTACCACCGGCACCGCGAATTCGGGTTCGGCGAGATCGTACCGGGGCGGGGGAATCCCCATCAGCGACGCCCCGAACGGCGCCCGGTAGATCCGCTCCAGCCGTCCGCGGAGCGCGTCCTCCACCACCCGGGGCCAGATCCGCTCCGCCTCCCCGGCCACCACGGCGTCGACGTGAGGGGCGACCGCCTCGGGGGCGGTGCTCGCGTAGCGCCCCCCCGCGATCACCGTCTTTCCGCGGGCGTGGAACCGGCGCGCGACCTCCGCCGCGTGGGGCGCGCAGTAGTCCATGAAGCTCAGGGCGATGATGCCGGCGTCGGTGTCGTAGTCGACCGGCCGCACCATCTCGTGGAGCACCTCCACCTCCACCGACGGCGGGGTGAGGCCGGCGAGCAACAGCCCGGAGAGGGGAGGGCTCGGCGATTTCGCGTAGTAGGGGCGCTCGTCCCCCAGGTTCTGGAAGAGCACGATGATCTGGAGCTTGGGTTTCATGACGCTCGCCTCCTGTCGAGGGCGGCCCGGTCGCGAAGTCGTGCCGCCATGCCGGCCAGGACCCGGTCGAGGAGCCCCGGCGCGAGCCCCCGCGCCCGCTGCATGGCCTTTCCGGTCAGGGTGAGCACCAGCTCGCTTCGCCCCCGTTCGACCCCGTGGACGATCTCCGCCGCCACGCGGGCCGCCGGCCGGCGGCGCACCCGGGGGCGGCGCGCGCGGCCGGTCACGGTTTCCCGGGCGAAGAGTTCGGTGTCGGTGTAGTTGGGATAGACCGCCATCACCCGCACCCCGGTTCCGCGAAGCTCGGCCCGAAGGGACTGGCTGAAGTTGGCGAGGGCCGCCTTGCTCGCCCCGTAGGCGCCGAGGTAGGGAACCCCGTAGAGAGCGGCCAGGGAGGCCACGTTGATCACCGTGCCCCGGCCCCGCTCCAGGAAATGGGGGAGCGCGGCCAGGGTGAGCCGGACCGGGACGAGGAAGTTGACCTCCATGATCCGGCGGTACGCGTCGAGGGTGAGATCCCCGCCGTCCCCGTAGGCCGAGATGCCGGCGTTGTTCACCAGCACATCGAGCGCGCCCCAGGCGGAGATCGCCTCGGCCACCACTCGCTCGGCGCGGCCGGACTGGGCGAGGTCGCCGGCGGCCACCCGGGGTCGCGCCGCGCCGCCGCCGGCCAGCTCCGCGGCCAACCGGTTCAGCCGGCCTTCGCGACGGGCGGCCAGGGTCAGGCAGGCTCCCCGGGCGGCGAGCTTCCGCGCCAGGGCCTCGCCGATTCCCGACGAGGCGCCGGTCACCAGCACGCTCGCATCATCGAATCGCACCGCGGGCCTCCTTCCGGTCCGGCGTGAACGGGCGCGCGCTCCGGAAAAGGGCGGCCGGGAACCCGCGCGGGTCGGCGGCCGCGCCCCGATGGAGATCCCGGACCCGGGCGGGGTCGACGGCCACCTCCGCCCAGGAAATCCGCACCGAGGCCTCGCCGGGACGGAACACCCCCAGGTCGAGAGGCGCGAGGCCCAGCGCCCCCAGCCCGCGCCGGAACGCCGGCACCGCCTCCTCGGGGACGGCCAGGAGGAGCTCGAACTCACCGTGAGGCCCGGCCAGGAGCGTCCACTCCGGCACCCCCAGCTCCCGGGCCAGGCGGAGCGCGGCGGGGTGGAGGCAGTCCTCGGGCGCGGCGTAGAGCTCCAACCCGAGCCCGTCCGGCGGCAGGAGAAGATCGCAGGCGGCCAGCGCCCCGTCGCTGGTGTCCGCCGCCGCCGCCGCGAGCCGGCGGGCGATCGTCCCGGCGGCGAGCCTCGGTTCGGGGCGGAAGGCGGGCGCCGGCGCGCCGGTGAGCTTCGCCCACGCGAACACCGATCCCAGCCCCAGGAGCCCGGTGGCGAACAGCCGGTGCCCGGCCTTTGCGCCGCGCCGCGTCAGGGGTCTTCCGTCTGGGATGAGGCCGACGGCGGTGGCCGAAGTCGCCGGTTCGCGGGCGAACGCGGTGTCGCCGCCCAGGATCGGGAGGTTCGCCGCTCCCGAGGCCTCGGCGAGGCCGCGCCGGAGACCCTCCACGAACCCCGGCGCCGGGTCCACCGGGGACACCAACCCGATCACCGCCCCCAGCGGTTCCGCCCCCACCGCGGCCAGGTCGCTGGCCGACGCCGCCACGGTCATCCAGCCCAGAAGGTACGGATCGTCGTAGAGGCCCGCCCGCACCTCCTCCACGATCTGATCCACGGTGACCGCGAGCACCGCGTCGCTTCCGGGGAGGCGGATCAGCTCGGCGTCGCTCTCGTGCACCCGGTTCAGCTGGCGGGGGGAGCGCGCGAAGCCGCGCACCAGGCTCTCGACCCACCCGTCCTCGAACGCCTGCCGTCTCACGCGCACACCTCCAGTCCGCGGGGAATGATCGAGACCTCGACCTCCGACGCCTGCACCACCTCGCCGTCGAACTCCACCGCGAAGGGCTCCGGGGCCGAGACGTGGGCCGAGCACGCCTTCAGGGAGATCGTGCCCGCGCGGCCGGTGAACCGCCCCCGGGCCAGGCCGGCCAGGAGCGAGAGCAACCGCAGGAGCGACACGTCCCCCACCGCGTGAACGTGAAAGGCCCCGCTCAGGGGCTCGAAGGGAGAGTCGTAACGAAGGCACCCCGAGAAGTTCGGGTTCTTCACGAACCCGAGGTTCCGGAAGCGCTCCCCGGGAAGCGGCCGGCCGTCCACCTCGACCGCCAGCGCGCGGCCACGGTCGGCGAAGACCGTGGTGAGCGCCGCGGCGCCGATGGCCGCCCCGGTCGAGACCCGCTTCAGCCGGGCCAGGACGCCCGAAGCCCGGTTGAACCGGAGGTTGGCGTCGGCGGTGATCCCCACGCTGGCGTTGATCAGCCAGTACCGGACCGTCCGTTCGCCGTCGGGGTCGCGGATCGCCAGCCGCCCCACGTCCGAGGAGCGGGCGCGATCGGCGTCCGTCCGGCAGGGGACGCCGCCGAAACAGGACCGGACGGGTTTGTGGAAGTCGTTGCTCGAACCCAGACCGACCGCTCCCAGGGTCCGGCGGGTGCCGATCGTCTCCAGAAGGGTCGACGCCAGGGCGTTCACCGTCCCGTCGCCTCCTCCGGCCAGAAACGTCCGGTGACCGGCGGCGATGCCCCGGGCCACGAGGTCCGGAAGCCCCCGCGGGTCGTCGATGATCTCCACCTCCAGGTCACGGTTCCGGGTGAGCTCCGGCTCCACCCGGCGCCACCGGCGTAGCGCGGTGCCGCCGCCGGCCCGGGGGTTGATGGCGAGCAACATGGCGTCACCTCAGATCTGTTCCCGGCAGGGTCGGGCCCGAAGCGAGAGCACGAACGCCAGGTAGAAGAGCGCCAGTGCCGGGGACCAGGCCGGGCGGTAGGCGGCCGCGCCCGCGGCCAGGGTCAGCACGTAGGCGTGGACCACGAGGGCGATCGCCGGATGGGCGTCGAGGTCGGTGCGCGAGCGGTGGAGCTTCACCCCCGCGGCGAGGAACGCCGCCCCGCCGGCCGCGAGAAACGCCAGCGCGGGGAGCCCGGCCGCGCTCCCGAACGACGGGGCGGCGACCACGAGCACCGCGACGCTGACCACGGCGGCCGCGGACAGCGCGTCGCTCGTCCAGGCCGAGACCCGCCGGCCGAAGCGGACCGGGAGCGTCCGGTAGCCGGTGGCGCGATCCGCCTCCACGTCCTTGTGGTAACCCGACACCACGAACGCCGCGTACCCGAAGAAGGCGGCGGCGGCGGCCCAGCCCACCCGTCCGTCCCGGATCACCGCGGCTCCGGAGGCGCCGGACGCGGTGACGTAGCCCATCACCACCAGGAGGGCCACGATCCACGCGTTGTGGGGCGGCCCGCCCCACCAGCGGCGCTTCATCCAGGTGTAGGTGAGAAGGCCGGCGATCTCGAGCCCGGTCAGGACCAGGTTCGCCGGGTGGAGCGCCACCAGGACCACGCCGCTCACCAGGAGCGCGGCGAGGCTCACCGCGAGCACGTCCCGGCGGCGGATGCTTCCGGTCACCAGGGGTCGATAGGGGGACGAGATCGAGTCGGTGTCGGTCTGGAAGCAATCGGTGAGCGCCTGGCCGAACCCGTAGGCCAGGAAGAACACCAGAGCGAGGGCGGCGGTGACCGGCGCCGGAAGCGGCGGGGCCAGGGCCAGCCCCACCAGCCCGGTGATCCCGGAGAGGAACAGCAGGTACGGCCGCATGGTGGTGAGAAAGTCCGAGGCGAACCGCGCGCTCAGGATCGGCGCCGCCGGCGCCTCGTGACGGACCTCGTGTCCCCACTCCAGGCCGAAACGTAGCGCGAGCGAAGCTCTGCGGTTCATGACGTCCTCCCCAGCCGCCGGCAGCGGACGAGGGCGTAACCCCCCCCGGTCAGGCAGGCGGCGATGAGCGTTAGCTCGAGCACCGCTTCGCCCCCGAGCCGGTTGAAGAATCCCTGTCGCGAGTAGAAGGTCAGGTCGAGCACGCCGAGGTAGAGCACCATCGAGGCGGCGGCGGTCATCACCATCCGGCCCGCCGGACGCCCCCGCCAGAGCGCCACCCCGGCGGCGATCAGCAACCCGGCGGCGAGGGCGTCGGCGGCGGGGAAGGCGGACTCGAACGCGGCCACCGCGCTTCCGGGCTCGCCCAGGGCGATCGCCCCGGCCAGGTAGAGCGCCCAGAAGGCGGCGAGGAAAGCGCTTCCCAGAAACGCCATCACCGCCAGGGGGCGATCCCGATGTGGGTGATGTGTCTTCATGGCCTTCGACTCCTTGTTGGCGGCCTCCCGTCGGGCCGGCGCCCCCCCGTAATCCAAGTTCCATGCCAGGGGATGGTGCTCGCGCCCGAATAGTCCAACGGGCTGTAAATGAGTCGTTTACGGGCCGCGATTCGCGTCGTGTCGAGGGCGTGGAGGGTGCCGGTCAGAGGCTCCCGCGCACAGGGGTGTTCGTTTCCGTGGACAGGGCGGACCGGGGGCTCCGCCGCCAGGCCAAGCCCAGCGCCCAGGGGACCAGGCAGAGGTCGGCGGCGAGGGTGAGGAGGATGGTGAGCGCGGTGAAGGCCCCGAAGTTCGCGGTGGGCGTGAAGTCGGAGAAGGCCATGACCAGGAAGCTCCCGGCCAGGATCACCGAGGTCGCGATCATCCGCTCCCCGAGGGCGGCGAGGGTGTCGCTCACCGCCGCGCGCCGCCCGGCCCCCGCCGCCACCCGGCGGCGGAAGGCGAGGACGAAGTGCACGGTGTCGTCCACGGCGAGGCCGAGGGCGATCCCCGCGATCAGCACCGTGGCCAGGGTGACCGGGACCCCGAGCCAGCCCATGAGCCCGAGGATCCAGGCCACGGGAAGCGCGCTGGCCAGCCAGCCCACCAGCGCGTCGGCCAGGTTCCGGAACAGCGCCAGGAGGAGCGCGAAGGTGCCCAGGGCGACCAGCAGGATCGAGCCCCGCTGG
>CAYRIJ010000233.1:0-6166 GCA_964424285.1 uncultured bacterium
AAGCGTCCGCCATCGCGCCCGCGGCGTCGGTGGGGCCGTCCTCGCCGTCGGTCCCGCCGGAGAGCACCACGACGTCGCGAAGACCCGGGACGCCCAGGTGGACCAGCGCCCCCAGCGCCAGCTCCTGGTTCCGGCCGCCCCGTCCCGGGTGGTCCCCGAGGGTGACGGTGGTCTCGCCGCCGCTCAAGAGGCAAAGCGGGGGGGCGAACGGGAGTTCCTCGTCGCGGGCCGCGGCGGCCAGGCCGGCCAGAACCACGCCCACCTCCCGCGATTCGCCCTCGATCTGCGATCCCAGGTTCACCACGCGATAGCCGAGGGCCCGGGCCCGCCGCGCCGCCGCCCCGAGCGCCGTCCGGTTGTTCCCGATGACCGCGTTCGTCACCCGGGAGCCGAACCGCTTCACCGTCTCGGGAAGCTCCCCGCGCGCGCCGCGGCGGAGGTGCTCCACCGCCCGGGCCGGAGCCCGCGCCGCCAGGCCGTATCTCTCCAGGACGGCGAGGGCGTCGCCGTAGGTGCCGGGATCCGCCGCCGTCGGCCCCGAGGCGATGGCGTCCGGCGGATCGCCCACCACGTCCGAGACGATCAGGCTCACCACCCGGGCCTTCCCCGCCGCCCGGGCCAGCCCGCCGCCCTTCACGCGGGACAGGTGTTTTCGCACCGCGTTCATCTCGACGATGGTGGCGCCGGAAGCGTGGAGGAGGCCGGTCAGCGCCCGCTTGTCCTCGAGGGTCACCTCACCGGCCGGCGCGGGAAGAAGCGCCGACCCGCCCCCCGAAATCAGGCACAGCACCAGATCGCGCGGTCCCAGGGAATCCAACAGTTCCAGGATACGCCCCGCTCCCACCACCCCGGCCTCGGTGGGCTGGTTCACCGCCGCCGGCCGCGCCGGATGGAGGACGATCCGCTCCAGGGGACGGACCGAAGGCGCCGGCACGTTCACCCACCCCACCACGTCCTTGGCCTCCAGGAGCCGGGGTCCCAGGATCCGCTCCGCGGCCTCGGCCATGGAGGCGCCGGCCTTCCCGGCTCCGACCACCGCGATCCGCCGAACCGGACCCAGCCGGATCGCCGAATCCCCGACGTGGAGGACGTCCCCGCGCACGCGCATCGCCGCGCGCACCAGCCGTCCCGGCTCGACCGCGTCCACTCCGGCCCGCCAGACCGCCTCGGCGTCCGCGCGGAGTCGTCGGCCGTTCGCCGCGGTCCGGCCGCGCCCTTTCACCGCGGCGCCCCACCGCTCAAGTTGACCGGCCTCCGACGCGTCCCTAGAATCGTTCGAAGCGCTCCGCTCACCAAACCGAGGACCTCCATGCCCAAACCCAAAGTGTTCGTGACCCGCGTGATCCCCGACGCCGGTCTCGACAAGGTCAAGTCCTTATGCGACGCGGAGATCTGGACGGACCCCCTCCCTCCCCCGCGCGAGATTCTGATGCAAAAGGCGAGCGAGTGCGAGGGGCTTCTCTCGCTCCTCACCGACCGCGTGGACGGCCCGCTCCTGGATCGGGCCCCCGGCCTCAGGGTCGTGAGCAACTACGCGGTGGGCTACAACAACATCGACGTGGACGCGGCCACCAAGCGGGGGGTCGCGGTCGGGAACACCCCCGACGTGCTCACCGACGCCACCGCGGACATGGCCTTCTGCCTCATGATCGCCGCCTCCCGCCGGCTGCTGGAGTCGAACGCCTACCTCCGGGATGGCAAGTGGAAGACCTGGGAGCCGTTGGGGCACATCGGCCAGGACCTGGTGGGACGGACCCTGGGAGTGCTCGGCATGGGACGGATCGGCTACGGGCTGGCCCGGCGCTGCCACCGCGGCTGGGACATGCGCATCCTCTACACCGACGTCTACCAGAACGGGACCGCGGAGCGGGAGCTGGGAGCGCGCCGGGTGGATTTCGACACCCTGCTCGGGGAGAGCGACTTCGTGAGCGTCCACACCGTGTTGAGCCCCGAGACCCGGGGCCTCTTCGACGCCGCCGCGTTCAAGAAGATGAAATCCACCGCGATCTTCATCAACACCGCCCGCGGCCCCATCCACGTGAAGGACGATCTGGGGGAGGCGCTTCGGGCGGCCGGTGCTGAGGTGGACGGGGAAAGCCGGGCGCTTCGGACCGGAGAGATCTTCGCCGCCGGCCTCGACGTGACCAACCCGGAGCCGCTCCCGGTGGACGACCCGGTGCTGGCCCTTCCCAACCTGATCATCACCCCTCACATCGCCAGCGCCACCGTCACCAGCCGGAACGCCATGGCCGAGATCGCGGCCGACAACCTCATCGCGGGGGTCCGGGGGGAGCCGCTCCGGGCCTGGGTCAATCCGGAGGTGAGCGGGAAGCGCCGGACGTAGTTCTCCCCGGCTGGCGTATGATCGGCATATGCCCGAGGGGATCCTGAATCGATGATCGACCGCCTGGAGATCCTGTGGAGCGCCCTCCGGAGGGCGGTGAGCCGGAACCGCTGGAGCGCCCGGCTCCTGGGCCACCGGCCGCCTCCGCCGCATTCCGACGCCCCGGGACTGGTGCTCATCCAGCTGGACGGCCTGGGCGAGCGGGCGCTCCGTCGCGCCCTGGACGAGGGGCAGATGCCCTTCCTGGAGCGCCTCCTGGAGCGGGAGGGGCACGAGCTTCGCTCGGTCTACACCGGGCTCCCCAGCAACACCCCGGGCTTCCAGGCCGAGTTCTTCTACGGCGCCGCCTCCACCATTCCGGCCTTCAGCTTCCGCGACCCCGCGCTTCGCCGGGTGGTGCGGATGAACGACCGGGCCTGGGTCTCGGGGATGGAGCACGACCTGGGGAAGAAGCGCGCCGGGCTCCTGGAGCACGGGTCCGCGTGGTCGGGGATCTACAACGGCGGCGCGGCCGAGACCCACTTCTGCGTGTCCCCCGCGGTGGCCGGACCGCCGGCCAGCCTGTTCGGGCGGATCCGGATCGCGGGCATCGTGCTCTGGAACGCCTGGAGCCTGCTCCGGGTGGCCGGGAACCTCGGCTTCACCACCGCCCTGGCCCTTCGGGACTGGCTCCGTGGCCGCATCGACCGGGGCGAGCTCGCCTACGAGCTCCGCTGGGTGCCCTACCGCGTGCTGATCGGGGCGGCCATCCGCGAGGCGGTGACCGCGGGGGCCTCGATCGACGCGGAGCGGGGGCTCCCGGTCATCCACCTGAACTTCACCGGGTTCGACGAGCTGGCCCACCGCCGCGGTCCCACCGCCCGCTCGGCGCGGATGGCGCTCCGGGGGATCGACCGGTCGGTGCGCCGGGTGACCCTGGCCGCCCACCGCTCCAAGGGGCGCGACTACCAGGTCTGGATCTACTCGGATCACGGACACGAGACCGTGAGCCCCTTCGAGCGGCGCCGGGGAACGACCCTGTCCGAGACCGTGGAGCGGGTCTACAAGATGGTCCGGGACATCGTGGGGGCGCGCGGGGCTCCGCCGCCGTCCCTGGCCTTCCCTCCCCTCCCTGGCGAGATGCGATCCCAGTCCCTGGCCGCGGGCATGCCGGGCTGGCTCCGCGGCGGATCCGCCCCCAAGATGGTGGGGGGCCTCGGATTCGGCGAGACGCCGGGGACGCCGGAACCCCCGGAGGGGGGCTCGGACCCGGATCGGGGCGACGCCGGGCCGGGCGGGGAGGCCTCGGAGAGCGGTGCGGGAGGCGGGGCGATCGAGGTGGTCTACCAGGGCCCCCTGGGCTTCGTGTACCTCCCCGTCCGCCACGACCGGGCGTTCCTGGCCTGGCTGGCCGAGGTGCTGGCCGCCGAGGGGGGGATTCCCTGGGTGCTCCTCCCCGAGGGTGAGTCGTCGGTCCTCGCCTTCTCCGCCGACGGCCGGTTCTACCGGCTCCCCGACCAGGCGGCGGCCATCCTGGGGGCGGACCACCCCCATCTGGCCGAGGCGACCGAGGACCTGGTGCGCCAGGTGCGGCACCGGTCCGCGGGAGACCTGGTGCTCCTGGGCTGGGACCGGGGGGCTCCTCTCTCCTTCGAGGTCGAACGGGGCACCCACGGCGGACCCGGACCCGCCGAGACCTCGGCCTTCGTGCTCTTCCCCCCCGAGGTCCGCGCCTTCGCTCCCATCCCCGAGCGCCTTCGTCCTCGCGATCTCCGGCGAATGGCCCTGCACGTCCTCGACCGGCGCCATGAGGAGGGGAAGCGCGCCCGGGAGCGGACGGCGCTCCGCTCCACCCGGGAAACCCGGGAGGAACGGGAGGCGGGGGCCATGCGGCTCCGCCTCATGACCTACAACGTCCACGGCTGCCGCGGCATGGACGGCAAGTTCGCCCCCCAGCGGATCGCCCGGGTCATCGCCCGGGAACGACCGGACGTGGTGTGCCTTCAGGAGCTGGACCAGGAGCGAACGCGTTCGGGAGGGGTCGACCAGATCAAGGTGATCGCGGAGCGACTCCAGGCCGACTACCGCTTTCACGCGGTGGCCGAGGTGGACGACGGGGCGTTCGGGAACGCCGTTCTCTCCTCCCACGAACTCCGGGTGGTGAAGGCGGGGCCGCTTCCCGCCGCCTCCCGGGTGAAGGATGTGCTGAACCTCGAGGATCGGGGGGTGCTCTGGGTGACCTTGCGGCTGGACGATCGGGAGATCCAGATCCTCAACACGCACCTGAGCATCCTGGACCGGGAGCGACGGATCCAGGTCGAGACCCTCATGGGGGCGGATTGGCTGGGACACCCCGAGTGCCGGAACCCGGTGATCCTTTGCGGCGACTTCAACGCGTCGCCGGACTCCCAGGCGGTGCGGCGGCTGGAGGCCAGGCTTCACAACGTCCTGGGCGCCGACCGCAAGGAACGGAGCCTTCGCACCTGGAGCGGCCGCATGCCGCTACGCCGTATCGACCACGTCCTGGTCAGCGAGGGAATCGGGACCGCCGGGGCCCACGTCCCCCGGAACCGGCTTTCCCGGGTGGCCTCGGATCACCTCCCCCTGGTCGTGGACCTGGTCTGTCCGCTCCGGAGCCCGAACCCTCTCCCCGCCGGAACGGCCGCCGAAAGTCGTTGACACCCCCTCCGGGGGTACCTATAAGGAGCCTCGGCCCTCGGGCCCATTCCCCGGCTCCGGACCCACCCTCAGAAGGAGGCATTCATGCTCAAGGAGTTCAAGGAGTTCGCCGTCCGCGGAAACGTGGTCGACATGGCGGTCGGCATCATCATCGGCTCCGCCTTCGGGACCATCGTCAAGTCCCTGGTGGCCGACGTGATCATGCCCCCGATCGGACTCCTGCTGGGAAACGTGGACTTCACGAACCTGTTCCTGGTGCTCAAGTCGGGCGCCACCCCCGGCCCCTACGCCACCGTCGCCGACGCCGCCACCGCGGGCGCGGTGACCCTGAACTACGGGGTGTTCATCAACACCGTGATCAGCTTCGTGATCGTGGCCTTCGCGGTGTTCATCCTGATCCGGAACCTGAACAAGCTGAAGCGGAAGGACGAGAGCGCGCCGCCCCCGCCCAACACGAAGCAGTGCCCCTACTGCGTCTCCACGATCGACAAGACGGCCACCCGCTGCCCGAACTGCACCTCGGACCTGAAGGCGGCGTGACCCGACCGGGGAAGCTCGGCCGCACCCTCGCCGGCGATCGGGTCCTCTTCCTGATCGCGCTGGCGGTGCGGCTGGGCCTCACCGCGGTCTATCTTCACGGACGGGTGGTGGAGTCCGGGGTGGAGCTGGGGAAGGTGGCGGACCACCTCCTGGCCGGCCGGGGATTCCTCTTCGATTTCTACGGGTCCGACGTTCCCCGATACGCGTTCTTTCCCCCGCTCTACCCGGCGTTCCTGGCCCTCTTGAAGCTCGTATTCGGGCCCGCGGGGTGGGTGTGGGCCATGCAGATCGTCCAGGGAGCGATCTCCGCGGCCACCGTGGTTCTCCTCCGCCGCCTGGCCGGGATCCTCCTGGCGCCCGAGGCCGCCCCCCTTCCGCGGCCCCGCCTCCTGGCCTACGCCGCCGCCTACCTGACCGCGTTCTGGCCGCCGCTCATCGTCTACTCCGCCTCGGCCTTTTCCCTGACCTTCGATGCCTTCGGGGTGCTGATCGTGCTGATCTTTCTGGCCCGGGCCGGACGGACCCGCCGGCTCGCCTCCGCGGCGAAGGCGGGGGCCGCCTACGGCGTTCTCGCCCTCTCCCTTCCCGCGTTCCTGGGGAGCATCCCCTTCGTTCCCCTCGGCC
>CAYRIJ010000234.1:0-2843 GCA_964424285.1 uncultured bacterium
ATGCGCCGCGTCTCCACGTAGGCCCCCGCCCGCAGGCGGTAGAAGTAGATCCCCCCCGCGGTGAGCCGGCCCCCGTCGTCGCGGCCGTCCCAGGTCACGGTGTGGCGGCCGGCGGGGAACCCGGTGTCGGCCAGCGCGCGCACCCGGCGCCCCGCCGCGTCGTAGATCGTGAGCTCGACCTCCGAGGCCTCGGGGAGCGCGAACACGACGTGCGTGGACGAGCCGAAGGGGTTGGGGCTCGCCGCGAGGAGCGCGTAGCGCTCCGGCGGCCGGACCTCCCCCACCCCGACCACCGGGTCGGACACCGAGTAGCCGCTGTCCGGCGGGCTCTGGAACCAGGCGCCGTCGATCCTGACCGCGCGGACGACGAGCGCCACCCAGGGAATGCCGCTCTCCGAGGAGTCGGCGGGAGTGGCGATCTCGCGCACGTACCCTTCGGCCCCGGTGGCGTCGAAGCTGTCCACCAGCGCCCAGGTCCCCGGCGGGAACCCCGCGCCGGCTTCCGGCGGCGGCGGCGTGAAGCTCACCCGCCGCCAAACCTGGTAGCAGCGGAGGACCCGCGCCACGATCATGGCGTCGAAGGGCGAGGGCTCGACGCCGCACAGCATGAGGCCGCCCGAGTCGTCGGGGCGGTCGGTCACCGATTCGATGACCGGGGTCAGGGTGAACGTGTTCTCGGCCGAGAACGGCGATCCGGCGAAGGCCGGATCCACCGCCTGGACCGCCCAGTAGACCGGGGCGTCGTTGGGTAGGAGCGCCCAGGGCATACTCAGCTGCCGCCGATGGCCGGCGTTTCCGTCCCGCGGCACCCGCCGGTAGCCGGTCCCGACGTCCGCCAGCGGGGGGACCCGATCGATCGAGTCGGGGGCGGCGCCCATCCGCAGATTGTAGGAAAGCCCCGGCGCCGGGGTCTCGGCATCGGCGGCCGCGTTCCACGAGAACGTCGCGATACCGCCGACGAGGGCCACCGCCAGGCCGCCGGGGGCCTCCGGCGGCGTATCGGGAACCAGGTTCCGGTTCAGGTAGAGGGACGTGAACGGGTACCCCTGGAGCCAACGCCCCGTGATCAGCAGATCGAGGTCGCCGTCGTTGTCGCAGTCACCCAGGGAGATCGCGCCGCCGGAGAAGCCGAGGACGCCGGTGGGAATGGACCGGAACACCCCGTCGTCGTTCCGGTACAGGAAGGCGCGGGGCGTGTTGGAAGCGTTCTTCCCGCCGAGCACCAGGTCCAGATCGCCGTCGTTGTCACAATCGCCCCAGGCGGCGGTGGCGGCGGTCAACCCGGTCAGCCCGGCGCCGTGCGAAGTGAACTGGCCGCCGGCATTGTCCCAGATCTCGGGGCTGGGCGCCCCGATCGAGGCACCGGTAAGGATCACGTCCAGGTCGCCGTCGTTGTCGTAGTCGCCGAAACGGGCCGTCCCTCCGGTGGTGGCGGGGAGCCCGGCCGAGGCCACGGAGAACCCGCCGATCCCGAGGTTTCGGTAGAGCACGGTGGCCGGTCCCGGGGCGGCCATTCCGGTCATCAGGAGATCCGGCCGCCCGTCGCCGTCCACGTCTCCCCAGTCCAGGGAGGCGTCCTCGACCCCCACCAAACCCGTCACCGCGTCCACAAAACTCCCCCCGTCGTTCCGGTAGATCCGGCAGGACGATCCGGCGGCGGTGACGCCGCAAAGGGCGAGATCCAGATCGCCGTCCCCGTCGTAGTCCGCCCAGCCCGCGTCGCCCCGGGTCACCCCCACGAAGCCCGCGGCGACGGCGGTGAACCCGGAGCCGTCGAAGCGGTACAGGCTGGTGAGCGGGCTCCCGCCGGAACCGGCGGTGCCGAGGGCGAGAAGGTCCAGGTAGCCGTCGGCGTCGTAGTCCGTCCAGACGACCTTGCCTTCGTGGAGGCCGGTCAGCCCGGCGCCCAGGTTCGTGAACGTCCCCCCGCCGTTCCGGTACACCTGCAGAATATCGCCGGACTGGGTGCTGCCCTGAATGGCGAAGTCCAGGTCGCCGTCCGCGTCGAAATCCCCCCATTGCACGTCGCCCTCGTCCACGTAGGGGAGGTAGCCGGTGGGGAGCTCGAACTGCGGCACATCGACCGACTCCTCCCCGGCGAACACGCCGCCGCGGAACCCGGTGTCGATGGCCTGCACCGTCCAGTGATAGGTGCCGGCCTGTCCGAACCGGATGACGCGGGAGCGCATCATCTGCGCGTTCCCCAGGGCGGGGAGGAGACGGACCTCGCCCCCGGTCCGGATCATGGGCGGAACCACGTCGCCCAGCCCCGCGCCGGTGCCCACCCGGAGGTTGTAGCTCAGCCCCGAGGCCGGGGTCTCGTGATCCGAGGCCGCGTCCCACTGGAAGGTGACCTCGAAACCGGATCCGACCCCCGCCGCCAATCCGGTGGGAGCCTCGGGCATCCAGTTGCTGTCCGGGTGGGTGTTCCGGTAGATGCGGGTGATGATGCCGGTCGTGGTCTCGCCGGCGACCAGGAGGTCCAGGTCGAGGTCGTCGTCGAAGTCCCCCCAGGCCAGCGCACACCGGCGGACGCCGGTGAGGCCGGCCCCCAGGTCGGTGAATGCGGCACCCGTGTTCAGGTAGATCGCGGCCAGGTAACCCTGGCCGGTGTCGCCGGCCAGAGCGAGGTCCAGGTCCCCGTCGTTGTCGCAATCCCCCCAGGCCGCCTCCCCGTTCCAGATCCCGGGAAGGCCGGCGCCGATGTCGGTGAAGGCGGCGCCCGTGTTCAGGTAGATCCGGGAGACGGGGGTGTCGTCCACCAGGCGCCCGGTCAATACCAGGTCCAGGTCCCCGTCGTTGTCCATGTCGCCGAAATCCGCGGAGGCGGAATAGAGGCCGGG
>CAYRIJ010000234.1:2943-6151 GCA_964424285.1 uncultured bacterium
ACCACCAGGTCCAGGTCGCCGTCGGCGTCGTAGTCTCCCCAACGGACCGCGCCTCCGTAGGCCGGAACCAGGCCCAGGGCCATGTCGGTGAAGCTCCCCCCCTCGTTCCGGTAGACGCGGGTCAGGGCGTCCAGCGGATCGCTGGTGAGCGACCCCGAAACCGCCAGGTCCACGTCCTCGTCCCCGTCCACGTCTCCCCAGGCCACCGCCGGACGCCAGAGGCCGGGTACGGCGGGGACGGTCTCCTCGAAGGCGGAAGCGAAGGCGCTCACCCCGTCGATGCAGACCACCAGGGGCGCCTCGGTGGTGACCACCGCGATCCGGATGCGCACGGTTTGGCCGGCGAACCCGGTGACCTCCCACCGGGTGGGATTGGGACCGACGATCAGGGGCGTTCCCGGACCTGTGGAAACGAGGTTCCGGAGCACCCCGGATCCGAGGTCGTCCAGGGGCGCGGCGGGATCCATGATGTCGATCCGCACCTGCTGGTTCGGGTGCGCGGTGGAGAAGTCGCCCGGGTTGATGTAGGCGGTGTGATAGTTGGCGAAGTAGTACCTGACTTTCAGCCACACGTGATAGGCGGCGGGCAGCGTGACGTCCTGATACAGGATGGCGGCGCCGGTATTCGGGCCGGTGCCTCGATCGGCCACCGCCTGGTAGCTCCCGGGGAACGGAACGGGAATCGTGTGGTGGGAGGCCGGGGAGGTGGTCCCGGAGAGAACGTACCAATGCGTGTTGGAGTCGTACGTCCGGTTCCACCCGGTGAAATCACCGGTCTCGAAGCTCCCGTTCACCACCGCCTCGGCGGCGACCGAGACGGGAAACAGACAAAGGGTACCGAGCAGGCAGGCGAACACGGCAAGGCGATAGCGGCGCGACCTCATCGCAGTCTCTCCTCGATTGTGGAGACCTGCGAGGGCCCGGGCGCGAGGGGGAAGGCGGACGAACCGTTCCCGGATCCCCGCACAAGCGGGGTACTCCGGGCACTATAGCCGCCGAAGGGCGCGAACCAGTAGGGAATTCTCTTTGATCCGAATCAATTGCAAAAATCCTAGTGCAAAAGTCGCGTCTCGACATTTCGGATAAGCACGCGGAGAAGTCGCGGCGAATTCGCCCGGGAGGAACGGCCCGCTACCACTCGGAAGACTTGAAGTCCTCCACCGTGAAGTCCCGGTCCACGCTCCCCACGTAGGTCGCGTAGGAGGTGAGCAACCGGGCCTGGCCCAGTCCGGGCGGGCTTGGGCCGGAAAGCCCTTCGCGGGCGGTGAGGGCGGTGGCCCGTGACCAGGACGCGCTTCTACGGCTCCAGCCCCATCCGGGCCAGGGTCACCGCCCACCGCGGATCGCGGTGGAGCGCGGGCAGCACCGGGATGGACTTCACCATGCTCGCCCCCGAGTCGCGGGTGTCGACGGCCTGGTTCATCCAGTGGAAGGCGTCGTCCACCTCGCCCCGGATCGCGTGGAGGATGGCGATCTGGATCGCGGAGTCCTCAGGGTGTTCGGCCTTGAGCTCCTCGAGCGCCGCTCGCGACTCGGCCTCCCGCCCCATGGCGAAGAACACGTCGCCGAGAGCGAGTAGCCGGGCGAACTCCGCGGGCTCCCGCTCGGCGTGGGACAGCGCCTCATCGAGCCGGCCCATCCGGCAGAGGATGCTGGCCAGGATGCTGTGACAGACGATCCGTTGCGGGGCCAGCTCCAGGGACTTGAGGTAGCCGGCTTCCGCCTCCTCGAGCCGCAGGGCCGAGAAGTAGACCCGGCCCAGGCGGGCGTAGGCGTTGGAGCTCAGGGGATCCAGCGCGGTCGCCTTCTCGGCGAACGCCACCGCCTCCTCGGCCCGGCCCAGGTACGAGGCCAGCTCCCCCGCCTCCTGGATCACGTCCAGGCTGTCCGGGGCCAGCGCCAGGGCGCGGGCCGAGGACGCCTGCGCCCCCTTCCAGTCCCACTCGTACATCCGCTGGACCCGGGAGAGCATCACGTATCCCTCGGCCAGGTCGGGTTCGATGGCCAGCGCGCGCTCCGCCGCCTCGCGCGCCCGGGGCCAGCCCTCGTCCACGGGAACCCACCCGTAGCCCCCCTGGAGCCCGAAGGCAAGGGAAAGGGCCGCCCACGCCCGGGCGTGGCCGGGATCCAGATCCACCGCCCGGCGGAGGTACCCGATCCCCTTCTCGACGTCGGCTTCGCTGAGCCGGTCGATGAAGTGCCTTCCCTGGAGGAACAGGCGGTGGGCCTCCGCGTTCCCCCCCCGGCCGGTGGCCGCGGCGGCGACTTCCGCGCGCGCCTCGCGGCTGGCGCTGGAATCCTCCGACTCCCCCAGGAGCGTGGTGCGGAGCTCCTTCACCACCGATTGCGCGATGTCGTCCTGCACCGCGAAGATGTCGTCCAGGGTCCGGTCGTAGGTCTCGGACCAGAGCGGATAGCCGTCGGCGACCTTGACCAGCTGCACGGTGACCCGCACCCGGTTTCCCGCCTTGCGCACGCTCCCCTCCAGGACGGTGGCCACCTTGAGGGCGCGGCCGATCTCGGCGATCGTCGCCTCCTTGCCCTTGAAGGTGGACGACGACGTCCGCGCCGCCACCCGGAGGCCGCGGATCTTCACCAGGACGCTCAGAAGCTCGTCGGCGAGGCCATCGGAGAAATATTCATCCTCGGGGTCGCGGCTCCGGTTCACGAACGGCAGGACCGCGATCGACGGCGCGTCCGCCTTCGGGGGCGCGGGCTTCGCTACCGGGGAAGGAGCCGCGGCCGCCGGCCGTGACGCCGTCTCCCGCTGGAGGATCTCCAGCTCGTTCCGCACGTCCTTGGCGGTCTGGAACCGCCGCTCGCGGTCCTTCTCCAGGCAGCGCGACACGATCCGTTCGAGATCGCGGGGCAGCTCGGCGCGGAGGTCGCGGACCGGCGCCGGCGTGTCGCGAAGAATCGCCGAGGTCACGTCCGCGGACGATTCCCCGGCAAAGGGTCTCCGGCCGGTCGCCATCTCGTAGAGGATGATGCCCAGGGCGAAGAGGTCGCTGCGCGCGTCGACCGGCTCCCCCCGGATCTGCTCGGGGGCCATGTAGGGAACGGTCCCGAAGAGCTGGCCCGCCTCGGAGATCGGCGACTGCATGGTCACCATGCGGGTGGCTTCCTGCTCCGGATCCTCCTGGGCCAGCTTGGCCAGCCCGAAGTCCAGCACCTTCACCCGCCCGTCGTGAGTCACCATGACGTTCGC
>CAYRIJ010000235.1:0-2841 GCA_964424285.1 uncultured bacterium
CGGTGTAGTAGGCGCGGGAATGGGCGGCGGTCACGACGGGGGCCACCGTCACCTCGAAGTGGATGCGCCCGTAGGTGGCCGCGCGCCAGTAGCCGGCGAGGCTCGCCGGGTCGCCGCCGTTCAGGCGGGCGGCCAGCTCGCTGGTGGTGGCGCCCAGGTCGGCATCCTCGGGGAACCGGACCGGCACCGCCAGGAGCCGGTAGACGGTGTCGGCGCCGGCCGGGGCCAGGCGGAAGAACCGGAGGCCGGGCGCGCGGGCGCCGGGGGCGGCGGGAGGACGGAGATCCGGCGGGCGGATCGGGGACGCGGGCCCCGGAGCGACGCCCGCGCCGGGGTCAACCCCGCCCGCGGACGCGAGCACCGGGGCCAGGCACGCCCCGACGACGCAGAGCGCCGTCGCGACCGCCCGGGAGACTCGTTTCAGCAGGTGGTTCATCCGGTATCCGCATCGCCCGATCACTCCCACTCGATGGTGGCGGGAGGCTTCGAGGTCACATCGTAGACGACGCGGTTCACCCCCGGCAACGTGTTGACGATGCGGTTGGCGATCCGTCCCAGGACCTCGGCGGGCATGGGGAACCAGTCCGCGGTCATCCCGTCCACGCTGGTCACCGCGCGAAGCGCCACCACGTTCCCGTAGGTGCGCTCGTCCCCCATCACCCCCACCGAGCGCACCGGAAGCAGCACCGCGAAGGCCTGCCAGATGGCGTCGTAGAGCCCGGCCCGTCGAAGCTCCTCGATGTAGATCCGGTCCGCCTCCTGGAGGGTCGCCACCTGCTCGCGCGCGACCGGTCCCAGGATGCGCACCGCCAGACCCGGTCCCGGGAACGGGTGGCGCCCGATCACCGTCTCGGGAAGGCCGAGACCCCGTCCCAGCTCGCGCACCTCGTCCTTGAACAGCTCCCGCACCGGCTCGACCAGGGCGAGATCCATCCGCTCGGGCAGCCCGCCCACGTTGTGGTGGGACTTGATGCGGGCCGAGGGTCCGGCCACCGAGACGCTCTCGATCACGTCGGGGTACAGCGTGCCCTGGGCGAGGAAACGCACCCCGGCGAGCTTCCGGGCCTCCGCCTCGAACACCCGGATGAACTCCTCCCCGATGATCTTCCGCTTTCGTTCGGGGTCGGCGACCCCCTCGAGTTTGTCCAGAAACCGGTCCGCGGCGTCCACCCGGACGATGCGGAGCCCGAAGCCGGAGTCCAGGACCCGCATGACCTCGTCGGCCTCGTTCTTCCGGAGAAGGCCGTGGTCCACGAAGACACAGGTGAGCCGGTCCCCCACCGCCTGGTGGACCAGGGTGGCCACCACCGCGGAATCCACCCCGCCGGAAAGCCCGCACACGATCCCCGCCTCCCCCACCGTCTCGCGGATCCGCCGCACCGCGCGCTCCCCGAAGTCCTCCAGATTCCAGTCCGCCTCCGCCCGGCACACCCGGAAGAGGAAGTTGGCCAGAAGCTCGGACCCGTGCTCGGTGTGGGCCACCTCGGGGTGGAACTGGAGGCCGTAGAACCGTCGGGTCTCGTCCCCCACCGCAGCCACGATGCCGTCGGCGGTGGCCGCCTCGCGCCGGAACCCCGCGGGGAGCCGGGTGACCGAGTCGCCGTGGCTCATCCAGGTGGTCAGGGTCCCGGGCAGTCCCTCGAAGAGCGGGCCGGCGGACTCGGTGAGGTGCACCGGCGTCCGCCCGTACTCCCCCTGTCCTACCCGCTCCACGCCCCCGCCTTCGTGGTGGATCATCGTCTGGAGCCCGTAGCAGATCCCGAGCACCGGCACCCCCAGCCCGTACACCCCCGGGTCGGGGCGGGGGCCGTCGGCCGCGTACACGCTGGACGGGCCGCCGGAGAGGACGATCCCCGCCGGCCGACGCTTCCGGATCTCCTCCAGGGGCATCGAGTAGGGATGGATCTCGCAGTAGACCTTCTGCTCCCGCACCCGGCGGGCGATGAGCTGGGTGAACTGGGACCCGAAGTCGAGGACCAGGATCATGGGGGGGGTCTCCCGGGCATCCCGGAATCGCCGCGTTCCGAGGCCGGCGCGGCCCCGGAGCGGCGATTCCGATAGGTTTTCTGTGGTGTCGAAACCGTCTCGAAAACGATCAGTGTCGGAAACAACGCCTTCCCGTGAACACCATGGCCATGCCGTGCTCGTCGGCGGCGGCGATGACCTCGTCGTCCCGGATCGATCCCCCGGGTTGGATGATCGCGGTCGCCCCGGCGGCCGCCGCGGCGTCGATCCCGTCCCGGAAGGGGAAGAAGGCGTCCGAGGCCAGGACCTTGACCCCCGGGTTCACGTCCACCTTGTCCGCCCGCTCCGCCGCCTGGCGCACCGCGTCCACCCGGTTGGTCTGTCCGCAGCCCAGACCCAGCATCCCGTCCCCGGCGGCGATCACGATGGCGTTGGACTTGGCGTTGCGGACCATGATCCAGGCCCGCTCGAGGGCCTCGGTTTCGGCCGGAGTCGGCGCGCGCCGGGTGGCGGTCCTCCGCTCGGCGTCCCCCTGGGGGCCGTCCGCGGACTGCACCAGCCAGGCCCCGGCCACCGAACGGATCTCGAGCCCCAGGGGCGGGGCGGCGAATCGCGCGGTCACCACCCGGAGGTTCTTCTTGGCCGCCAGGACCTCCAGGGCGGCCGGCTCCACCTCCGGGGCCACGATGCACTCCAGGAAGATCTCCTTCATGGCCGAGGCCGCGGCGGCGGTGAGCGGGCGGTTGAGGGCCACGATGCCCCCGAAGGCGCTCACCGGGTCGGCGGCCAGCGCCCGCCGGTAGGCCCTCTCCGCGTCCTCGTCGAATCCCACCCCGCAGGGGTTCAGGTGCTTCACCACCACCGCGGTGCCCCGGG
>CAYRIJ010000235.1:2941-6136 GCA_964424285.1 uncultured bacterium
GGCGGCGATCACCGCGGGATAGTCGGCGGGGTCGCATACCGGCACCACGTGGTCCGCGTTCTTCGACGCGGCCCGGAGGATGGTCGGCCCTCCGATGTCGATCTCCTCGATCAGCTCGGCGCGGCCGATGCCCTCGCGCTCCGCCGCCGCCTCGAAGGGATAGAGATTCACCACCACGAGGTCGATCGGCTCCACTTCGAGCTTTCGGATCTGCTCGAGGTGCTCGGGCTTGGAGCGGTCGGCCAGGATGCCGGCGTGAACCTTGGGATGCAGGGTCTTCACCCGTCCGTCCAGACACTCGGGAAACCCGGTCACCTCGCTCACGTCGGTCACCCGGACCCCGCTCTCCCGGAGCCGGGCCGCGGTGCCCCCGGTGGAGATCACCTCCACCCCGGCCGCGGCCAGGGCCTTCCCCAGCTCGTCCAGCCCCGTCTTGTCGTACACGCTCACCAGGGCGCGGCGGATCGCGATCATCGCCAGGTCTCCGGGGTGAAGCGAAGCGGATGCGCGCGGTCGACCAGCCGTTCCACGGCCTCGCCGTAGCGGGCCGCGGTGGCCCGCGCCACCGGCTCGGGAAGCCCCGGGGCGGGCGGCGTCTTGTCCCAGTCCAGCTGCTCCAGGTAGTCGCGCACGTACTGCTTGTCGAAGGAGTCCTGGGAGCGCCCCGGCTCGTAGCGGTCGGCGGGCCAGAACCGCGAGGAATCGGGGGTGAGCACCTCGTCGATCAGGGTGATGGCGTCCCCCACCCGGCCGAACTCGAACTTGGTGTCGGCCACGATGATCCCCCGGGACGCGCAGTAGGCGGCCACGTTCCGGTAGATGGCCAGGGAGAGGTCCCGGAGCGCCGCGGCGTCCTCGCTCCCCACGATGTCGGCCATGCGCTCGAACGATATGTTCTCGTCGTGCCCCTCGTCGGCCTTGGTGGCCGGGGTGAAGATGGGCTCCGGGAGCTCGTCGGACTCCCGGAGACCGGCGGGGAGCGCGATCCCGCACACCTCTCCCGTCTTCCGGTATTCCTTCCAGCCGGAGCCGGCCAGGTACCCGCGCACCACGCACTCCACGTCGAACCGGTCGGCCTTCTTGACCAGGAGGGAGCGTCCCTCCAGGACTTCGCGAAATGGTTGAAATTCCGACGGGAAGTCGTTTGCCTGTTGTGAGATGTAGTGATGCGGCACGACTCCGTTCAGGGCGTTGAACCAGGCCACCGAGAGCTCGGTCAGGATCTTCCCCTTCCCGGGAATCCCGGTGGGGAGAATGCAGTCGAAGGCGGAGATGCGGTCGGTGGCCACCATGAGGAGCCGGTCCCCGAGATCGAACATCTCGCGCACCTTGCCCCGGTGGGCGGGCCGGACCGGACCCAAGTCGAGGGTGGTCAGGGGGGTTTCATCGACGAACTTGGATGTCACGAGGTTCCTCCGAGTGATTCAGGATGAGCGGACCACCCGGCGGCCGTCGAGGCGATAGCCGCCGGAGATGAGGAGCGCCAGCGCCTCCACGTAGAGATCGTGCTCCTCGGTCAGGATCCGGGCCTCCAGATCCTCCACCGAGTCCCGGTCGCGGACCGGCACCGCGCGCTGGAGGACGATGGGGCCGGTGTCCACCCCGGCGTCCACGAAGTGCACGGTGCAACCCGCCGCCTTGACCCCGTAGTCGTACGCCTGCCGCTGGGCGTGGAGCCCGGGGAACGCGGGGAGGAGCGAGGGGTGGATGTTCACCACCCGTCCCGCGTAGGCCTCGAGGAAGACCGGACCCAGGATGCGCATGAACCCGGCCAGGGCCACCCACTCCACTCCCGCCTCGCGGAAGGCGGCGGCATAGGCGGCCTCGGCGTCCGGGGTGAGCCGGGCTCCCTTGCGGCCGGGGTCGAGGTGGCGGGCGGGAACCCGGTGCTCCGCGGCCCGGGCCAGGGCTCCGGCCCCGGGGTTGTCGGAGAGGACGAGGCCGACGCGGGCGGCAAGGCGTCCCTCCCCGCATGCGCGCAGGATGGCTTCGCAGTTGGAGCCCCGTCCCGAGGCCAGGATTCCAAGCGTGGTCACCGGCGGATCCTTCCCCTTCGAGAAGGACGGACTGTATCAGGCCCTCTCCCCCGCCGACAAGAGGCCGGCGGCCGCTCTCGCGGATGGAGCGGGGGGTTCGCCGGGTGGGATCAGGGAGCCGACTGAGCGGGCTGAAAACGGAGGATCTTGCTCCGGCTCTGGTCGAGCACGTAGATCATTCCGTTCCCGCCCACCTCCACGTCGCTCGGCTTGTCCATCTGGCCGACATCGGTGCCCGAGACGCCCCATTCGGTGATGAAGGTGCCGTCGGAGGTGAACTTCTGGACGCGGGAGTTTCCCGAGTCGGCCACGTAGACCGCCCCCGCGCCGTCCACCGCGATCCCCAGCGGGCCGCGGAACTCCCCGATCTCCTCGCCTCCGCCGCCCCAGGAGAGGGTCTCGTGCCCCTCCCGGTCGAAGCGGAGGATCCGGTCCCGGGACAGATCGCTTACGTAGACCCGGCCCGAGTCGTCGAGAGCGATCCCGTGGGGCACGCCGAAGACCTCGGACCCGCCCCACTCGGCGACCAACTGATAGCCCTCGGCACTCTGGTCGAGCACGAAGGCCCGCACCGCCCGCGCCCCCGAGTCCACCGAGAAGATGGTGCCGTCCCCGGCCACCGCGAGATGAAAGGGATCGGTGAAGATCGATCCCCCGTCGCGAAGCGGCCCCCAGCGCTTCACGAAGTCTCCCTCGGCGGTGAACTCCGTGATGCGCTTCCGGCCGTGTTCGAACTCGGTGTCCGCGACATAGACGTCGCCGTCCGGCCCCACCGCCACCCCGGCGGGGAGATAGCACTGGGTGAGCCCCTGGTCCATGTCGTGTTCGTCCCACTGGCGCCATATCCCGGCGACGTCGCCGGTCCGGTTGAGCAGCTGCACGCGGTTGTTGACCTGGTCGCAGACGTAGAGGGTGTGCGTGTCCCCCAGGGCCAGGCTGCCCGGGGTCTGGAACTGGCCGGGACCGGTCCCCGGCTCTCCCCACTCGTCCAGGAAGACCGGTTTGGGTTCGGCCGCGGCGGTGACCTCCAGGGAGAAGGGAACCGCGGCGCAGGGGGGCCCGAAGGCGATCTGTCCCTGGTGGAGGCCGGGGCCCGTGGTCGGATCGTAGATGACCTTGACGCGGAAGATCTCCGAGGAGCGGGCGGGGAGCACGAAGT
>CAYRIJ010000236.1:0-6099 GCA_964424285.1 uncultured bacterium
ACCCGGTGCACAGCGCCGCCGGGTTCCCGGTGACCTGCCAGAACTGCCACAACACGACCGCATGGACCGGAGCCACCTTCGACCATGACGCCTCGTACTTTCCGATCTACTCCGGATCTCACGGCGGACGATGGAGCAGCTGCTCCGACTGTCACACCAACGGCTCGAACTACGCGGACTTCACCTGCCTGAGCTGTCATCCGCACGACGACAAGTCGAAGACGGACGGGGACCACCACGGTGTCTCCGGATACCGGTACGACAGCCAGGCCTGCTACTCCTGCCATCCTCGGGGGAGGCACTGATGCCTCGATGGGCGAGCACGGCGTTCATGGTGGCCGCGGTCGTCCTGGCTTGCCTGTGCGCGCCGTCGCCCGCCCAATCCGCCGGGAAGGACACCGCCGGCGATAACGCCTCCCTGGCGGATAGCATCGCCCACGTCACCTACGTCACCGGAGACTTGATCTACGTGGATGCGGGCCGGCAGAGCGGCCTGGAGGAGGGGCTCACGCTTCGGGTCGAGCGGAACGGAAAACCGGTGACCGTGCTCAAGGTGGAGCACCTGTCCTCCCACCAGGCGTCGTGCTCCGTGCCGGGGGACTCGGTCGAGGTGAAGATCGGGGATGTCGTTCGCTTTCGACCGAGCCCGTCCCCGGCGGCCGGCCGGAAATCGGCGTCGCCGGCGAACCCGACGGAACCCGGCCGGACCGCTTCGCTATCGACGATGCAGGCGCTTCGGGCCCTGGGTTTCCGGGGACGGGCCGGGGTCCGATACCTCACCGTGATGGATCAAAGCGGGACCGGCTCCGGTTTCTCCCAGCCCGCGGTGGACCTCCGGGTGTCCGGGACCCGGATCAACGGGGGCGACCTGGATCTTCTGGTCGACGCCCGGGCGCGCCGTACCTATCGGACCGACGCAAGCGGGGGGCAGTCCAACGACGGCCGGACCCGCTTCTATCGGCTGAGCCTCTCCCGCCGGGCCGCCGGTTCACCGCTCCGGCTGTCCCTCGGCCGGCAGGTCTCCCCCGACCTGGCCCCGGTCAGCCTGTTCGACGGCTTCCTGGGGGAGTACGAGAAGCGATCCCTGGCCTTCGGCGTCTTCACCGGAACCCAACCCGATCCCGGGACCTACGGGGCCTCGAGCGAGGTGCTGGAGTACGGGGGGTATGCCCGTGTGCAGGGTGCGCGGGCCGGAGCGAGCCGCTGGGCGATTACCGGCGGGGCCATCCAATCGCTGGTGCGGGGGGCGGTGAACCGGGACTATCTCTTCCTTCGCGGCCGGTACATGAATCCCCGGATGTTCGGGTACCTGACCCAGGAGATCGACGTCAATCGCGGCTGGAAGGCGAAGGCCGGCGAGCCCCTGCTGACCCCGACCAGCACCTATCTGAACCTCCCCTACCAGCCGATGCCGGCCTTGAGTTTCACCGCGGGCTTCGATAACCGGCGAAACGTCCGACTCTATCGGGACCGCGACACGCCGGAAACGGAGTTCGACGACAGCTATCGCCGGGGGCTCCGGGGTGGGGCGAGCGTGCGTTTCCTGGACCGGTTCCGGGTTGGAGGAGATGCGGGAGTGAACGGCGGCGGGGGGAGCGGCGACTCGAAGTCCTTCACCCTCACCACCCACATCTCCCGGGTGTCTCCGCTGGCCGTGGACATAGGCACCCGGCACACCCGCTACACCGGACCTCTCGCCGAGGGCTGGCTGCATACGGTTCGCGCGGGCGGTTCGATCGGCAGGCGGAACCGGCTGGATTTGCACGCGGGGGGAAAGCGGGAGGACCGCTTCACCGGACCCGAGGCCTCGACGCGGACGACCTGGTTCGGCGCCGACCTGGACCTCGGCATCGTGACCGGCTGGTATCTCCTCCTCTCGGGGGAGTCCACCCGGGGAGACGTCGAGAAGAACGACCAGGTCTACACCAGCCTGTCCTACCGGTTCTGAGGCCGGGGCCGGGACGGCTTCGGGTCAGCGCACCTCGATGAGCACGGTCTCCCCGTCCACCCGCACGGGGTAGGGGTGGATGGGAACGCTCGCGGGGCCGTCGAGCACCTTCCCCTCGTAGTCGAACAGCGATTTTCCCACGCTGCAGCACTGGAGGACCGGACCGTTCACGCAGGGATCGAGCTTGCGTCCGCCATGGGCGCAGCGGTTTTCGAAGGCGTGGTACCCGCCGTCGATCCCGTGGATGAGGAGGACCGGCGCCGGGAGCATCGGGCCCTCGATCCGGACCGCCCCCGCCCGCCGGTTGAGCTCCGATACCCGGGTCACGTCCACCCGGATGGTGCCGTCCGCGAACGCCCAGGACCCGGCGTCGGCCGGGGGCTCGGTGGCGGGGACACCGAAGATGCGCTGGAAGAGGTTTCTCCGGACGCAGCTTATGGCGACGGGCGAGGGCGGATCGGCGTTCGGTCCCTTATCGGACGCGCGGCGCTCGGCCATCAATGGTTCCTTCATCATCGTCGCATCCTCCGTTCCATGGGGGTCTCGGGGGTAGCGGACCATGACCGTCAACCGCGGGGCGCCCGTGGCCCGGGGCGGTCCCGCGAGTCGAAGGTACTCCACCCCGACGCCGGCGCAAAACGAATTCGATAACAAAGTTGTTTTACGATCGTGTTTGTCCGGTGAACGGATTTGGGAACTCCATCGGACCCGCCGGTGCCGGATGACCGGCCCAGGAGAAAGACCGAGCCGGGATCAGGGGGTGGGAAACGCGGCCCGGTAGAGGCGGCTCTCCGGCGCACTCCCGACCAGGGTGAGAACGGCGCCTTCCTCCTCCAGCCGGCGGACCAGCCATCGGGGCCGGGTGTCGTAGACCCAGAAGCTCCGGTGGGCGAGGACGAAGGGCCGGTAGTCGGAGATGCCGAGGTCGACCAGGTCGGCCTCAATGCGGAAGTTGCGCTCGGCGGTGTCGTCTCCGGTGTATCGAACCGCGGCCTCGGGATCGTTGAGATAGACGAAGCGGCGGGTGATCCCCGGGGGCAGGTAGTGCCGGGCCTGGACGAACGCGTGCGGGTCGCCGAAGGCCACCGCCGTCGGAGCCTCGGGGAGCGCGAGCAGAAGCGGGTGCATGGCCAGCACGGCGGCGCGGGGGTCCCTGGGCGCCGCCGCCGCCCTCACCGTGTCCTTCACCACCGCGAGGGAGATCGTGAGGAGCACGAGGACCGCCGTCGTCGCGCCTCCGCGCGAGAGCCGGCGGACTCCGAGCGTGAAGAGCGCCGAGAGCCCGATGATCGCCGGAAGCCCGTACCGGGGGGCATAGGTGCCGGTTCCGGCCATGGCCACCAGGACCGCGGCCACCGGGATCAGAGCGAACCCGACGAGCGCCGCAAGCTCGTGGAACGGGAACCCCGCGCGTTTCGATCCGGACGGGTCCGGCGATTCGTAGCGGATGAGTCGCAAGACGCCCACCACGATGGCCGTCGCGACGACGGTGACCAGTGCGGGCCGGAGGAGCAGCCCGTAAGTGGCCAGGATCTGCTCCGGATGGGGGGGAGCCCAGGAGTGGACGAAGAGCCGGGTTCTCACCGCATGGATCACCGGAAGGAGCGGGACGAACGCGGTGAGGGGGAGAACCAGGGCCGCCGCCACCGGGAAGTCGAACCGGCGCCGCTTCGCCGTCCGCGCGAGTTCCCCCAACCCCAGGGCCGCGATCACGAAGACCGCATAGTAGTGATCGGCGACGCCCAGAAAGAGGCTGGTGAAAAGACCGGCCAGGGCCGGGCGGCGACGTCTTCCGTCGGCCGCCACCTGCCAGGACACGAGCGCCAGCCCGGCCAGACCGAGCAGGATGCCGTAGGGCCGGGCCTCGTAGGCGTAGGGATAGGCGCCGGTCTTGAGCAGGAAGAGAACGGTGATGAACCCGTAGATCGTTCCCAGGCGGCGCCTCGTGAAGGCGAAGAGGGCGACCAGCAGCGTGCCGAAGCCGATCCATGCCGGGACCCGGACCGCGATCTCACCGTCGCCGAAGGCCGCGTGAACCGCGTGCAGCATGAACCCATGGAGCGGAGGCGCCCCGTCCACCCCGGCGAGAAACGCGCGCCACATCGCGGGGAGGGAGGGGAGACCGGCCACGTAGAGGCCCATGAGCTCGTCGTTCCACAGGGGCTTTGCCGCCGCCCGGAGGACGGTGGTCAGGGTGTAGAGGAGCAGAAGCGCCGCCAACAGGGCGCCGGCATGCCGCTCGACGAAGCCCGCCACCCGGTCCGCGGCTCGATTCAGGGTTCCGGTCCGACCGGGCGAGGTTGTGTGCATCCCGGCTCACCGTCCCAGGTAATCGGCCACCCTGTCTCCCCACTCCGGGGCCTGGATCGTCCGCAGGAGGGCGCGGTTGATCGGCTCGCGGAGCGGGCTCCCCTCGGGGAGCACGACGGCGTAGTCCTGGCGCTCGAAGGTCCCGGGCAGCACGCGGATCCGGCCCGGCCAGTCCCTCTGGGAGAGATACTTGAGAAGCGGGACGTCGTACACCACCGCATCCACCTCGCCGTGGGCCAGGGCGGTAAGCGCGTCCTCCACGGTGGGGAACCCGCGGAATCCCACGTGATGGCCCTCCAGGTACCGGGCGCTGGTGGTGGCGGGGACCGTGCCCACCGCGACGTGGACGAGATCATCGGGACCCCCGATGCGCGTCTCGAGATGAGAGACGGTCAGCGACGACGCGATGGCCGCGGTGAAGCTCGAGATCACGATGATGGCCATGAACATCCAGATCAGGCCCACAACTCGCCCGCCGACCGTGGCCGGCGCCTTGTCGCCGTAGCCCACCGTGGTCATGGTGACCGCCGCCCACCAGAAACCCGAGGCCAGGCCGGACCGCGCGCCGCCCCCGAAGTGGTCCGGGTTCCGGCGCCGCTCGAAGAGCCAGGCCAGAAATCCCGCGACGAAGAGCAGGAGCGCCAGGAGCCCCACGACCCTGAGAAAATTCAGGGAGAGAATCCCGCGGGCCGCGCTCAGGAAACCGCCCTGCCTCTCGGGGATCGCGATGCCGAGGCCGGTGGTGAAGTAGGGGTGACTGAAGTCGAGGGTGTCTTCGCGCCCGGCGGTCACCGTGACCGCGGCGATCGCCACGTCGAGGCTTCCCGACGACACGCCCTGGAGGAGTCCCTGTAGATCCTTCCGCTCCCGGATGGTGCTGGTGAAGCCCAGGTCGGCCTCGATGTTCCGCCACAAGTCGAAGCTGATCCCCGTCCACGTTCCGTCCGGGCTCTTCATGGAGAAGGGAGGGGTCGCCTTGGTGCCCACCACGAGCCGCGACGGAACGCGGACATCGCCGGCGGAAGGGGCGGCGACGGCCGCGCCGGCCAGGAGCATCGATGCCGCCAACCCGAGGATCGCGGTGCGCGCGCAGCGTGAATGTTCCATACTGTCCTTCTCCTCGGGGGAGCCGGGACGGCCCGGCCGTAAGCTAACTCTTTGGATCAAAGCGAGCTAGCGGATTCCTCCACCCTAGGGAACGCGGCGGGTGACGTCAACGACCGGCCTGGGTCATCCTGATCGGGCGCCCGGTCCGCCCTCCGAGGCCTCGGAGGCGGGGGCCGGGCCCCGGGAGAAAGGCACGGAGGCGAGCCCCATGGACGACGAGACCACCTATACCTGTCCGAGTTGCGGGGAGTCCATTACCATCGCGGTGGATCCCTCCGCGGGCCGCCGCCAGGACTACGTCGAGGACTGCCAGGTCTGCTGCCGGCCCAACATGATCCACCTCCGGCTGGACGAAGAGGGCAACGTTTCGAGCATCGTGGTGATGCAGGAGTAGGGGACGATGGGGAAGAAACCCGACGCCAAACGCTACCGGGACAATCTGCAGTCCGAGGTGGACAGCGCCGCGCTCTATCACGCGCTGGCCGAGGTGGAGAAGCGGCCGGAGATGGCTTCGGTGTACGAGCGCCTGGCCGAGGTGGAGCAGCGCCACGTCCGGTTCTGGGAGGTTCAGCTCAAGGCCTCGGGCGCGCCGGTGCCGTCGCTCAAGCCCTCCTGGAGAAGCCGCGTGCTGACCGGAATGGCCCGGCGGTTCGGCCCGGAAATGGTGCTTCCCACGGTGATCGGCCGGGAAAAGGGCGCGACCGCGGACTACATCGCCCAGCCCGAGTCGCGCA
>CAYRIJ010000237.1:0-6096 GCA_964424285.1 uncultured bacterium
CCCTGGGGATCGATCGCTGGCTGGTGTTCGGGGGATCCTGGGGGAGCACCCTGTCCCTGGCCTACGCCGAGACTCATCCCGATCGGGTGGAGGCCCTCGTGCTCCGGGGCATTTTTCTGCTCCGCCCCAAGGAAATCCGTTGGTTCTATCAGGAAGGGGCGAGCTTCATCTTCCCCGATGCCTGGGAAAAGTACCTGGCGCCGATTCCCGAGGCGGAGCGCGACGACCTGGTGGCCGCCTACTACCGGCGGCTGACCAGCGACGACCCCGCGATCCGTTCCGAGGCCGCCCGGGCCTGGAGCGTGTGGGAGGCCACCACCAGCAAGCTCATTCCCGATCCCAAGCTCATCGAGGATTTCGGCGGGGACGAGTTCGCCGAGGCCTTCGCGCGCATCGAGTGCCACTACTTCACCAACCGCGGGTTCTTCGACCACCCCGACCAGCTCCTGGAGGGCGTGGACCGGATCCGCTCCATCCCCGCGGTCATCGTTCAGGGTCGCTACGACGTGGTGTGCCCGATGACCACCGCCTGGGACCTCCACCGTCGTTGGCCCGAAGCGGACTTCCATCTCGTTCCCGACGCCGGTCACTCCGCCGGCGAACCCGGTATCGTGGACCAATTGATCCTCGCCACCGACCGGTTCAGGGAGCTATAGCCGACCGCAGCCGTTCCCGGTCCCGCGTCTCCCGGGAACGCCGAAGGAGGGCCGTATGCCGCGACGACTCCGACTCGCGCGCCTGACCGCGCTCGGGATGATCTGTGTACTGGCGGGAATCCCCGTCGGCGCCTCGGGGGCGCGGGCGGAGATCGTCCGGCTGGGGCACGACGTCGTTCCCACGTTCGAAGAGGTTCACCTCACCGTCGATCCCGACCGCCCGGATTACTCGGGGTCGGTGCAGGTCGATCTCCAGGTGAAGCGGGAAACCGACCGGTTTCGTTTCCACGCCCGGAACCTCACCCTGGACCGGCTCGTCCTCATCGGACAGGACCTCCGGGTCGCCCTCGAATCGGATTCGCTGGGGAGCGACCTGATCGAGGCGCGCGCCGACCGTCCGCTCGCGCCGGGGAAGTACGTCCTGGCGGTATCGTTCCACAGCCTCTTCGACACCACCGCGGTCGGCCTGTATCGCGCCGAGGCCGGCGGCCGGCACTACGTGTTCACCCAGTTCGAGGCCGCCGACGCCCGGCGGGCCTTTCCCTGCTGGGACGAACCCGAGTTCAAGATCCCCTGGCAGGTGACGGCGCGGATCCCCGGAAACCTGGTCGCGATCGGAAACACCCCGGTCCGGTCCGAGGAGCGGGACGGCGACTGGAAGACGGTGAGCTTCGACAACACCAAGCCGCTCCCCAGCTACCTCCTGGAGCTCTCGGTGGGAGCCTTCGACACGGTTCCGATCGCCGGCATGGGGGTGCCGGGTTCGGTGGTGACGGTGACGGGCCAGAGCAAGCTGGCCGAGGCCGCGGCGCGGGAGACCCCGGCCGTCATGGCCGCCCTGGAGCGCTACTTCGAGCGGCCCTATCCCTACCGGAAGCTCGATCTCATCGCCGCCCCGGAGTTCTGGCCGGGCGCCATGGAGAACGCCGGGGCCATCACCTTCGCCGACCGGATCCTCCTGGTGGACCCCGGCGAGGAGTCCCCGTCCCGCATCCGCAGCCTGGTCCGGGTCACCGCCCACGAGATCTCCCACCAGTGGTTCGGGGACCTGGTGACGATGACGTGGTGGGACGACCTGTGGCTCAACGAGTCTTTCGCCGACTGGATGGGAGACAAGATCACCCAGGAGGTGCATCCCGAACTCCACCAGGACATGGAAACCCTCAACGCCTCGCTGGCGATCATGGAGCAGGACGCCCAGCCCTCGGCCCAGCCGATCCGCAATCCCATCGAATCCATCGCCGACATGCTGGGAAACGTTCGCCTGGCTTACGACAAGGGCAAGGCCGTGCTCGGCATGTTCGAGTCCTGGGTGGGGCCGGAGAACTTCCGGAAGGGAATCAACGCCTACCTCACCGCCCATGCCTGGGGGAACGCCTCCGCCTCCGATCTCTGGGCGGCACTGTCCGACGTCTCCGGAAAGGACGTGGCCGGCGGCATGGCCACGTTCATCGAGCAGCCCGGCTTTCCCCTGGTGACGGTGAAGCTCCTTCCCGACGGGAAGGCCCAGGTGTCCCAGGAGCGCTTCCGGAACTTCGGCACCGAATCCAAGGATCTCCTCTGGAAGATCCCCGTGGTCCTCACCTACCCCTCGGGGGACTCGTTGGCGAGCCGGACCGTCTACCTCCAGGCCGCGCGCACCACGGTGGACCTGGGGCTCGGCGCGCCTCCGGCCTGGGTCTATCCGAACGGCGGCGCCCACGGGTACTACCGCTGGCGGGCGCCGTCCGGAGCCCTGGCCGCGCTGGCCGCGGCCGCCCCGACCGCGCTCTCCCCGCGCGAGCAGGTGGAGTTCCTGAGCAACCTTCTGGGGCTCCTCAAAGCGGGGGTGGTCCGCGGTGACGTGTACTACCGCACCCTGAACGCCTTTTCCGGGACCTCGAGCCCCTACGTGGTGGAGTCGATCATCGGCGGCATGGCCGGAGTGCGGCAACCCCTGGTCCCCGACTCCCTCGCCGGCGCCTACGCGGCCTACGTCGAGGCCACCCTTCGGCCCGCCCTGACCCGCTTCGGCATGCGGCCGAGACCGGGGGAAGACGACGCGGTGACCCTCATCCGACCCCGCCTGCTCGAGGAGCTGGGCCGGTCCGGACGCGACGAGGCGGTTCTGGCCTACGCGGACTCCATGGCCCAGCTCACCATGCAGCATCCGGAATCGGTCCCGCCGTCCCTCCGCGACACCGCGCTCCGTCTCGCCGCCTCTCACGGGAACGCATCCCTCTACGACGCCTACCGCCAACGGTTCGAGGCCGCGCAAACTCCGGTCGAGCGCGAGCGGTACCTGACCGCCCTGGCCTCGTTCCGCGATCCGGAGCTTCAGAGGAAGACGCTCGCCTTCGCTCTGGGGGGAACCCTCCGGACCAACGAGATCTTCTCGGTGGTCCGGGGGATGCCCGAGGACGAGGCGACCCGGGATCTCGTCTTCCACTGGTTGATGGATCACTACGAGGCGATCGTGAAGCGCCTCCCCCCCGCCTTTTCCGGGTTCATGCCGACGTTCGCCGGAGGCTGCTCCCCGGACCGGCTGGCCGACGCCCGGCGCTTCTTCGCCGAACCCGGGCACGGAGGCCCCGGGATCGACCACCGGCTCCAACGGGTCGCCGACGGAGTCGAGGCCTGTGAGGAGCTCCGGCGTCGGGAGGGAGCGGCGGTGGCCGGCTATCTCGCCGGCTTCCGACCCTAGCCGGCCGGGCCCCAAGCGGAAGGGTTGTCAGGACGCGGTCCCCTGGGTTTAGCTTGAGCGATCGAACGCGGTCCGATCCGGCCGATCAAGGAGGCTTTCATGAGCGATCACGTCTACAAACACATCGAAATCACCGGCTCTTCGAGCAAGTCCTACCAGGAGGCCATCGAGAACGCGGTGGAGCGGTCGGCGAAGTCGGTGGAGAACATGCGCTGGTTCCAGGTGCTGGAGAGCCGGGGGCACATCGAGAACGGCAAGGTCTCCCATTGGCAGGTCACGATCAAGATCGGCTTCACCCTGAAGGACTGAGTTCGGGCCGCCCGCGAGCCCCCGATTCACGGGCCATCGGCACTACACCCAAGGAACCGTCATGGCGCCGGACCACCCGGTCGCGCCCCCCCATCCCCTGAGCACGCTCCGGTTCTCCCTCCTCGCCGTCCTCATCGGAGGGGTGGCGGGGCTGGGCGCCGTGGCCTTCCGGGGGATGATCGCGCTCTTCCACAACCTCCTCTTCCTCGGCGTCTTCTCCTTCGCCTACGACGCCAACCTCCACACCCCGGGCTCCCCCTGGGGCGCGTGGGTGATCCTGGTCCCGGTGGTGGGCGCGCTCGGGGTGGTTTTCCTGGTCAGGAACTTCGCCCCCGAGGCCAAGGGGCACGGCGTCCCCGAGGTCATGGACGCGATCTACTACAACAAGGGGGTCATCCGGCCGGTGGTGGCGGTGGTCAAGTCCCTGGCCTCCGCGCTGTCGATCGGGAGCGGAGGGGCCGTCGGGCGGGAGGGGCCGATCATCCAGATCGGCTCCTCGTTCGGTTCCACCGTGGGCCAGATGATCCGGGTCCCCGTGTGGCAGAGGATCACCCTGGTGGCGGCGGGGGCGGGCGCGGGGATCGCCGCCACCTTCAATACCCCGGTGGGAGGGGTGCTCTTCGCGCTCGAGATCATGATGCACGAGGTGAGCGTCCGGACCCTGGTCCCGGTGGCGATCTCGACCGCCACCGCGACCTACGTCGGGCGCGTGTTCTTCGGGCCCCATCCCTCCTTCATCATTCCCGGTTTCCAGACCCCGTACTTCCATCTCACCAACCCCGCGGTGCTCCTCGCCTACGTGGGCCTGGGAATCCTCATGGGCCTGGTTTCCGCCCTCTACATCAAGTCCATCTACGGTTTCGAGGACTTCTTCGAGAAACGGGTGAAGGGCGGCTACTACGTTCGACACATGTCGGGCATGCTGGTCGTCGGGGTGATGATGTACGTCCTCCTCCGGCTCTTCGGTCACTACTACGTCGAGGGCGTGGGCTACGCCACCGTGCAGGACGTGCTCTCCGGGGGGAACACCGTTCTCCTGTTGCTCCTCCTCCTCTGCGCGCTCAAGCTCCTGGCCACCTCCCTCACCCTGGGATCCGGAGCCTCGGGGGGAATCTTCTCCCCCGCCCTCTTCATGGGGGCGACCCTGGGGGGCGCCTACGGGATCCTCCTCCAGAAACTCATGCCCGGCCTGGGGGTGAGCGCGCCCGCCTTCGCGGTGGCCGGAATGGCCGGCGTGGTGGGCGGTTCCACCGGCGCGGCCATGGCCGCCATCGTGATGATCTTCGAGATGACCCTCGACTACAGCGTGATCGTCCCCATGACCATCACCGTGGCGTTGAGCTACGAGGTGCGGAAGCTCATCTCCCGGGAGAGCATCTATACCTTGAAGCTGGTCCGCCGGGGGCACACCATGCCCGAGGCGCTCCAGACCAACTTCCAGCACATGCGGCGGGCCGGGGACGTCATGGACACCGGCCTGGCCACCGTCCCCGCGGAGTCCGGGATGGATCTCCTCCTTCAATCCGTCTCCCGGGCCGCGGCGGGCACCCATGTCCTGGTGGTCGACGGAGGGCGCGTGACGGGGGTGCTCACCCCCGGCGCCGCCATGTCCGCCCTGGCCGGACCCGATCGGACGCTCACCGTGGGGGCCCTGACCGGCACGGATTTCACCGTGCTCCCGGAGGACGTCACCCTTTTCGAGGTGATGACGCGACTGCGCGTGAACCACGCTTCGGTGGCGCTGGTGATCCGGCGCGGGAGGCCGGTGGACCCCGCATCGACCGCGGTCGAAGACGTGGCCGGGATCATCACCAAGGAGCGGATCGCCGATACCCTGGCGGAGACGATTGAGCTATTCTCGGACTGACCGGGCGGTCTCCTCGCCGGAACCGCCCCAACGCCGCCGGCAGGCCCCGTCGGGCTCCCGGTCTTCCCGAACCTCACGAGAAACGACGGGGCTCGCATGAATCTCTCGGAAAGGCTCGGGGCCAACCGGGTCGTCCTCGCGCTCTCGGTGGCCCGCTTGGGGGATGCGATCGGGAACAGCATCCTCTTCATCATCATCCCCCTCTACGTGGCCAAACTCCCCGCCCCCTGGTTCCACGTCCCGGAATCGGTGCGGGTCGGGATCCTGATCTCCCTCTACGGCATCGTGAACTCGGCGTTCCAGCCGCTGATGGGCGCGCTCAGCGACCGGTTCCGTCGCCGGAAGCCCTTCATCCTCGCCGGGCTCTTCCTCATGGCGGTGAGCACGTTCCTCTTCACCCTGGCAAACCGGTTCACCGATCTCCTGGTGCTCCGATCCATCCAGGGGATCGGGGTGGCCGTCACCATTCCCGCCTCCATGGCGCTCATGGCCTCGGCCACCCAGAAGCGGTCGCGCGGGGGGTCCATGGGGGTCTACTCCACCATGCGGATCGTGGGGTTCGCGTCGGGCCCCCTGATCGG
>CAYRIJ010000238.1:0-6094 GCA_964424285.1 uncultured bacterium
TATTATGCGACATTGCCTCGAGGGGAGCCTCCAGCGGCAAGCCCGCTCCGAACCGTGGATTCCTCCTCGGCCGCCAACCCCGCCCGGCCATCGGGCCCCCACCCGTCCGGGCCCCGGGGAACCGCCCCCGCCCGACCACATCGCGGGCCTGCTCCGGCGGATCGCCGCGCGAGGGGCGGGTCAGCCCTCTTGGACGTACTTGGACTCGGCCAGGCGGAGCTTGGCTTCCTGGGCGACCTGGGGGTTGTCGGTGTTGGCCGCCAGCTCCTCGTAGATCGACTGGGCCTTTTCCCGCTGGCCGGCCTTCATGTAGTTCCGGGCCACGTCCATCCGGAGCTCCGCCTGCATCCCCGGATCCGGGGCGGTATCGGCCAGATCCTGATAGACCTGGGCCGCCTCGGCGTACTTCTTCTCGTTCTCCAGGCTCGCGGCCAGGCCACGCCGTGCGGCCATGCTCTGCAGGGGGTCGGTCTTCATCGCCTCCAGCGCCCGCCGGTAGTACTGCTCGGCGTCGCCGTAGCGGCCCTGGTCGTAGCGGATGGCTCCGTAGAGCAGGAGGGCCCGCTTCCCGGCGTTCGTGCCTCCGGAGGTGTTCAGAATCTCGTCCAGCCGGGAGGTGGCGGCGTCCAGGGAGTTCTGGTTGTAGTAGCCCCAGGCCTCGGTGAGGAGGCCCGCCGCCTTGCCGCCGGCCTTCTGGCTCCCGGTGCTGACGAAGTACCCCACCGCGGCGATGACCAGGATGGCGGCGATGCCGCCGATCAGGGCCCGCCCGTGACGGCCGGCGAAGTCCGCGGCCTCGGCGGTCCGCTTCATGAGCGGATCTTCCTTGAGTTGCTGTTTGGTCAACCGGTCGCTCACGCGATGTTCCCCCCGCCCGGGTTCACTGGGAGATCCCGGGAGTCACGAGTGAATTGATGTGCCGGATCAGCGGATCCACGCCGGCCTTGGCCCCGCCGAAGGCCGAACCGATGTCGTCGAGGGTCAGGGTGCCTCCCCGTTTCCACAGCCCGGTGAGGAGCGAACCCGCCTTCCCCCCGGTGTACCAGTCCCGGCCCAGGGTCTCGACGAGGTGGTCCCGGGCCGCGGCGGCCAGGAGGAGCCCCTGGAACCGCCCCACCGAGTCGAGCTGGCTCAGGTAGGCCAACGCCCGCTTGGAGTCGGATGAAGAGATGCGGGCTCCGGTGGCGCCCTCCATCACGGTCTTGAAGGTGTCGTCGAGGTTCGCCCCCCCCTGGTAGGCGTCGATCTCGAACTTGGCCTGGGCGGCCAGGAAGCGGGCCTCGTAGAGGGAGACGAAAGCCCGGTAGGTCTCGTAGGCCTTCTGATCGAACCCGCTCGGCTTGGCCTGGGCCGCCACCCAAGCCGGCTCGTCCAGGACCAGGCGGGCCAGGTAGGCCATGGCGGCCTGGGGGGCCACCCGGGGCAAATAGGCCGGCTCGAACGCGGTCTGGGTGGAGAGGGCGTAGATCTCGGCCGCGCCCACCGCGTAGACCAGACGGTCGTCGCTCCGGCTGCCGGGGTTCGGCCTGAAGCTCACCCGCACGTCGGACGGGACGGTGGCCGCGTAGACGCCGGTCTCGAGCGCCTTACCGGGGCGTCCCTCCACGTCCACGGTCAGGTTCGACTGACCCTTCACATCCACCCCGAGTCCCTTGAAGACGTTCCGCATCCGCGCCACCCGATCGGCGGCGGGAAAGGCGTCCTCGTAGGCGGTTCCCTGGGTGAGGAAAGGCAGGTCGTAGAAGCGCACCTTCCGCGCCTCGGTCTGGAGCACGCGGTCCGCCATCACCGTGAACAGCGAGTCGTACAGGGACTGGGACCGGGTCAGGAAATCGTCCGCCAGGGCCGAAACCGCGGCGAGATCGGTCCCCTCCCGGGTCGTGTAGAAGTCGGCGTAGTTCGAGAATCCCCAGGTGGCGTAGGTCTCGTTCCGCCGTTTCAGAACCTCGTTCCGGTAGACGGCGGCGGTGTCGAAGAGCGGCGACAGGGCGGAGATGAGCTTTCGCCGGTCGCTGTCGCCCTCGGTCACCGCCAGCCGGGCCACGAGATCGTTCATCCGGACGTCCTGGTCGCCGTAGGATGCGGTGTTGGTGGCCTGGAAGTTTCTCAGATCATCCACGTAGGTCGCGAGCTCGTTCCCCACCGCGGCGCGGATGAGATAGAGCCGCAGGGCCTCGGCTCGGGGGTCGGTCTTGGCGTCGGCGGCCACCTCCTCCACCTTCGACTTCCCCAGCAGGAACCCGTAGTCCTTGTAGATCCGGGCGGAGTTGGCCGGATCCACCTTGGCGTCGGCCTCGAAGGCCTGCTTCTGGAGCTTCTGCTCCAGCTCCACCGCCTTCTCGCGGATGCGCTCCACGTCCGCGCGGGCGGCCGCGGGGACGATGAGCACGGCCAGCACGGCTGCCACCGTCCCGTGGAACGCGGGTCGCTTCATGTAGTCCCAAAGTCGTCTCACGCGGGTCCTCCTTGACTCCTCTTGCCGACCTATACCGCTCGGGGGGCGATCATTATCCCGGAAACCGTCCGAGGCATCAACGCCTCCCCTCTCCGCTCCCCTCCCCTTCCCAGGCCTCGGAGCGGGCCAAGTCCAGCCACAACTCCTTCTCCTCCAAGCCGTTCTTCCCCTCCACCACCGCCCGCCAGCGCTCCAGGGGAACGTGGAGCCGGGCCAAAGCGCTCAACGACGCCACCACCTGGGGGCGGAGGCGCTCGGTCTCCTCCTTGACCCGGCGCTCCCACTCCAGCTTCAGGAGCTCGATCTTCCGCCGGCTCTCCTCATGTCCCCGGCGGGAGGACCGGCTCTTCTGCAGGCGCTTTTCCTCGGCGATGAGCTGCCGGTAGTACCGTTCCACCGTGGCCAGCTCCCCCTCGAGATGCCCCCGCCCCTCCTGCTGGAGGGCGCCCACCCGCGACTCCACCCGATCCTGGATCTCCTCCCAGGCCGCCTGGAAGGCGGTGTCGAGGTCGGGAGCGGGAGCGGGTCCCAGGGTTTCGAGCGGCGCCTCCGAGGCTTCGTGGAAGGTCCGGCGGGGAATCGGCCGCCGGAGCACCCGGCGCCGTTCACAGTCGTAGACCACCGTCTCCAGGATCTCCTTGGGAGGGTCCGAGTAGTAGGCGAGGCGGAAGGTGAAGACCAGGACGACGCCGTAGCGCCGGTCGAGGAGCCCGGAAAGCTCGCGGAATCCGCGCCGGCGGGCCGAGGCCAGCCGCTCCCGGTCCACGTCCTCCCGGGCGGGGAGAAATCCCCGGGTGACCCGGCCGCGCTTCCGGGCGTAGGCCAGAAGCTGATCGTGGAGCCAGCTCCCCGGGGACACCAGCTCCACTCCCCCGCCGGCCTGGCGCTTGCGGAAGGTGAAGGTGACGCGGTCCCGCTGGAGCAGATCCACCAACCCGTCGGCCAGGCGGTAGGTGTACAGGCCGTCCGCCGAGTCCTCGGGGGTGGCGCCGGCGCGGTCGAGGATCTCGAAGACCCAACGGTGCCGGCCCCCCGGTTGCGCGCCCCCCGTAGCCACCGAAGATCTCTTCGTCCAGCCGCTTGATGGACTCGTAGCGACGGCGGCTCAGGGCCATCTGGTCCCCCAGCTCCTGGAAGCGCCGCTCCAGGTCCCGGCGGTTCCGCGCCCCGGCCCAGATCTGGAACACCGCCGCCTCGAAGGATTGCTGGTCGCTGAAGTCGCCGAGGATCATGTCCATCTCCCCGATCACCAGCTCGAACATGTTGATCTTGCGGTGGAGGATCTCCAGCACGTGGGACTCCACCGTGTTCTCCGAGCTGAAGTTGTAGATATCGATGTCCCCGGTCTGGCCCAGGCGGTGCACGCGTCCGATCCGCTGCTCCACCTTCATGGGGTTCCACGGGAGGTCGTAGTTCACCACCACCCGGCAGAAGTGGAGATTCCGGCCTTCGCCGCCCGCCTCGGTGCTGACCAGGATCCGGGCCCGGCGGCGGAAATCGCGGATCGCCTCCTCCTTGCCCGCGGCGGGGAGCCCGCCGTGGAAGACCGCGGTGGTGTAGCCCGCTTCCTGGAGCCGGCGGGACAGGAACTCCATGGTGGACTTGAATTGGGTGAAGACGATGGCCTTGTCCTCGACCCCGGCCAGGATCTTCAGGAGCCCTTCGAGCTTGGCGTGTCGCTCCACCCGCTCGCTCATGTCGTAGAGCCGGTTCAGCTCCTCCCCGTGGGCGCGGTATCGGGGATCCAGGCGGGCCCGGTTCAGGGTGTGGCGGGCGGCGGGGACGCTGGAGCCGATCTCCTTCTGGAGCACCATGGACACGAAGTGCCACTTCAGGAACTGGGTGCGGTCCGAATCCCGGAAGCGGTCGCGCACGAACGTGGTGACCTCGTCGTAGAGCTCCCGCTCGGCCGCGGTGAGCTGGAACGGGATGATGTTGACCGTGCGCCGGGGGAACCTGATCTTGGTCTTGGCCCGGGTGGTGCGGATCATGACCCGGCTCAGGAGCTGCGAGAGTTCGGCGGTGTTCTTGGGAAGCCGCTTGTCCCCCCGCACCATGTAGCGTCGGCGGAAGCTCCGGTAGGTCCCCAGGGTCCCCGGCCGAAGGAGGTTCACCAGGTTGTAGAGCTCCCGGAGATCGTTCTGCACCGGGGTGGCGGTGAGCAGCAGGAGGTACTTGCTGTTCACCGCGGCCACGAACTTCCAGGCCAGGGTCTGGTGGTTTCGCAGGCGATGGGCCTCGTCCACGATGACCAGGTCGAAGGGATTGCCGAGGAGGCGGCTCCGGTTCCGGGCGGTCTTGGCGGTGTCCAGGGAGCAGATGAGCAACGGGTGCTCGGCCCAGTCGCCGCGCCGGCCGGCGATCACGAAGTCCAGGCCGAACTTGGTGGCCAGCTCTTCCCGCCACTGGATGGTGAGGCTGGCCGGCACCAGCACCAGCACGCGGTGGACGAGGCCCCGGAGCATGTATTCCCTGAGGACCATGCCCGCCTCGATGGTCTTCCCCAGCCCCACCTCGTCGGCCAGGAGCCCCCGCCCCCGCATCTCCCGGAGCACCCGGAGGCAGGCCTGCTTCTGGTAGTCGAGCTTTTCCACCCCGTGAAGCTGATCGAGGCACATGAGCCGCTCGAATCCCCGGCGCGCGGCCAGCTCCTCGGCGTCGAGGAGCAGACGGTAGTCCTCCAGGGGCTCGGCCTCCTTCTTCCCCGCCCGCTTCAGGAGTCCCAGGGTGTCCCGGTCGAGGTGCACGTAGGGAAGCCGGGAGCCGTTCCCGTTCCCGTCCTCCTCCTTTCGGGAGGTACGCCGGCGGCGGCCCCGCTTGGATTTCGGCGGCGGGGGCTCGGGGACGGCCGGCTTGGGGCGAAGGAGGGGATGGATGCTGGTGAGACGCTTGACTCCGACCGGAAACACCACCTCGAGGATGTCGTAGAACGGGCGGTCACGGATCTCCACCACCAACCCCTCGCCGAAGTCGCCGTGGTGAACCTTGTCCCCGACCTGATAGGTGTGTTTCTCGGCCATGCTCCGTCCGGTCTAACGCATGAGGTAGTAGAAGAGGCCGGCCTGGATCTGGAGGCCGGCGGCGAAGCTCCCGGTGCCGGTGACGTCGGGATTGTCGAGTTCCTGGTCGGAGAGGCCCTTCCCGAAGTACCCGAAAACGCGTCCGCTCAGATCGATCCCCCAGTCCTCCCGGATGAACGCCTCGACCCCGAGGCCGGCGGAGACCACCAGGTTCTCCCCGGGAAAGACGACGGTCGGCGCGTTGGCCGCCCCCTGGTTGTTCTGCACTTCCGGCCGGTAGAAGCCGAGTCCCGCCACCAGGTACTGGGAGGCGTCCGCCTTCCGGTCCCGGTAGAAGTAGAGGTCGGCCATGTACTCGGTCATCACCAGCTTGTCGACCGGGGCCTCCTCGGCCTGCGGCCCGCTCACCGCCCCCGCCTGCGCGTCGTAGCTCTGGTTCTGGAAGAAGAGACCGACCGACCAGTGGGGGCCGACCACGTAGCGCAGGGTGACCCCGTAGCCCCCCCCGCTGTTGAAGTCCAGCCCGTACCGGGAGTTTCCGGTCATGAACCCGTAGTCGCCGAAAGCGCTGAGCCCTATCGTCCCCGGCTCGTCGAGCCCCGCCGCCCGGACCGGTCCC
>CAYRIJ010000239.1:0-6005 GCA_964424285.1 uncultured bacterium
CCCGCTCTCATGGTGGACATCGCCGCCGCCGACCTTCGGGTCGAGGTGAACGGCTCCCAGGTGGCCGACGGCACTCCCCTCGCCGCCGCGTCCTTCCAGGATTCGGTCCTGGTTTCCGCGGCGATCTCGGACGACGTGGACGTCTCCACGATCCGGGTCAGCGAGGGGGGAACCGAGATCCCGGCGGACCGGGTGACGGTGGTGCCCCCGGACGCCGGGGCCGAAGGGGTCCAGACCTACCAGGTCCGGTTCAAGACTGCGCTCCGGCTGGGCACCTATGACGTGACCATCGAGGCCACCGACTGGTCCGGGCGGATCAGCCGGTTCGTCCTTCCCGTGCAGTTTCAGACCGAGTTCAACGCGGACGGCAAGAAGCTGGGCTCCTCCGGGGCGGACCTGGTGGACTCCACCGCGGTCATCCAGGCCCGGATCGCCAGCCCCGTGCCCCTGGTCGAGAGCAGCATCGCCCTGGTGGTGGACGGGGCCCCCGCCGACCCGGTCAGGACCAGGCTCGACGCCGAGGGAAGGGAATGGACGCTGGATCTCCAGCGGACCTGGAGTTCCGGCCAGCACACCGCCGAGCTTCAGGTCACCGACGAGGCGGGGGGCGCGGTGACCCGTTCGGCCAAGTTCCAGGTCTCGGGGGAGGGGTTCGACCTCCTGAACTCCTTCTTCTACCCCAACCCGGCCGACGGGGGGGGAGGCCGATTCGTCTACACCCTGAATCAAAGCGCCAGGGACGCCCGGGTCACGATCTACACCGTGGCGGGCCGGCGGGTTCTCCGGACTCCGGTGCCCTCTCTGGCCGGCACCAACGCCTTCGCCTGGGACCTCCGCGACCAAGGGGGGGACCGGGTGGCCAACGGCGTGTACCTTCTGGTGTTCGATGCCCACGGCGGTAACGGAAAAGAAATCAAGCACTTGGAGCGGGTGGCGGTGGCCCGCTGAGCCCTCGGGACCGGCCCGGACCCCGCCCCGGGCCGGATTCCCGATCCGGAGCGCGGGAAGCTCCCGGCGGGCAAGGATTCCCCGCTCCCCGGTCCGGGGAACTCCCGCCGCGCCGAAAGATCCGCCGCCGCGAACCCGCATTTCCCCGGAATACGGGGCTCTCCGGCGCTTTTTCCGTTGACGGAATTATACCGCGGTGATATGAGTCCGGTTGACGCGCAATGACGCGCGTCACCGGTGCCAATGGAGGGCGCTACCATGAACAAGCAAGAGCTCATCGAATCCGTCGCCAAGAAGACCCAGCTCACCAAGAAGGACGCCTCCGCGGCGGTCGACGCCACCCTGGACGCGATCAAGCGGGGGACCAAGAAGGGCGGGGTCAGCCTGGCCGGCTTCGGCTCCTTCAGCGTTTCCAACCGCAAGGCCCGGATCGGCCGGAACCCCAAGACCGGGGAAGCGATCAAGATCAAGGCCTCGAAGAGCGTGCGCTTCCGTCCCGGAAAGGCCTACAAGACGAGCCTTTAGCCGTCTATCGGCCGGATACCGTACCGATTCCATAGCGATTGGGGCCCGGGCTCACCGGGCCTCATTTTTTGGGGCTGGTATGGGGACCGGGGGAGGAGGGCTACCCCCCCCGCTCGCGCTCGGGACCCGCCTCGGCGTCGGGGGGGAGGTCCGAGGCGAACACGACCCGGTTCTTCCCGGTGCGCTTGGCGTGGACGAGCGCCGCGTTGGCCGCTCGCCACAACGAACCCGCCGAGGCTCCATTCTGGGGATAGACCGCGCCCCCGATGCTCACCGTGATGCGGCCGGCCACCGACTGGCCCTCGAGCCCGGTGATGCTGAAGTGGGAGAGTTCGGTCGCCCGGCGCAGGCGTTCGCACACCGCCAGGGCATCCTCGGGGGTGACCGGCGGGGTCAGGATGAGCGCGAACTCTTCTCCCCCCCAACGGGCCACCGAATCGAAGGGGCGGAGCCCGTTCTTCAGCACCTGGGCGGTGTTGGCCAGGACCTGATTGCCGCCTTCGTAGCCGTAGCGGCTGTTGAAGGACTTGAAGTCGTCGATGTCCACGATGGCCAGGGCCAGCGGCTTCGATTCCCGGCGGGCGCGGGCGATCTCGTTGTCGAGCTGGAGGTTGAAATAGGCCCGGTTGTAGACCTGGGTCGAGGCGTCGACGAACACCATGGTTCCCAGGATCTCGGAGCGGCGAAGGAGATCGGTGGCGAACTCCGAGAGCAGGCTCAAGAGCCCCTGGCGGTCCTCGTCGAAGAAGTGGGAGTGGATGCTCCAGGCGTGGAGGACCCCGTAGATCGCCTGATCGGATTCGCCCACCGGGATCATGGCCAGGGAGTGGAATTCGGTTTCCAGGCGTCCGGTGCTGGGGTCGATCTGGGCGGGCAGCTCGGGCAGGACCACCAGGTAACGCCGGGTGAGCACCCATTCCCCGGCCAGCTCCGGATCGTAGGGCTCTCCGTTCAGGTTCTCCAGGGGGAGGCCCCCCTCGGTGCTCTGTCCCGCCGTCCAGAAGGTGACCCGCTCGCACCCGAGGATCTGGCGCACGGTGAGCATGACCTGGCGCAGGATGTCCCCGGGCCCGCGAAGGAGATGAGAGTCCTGGGTGAGGATCTTGTTGTACAGGTTGAACAGGGTGCGGATCTGGTCGAGGGACGCCGCCCCCTTCCAGTCCCGGAGCGGGAGGGGGATCTTGTAGATCCCATCGTCCTCGTCGCCCACCGGGAGCCGGAGAGCGATGGTGTTGCCGGTGGTGAGATCCCGATAGCGGCGGACCTTCTCGTCCCCGCGGAGCACCTCCTCCACGAGGCGGAGATGGCCGAGATCGACGAGGCGGTCGAGGATCTCGAAGGCGAGTGCCTCCAGGGTGCGCGGATCCCCCTCCCGGGTGGCGGCATCCACCCGGGCGCGGTCCGCCGCCGACAGCCGATCCAGGGGAAGGATCTGCTGCAGCAGCTCTCGGAAGGGAATGGCGCGATGTTTCATGCTCCCCGGTCCACGCCTGCTCCGGCCGGGGGGGGCAGGTCGAGCTTGTTCCGTCTCAAGATGCAGTTGCCCTGGATGCCGGCCTGCTCGCTGCCGCCTTCGCCTTGAGACCGGTCGCCGACCGGTCTGGGGCGACTCTCTCGACGATCGGACCCGGGCGTGGTAGTGGGAGTAAAGCAGGCAAATTATAGCAAACACAACGATTTAGGTCAATGTGAATGCGGTGGCGAGCGCCGGGGACCGGGGCTCGACTCCCACGCCGGACCTGGCAACCGGGTTGCAAGACCCGGTCTCTGGGTGGGTACTTGGTTACCATATTTAACTCGTTTTATTTCAACGAGTTAATGCATGTCGGCTCCCAAGTGGGTAGCGGCGAGCCGGTGTGGCGGGTATACTCTCCCTCAGAGAGAAGGAGGCTCCGGGAGGAACCCACCGGCTACCGGGCCATTTTTCATGCAGTTACGGCGTTTGGGAATTCGGGCCGGAATCGTGTCGGATGGCATGGGACGTGCGTTTGAGGATGGTGACAAGGTTTCCATGTACACCCGATGAGCGAGGTGACGCCATGAAATGCAATCACACACCCCACGGGCCCGCCCTTCTCGCGGTGGCGACGGCGCTCGTGCTGTGGGTGTTGCTGCCTGCCGTTCCCGCCGTCCAGGCCAACGATGCCGACCCCGGCCCCATGGGCCAGTTCATCGCGGGCCAGAATCCTCCCGGGCCCACCGGCGACCACGGCGGGGCGGACGATTCCGGCGGACTCGACGCAGACCCCGATACGTTCCAGATCGATGGCCATTTCGGTGTGGGGTACGGCAGGATCGATGCCCCCGCGCCTCCGACCGTCCCCGGCGGTCCCTTCGGACGGCTGATCGGTTGGCTGCTCGCGGTCTTCGGTTCTCGCATCTTTGGTTTCCACGTCCGTTAGGCCCCCGGCCGCGGGTTAAGCACGGAGGGTTGGAGTTATGGCTGATCGAGCCGAGAAAAGCGCCTCACCGGGAGTGAGTGCCGAGGCTCAGAAGCTCCAGACTGCTGAGGAGATGTTGAGCGTGGCCGATCTGGAACAGGCCGCCGCCAACTACGAATCAGCGGTTCGGACGTACCGCCGGGTCCTGGACACCGACGTCAGCGCGTCCCAGAAGGCCCGCGCCTTGAAGGGGATCGGGAGCTGTCTGGAGCGGATCGGCCGGTGGAAGGAAGCGCTCAACGTCCTCGAGGACGCCGCGGCGGCCGCCCGGGCGGCGGAGGACGAGCCCGAACTGGGCCGCGTTCTCATCAAGCTGGGAAAGATCCACCTCGGCCAGGGAGCCATCGACACCGCGCTCCGCTGCGGCGCCGAGGCCATGAAGCTCATCGACCCCAAGACCGATCCCTCCTCCCGCGGCTTCGCCCTGAACCTCCTCGGTTCCGCGCACAATCGCAAGGGCGACCTGGGAGAGAGCGCGCGCTGCTTCGAGCAGGCGCTGTCCGCCTTCAAGGGCGCGGGGGACATCCGCAGCCTCTCCCTCGCCTACAACAACCTCGGTTTGATCTACAAGGAGAAGTGCGACTGGCGGCGGGCCCTGGAGTATCTCCAGGTCTCCTCCAGCCTCCAGGCCATCGAAGGGGAGTACCCCGAGCGGCATGCCGGCGGGCTCCACAACCTGGGTATCGTGCACTTCAAGATGGGGCACTGGGAGCGCGCCCGCGAGTGCTTCTCCGAATCGCTCAAGCTGTGCCGCGCGGTGAACGATCCCCTGGGCACGATCCGCGCCCTGGTGGGAACGGCCGGAGTGGACCTGATCGAGCGGAGCTGGGACCACGCCCTGGAATCCCTCGAGCAGTCCCTGGAGCTCTGCTCGGAAGAGCAGTATCCGCGTGAAACCGCGCTCACCTATCGGTCGCTGGGACAGCTTCACCAGGCCCGCGGCGACCTGGCCCGGTCCCGCCGCTGCTTCGAGGTGGCCTGGCGCAAGGCGATGGAGATCTCCCCCGAGGGCGACCTCGTGCGGGAGCTTCTCCGGCTTCGCGCCGACCTCGACCTGGTCGACGGCAAGCCCGCCGACGCCGCCGGCCTGGCCCGCCGCGCCGAGGAGCTGTCGGTCCGGGTGGGGGACCGCATGGAATCCGCCCTGGCCAAGCTCACCCACGCCCGGGTGCTTCTGGCCCAGGGCGACGCCTCGGGCTTCGAACGGATCGCCGAGGCCCAGGACCTGCTTCGCCGGCTGGGGAGCCCCTACCCGCTGGCCCACACCCTGATGGAAGAAGGCCGCCTGCGGCTTCAGGGCGGCAAGGATCTGGCTCGGGCCGAGATCGCCCTCGGCGAGGCCCGCCAGGGCCTCAAGGCTCTCGGCCTTCGGGATCTGGAGGTGGAGTGCTCGATCATGCTGGCGGGGGCGGCCAGCCGCCGCGGCGACCTCGATCGGGCGGGGGAATACCTCGAGGCGGCGCGGAGCGGCATGGACGTGGTCACCGACCCCTCCCTGGTCAAGCTCCTCGCCCAGGTCCAGAGCGATCTGGAGACCCGGCTCGTGGATACCTCGGTCACCAACCTCGGCGCGTTCCGCACCGCGGGCCGGCTGGAAGAGGTGGTGGAATCCCGCCGTCCCTACGAGGCCAAGCTGGACGCCGTGCTGGAGATCATGGCCCAGGCGGTGGACGCGGACGGCGCCGGCCTGGTGTTCACCAACGGTCCGGTTCCCACGTCCACCTACCGCATCGGGTCGGCCATCACCCAGCGGCTGGTCGATACCCTGGCCCAGCTCCGGCCCGAGCGGCCGGAGATCGTGCTCGACGCCGCCACCACGGTTCGCAAGCCGTGGACCGGCCTGGTCGGGGCCCGCCGGATGTCCTCGTTCATGGTCATTCCGATCTACGGGAACGGCGCGGCGGCCTACCTGTACCTCGACCGGCTGGGGGAGGAGCGCCGGTCCTCCTTCGGACCGAGCCATCTGAACCTCTGCCTGGCTCTCACCTCCCAGTTCGAGTCCCTGGTGGACCGTGCCTCCCTGGAGGCGACGGTCGATCCCACCGAGGAGGACAGCCTTCGCCGCCGCACCTTCCTCGCCGACGTGGTCAC
>CAYRIJ010000240.1:0-5988 GCA_964424285.1 uncultured bacterium
GCCACCCCGGTCTCGCGGCTCGCCAGCGCCCGGTAGGCCCGGATCAGCCGCTCCCACACCGGGCCCGGCCGGCCGTCGCCCACCGCCCGCCCGTCCACCGCGCGGATGGGGAGCAGCTCGAGGGTGGTGCTGGTGAGGAAGGCCTCGGTGGCCTCGGCGATGTCCTCGGGGGCGACGCGCCCTTCCACCACCGGCACCCCCTCCCCCCGCGCGACCTCCAGGACCGCGTCGCGGGTCACCCCCGCCAACAACGGCCCTTCCAGGGAGGCGGTGCGGAGCGACCCGTCCACCACGAAGAACGCGTTGGTGGCGGTCCCCTCCAGCAACCCTCCGGCCTCGTCCAGGAACAGCGCCTCCCAGGCCCCGGCGGCCAGCGCCTCCTCCTTGGCCATGAGGTGCATGAGCCGGTTCACGGTCTTGATCCGGGGAAGCGGCGAGTCGCTGTGGACCCGCCAGCGGGAGAGGACCACCTCCACCCCGTTCCGGTAGGCGTCGGCGGGCGGGGGAATCAGCGGGACCGCGGTGAGGAAGAGGTTCGGCGGGTGGGAGCGCCGGAGCCGGATCGCCCCGTCGAAGAGGCCCCCGGTCACGGTGAGCCGCACCCGGGCGTCGGCGAGCCCGTCGGCCCGGAGCAGCGCCAGCGCTCCCCGGGAGATCTCGGCGTCGGTCACCGGGAGATCGAGCTGCATCCCGTGGAGGGTGTGGCGGAGCCGGCGGAGGTGTCCGGGGAACCGGAAGAACGTCCCCGCGTAGCTCCGCATGGTCTCGTAGGCCCCGTCCCCGAACAGCACCGCCCGGTCGTTGACCGGGAGCGTCGCCCGCTCCGCCGGGACGATCTCGCCGTTCAGGTAGACGTGAGGCATCTCAGGAGGCCGGGGTCGGTTCCTGGGAGCGCGCCTCGCGGATCGCGGCCAGCATGGCCCGGGCCTTGGCCAGGCACTCCTCGTACTCCGCCTCGGGCTCCGAGTCGGCCACGATGCCGCCCCCCACGCCGAGATGCACCTTCCCCTGGGAGAGCACCAGGGTGCGGATGGCCACGTTCAGCTCCATGGAGCCGTCGAGCCCCATGAACCCCATGGCTCCGGTGTAGGGCCCGCGCACCGTGCCCTCGATCCCGGCCAGGACCTCCATCGCCCGCTTCTTGGGCGCGCCGGTGATCGAGCCGCTGGGGAAGGTGGCGTCGAGGATGTCCTTCAGGCTCGCGTCGCCTCGAAGCTCCCCGCGCACGATCGAGACCAGATGGTGCACGTTGGCGAAGGTCTCGAGCCGGTGCAGCTCCTCCACCCGGACCGAACCCGGGGTGCAGACCCGTCCGAGGTCGTTTCGCTCCAGGTCGGCGATCATGGTGAGCTCGGCCTTGTCCTTCTGGCTGTCCTCCAGCTCGCGGCGGAGCCTCGCGTCCTCGTCGGGATCGGCGCCGCGCGGGCGGGTCCCCTTGATCGGCCGGGTCTCGATGGAGCGCCCCGCCACCGACAGGAAGCATTCCGGGGAGGACCCCGCGATCACCGCCTCGCCGGTGTTCATGTAGACCCCGAACGGGGCCGGGCTCGCCTTCCGGAGCGCGGTGTAGATCTTCCCCGGTTCGTCCTCGTAGGGAATGCTCCAGCGCTGGGTGAGGTTGGCCTGGTAGATCTCGCCGGCGGCGATGTGTTCCTTGATCTTCCGCACCGCGGCCAGGTACTGGTCGCGGCTCATGGTGGAGAGCGCGCTCACCCCGTCCACCTCGATCCGATGGCCGGAAGGGATCACCACCTCGTCGACGGTCTCGACGCCTTCCTCCGAGGGCTCGGCGGGAGCGGTGGCCGGAGAGCCCCGGTGCATCTTGGTGGCCAGCTCCCGCATCTTCTCGATGTCGCTGCCCAGGCGCTTCCGGATGGTGGTGCCGCGGCCCCCGGCGATATCCAGGGCCGCGCCGTACCACCGCCGGGTCTTGTGCTCGTAGGCCAGGATGGTCCGGTAGAAGGAGAACACCATCTCGGGAAGGCCGAGATCGTCGGCCACCGGCAGCTCCACCTCCACCGTGGACCGGCCCAGCTCGTACCCGAAGTAACCGACCCCGCCCCCGGAGAAGGGAACCAGCGGGCTCCCGCCGGAGAGACGGATCCGGTTCATCTCGGCGTTCAGGATCTCCAGGGGGTTCCCGAACCGATGGGTGATCCTCTTCCCCTCCACCAGGTCCATGCCTTCCCCGCGGCTGCGCAGGGTGAGGAACGGGTTGACCCCGATGTAGGACCAGCGCGAGAGCTCGTGGGTGGCCATGGCGCTGTCCAGGAAGAAGAAGCCGGGCATCCGGTGGAGATTCTGGAAGACCTGGTCCGGGGTGAGATCCAGATCGACGCCCCGGGTCAGTACGGTGGGTTGGGTGGCTGTATTCATGGTTTTCCCTCGCAGCCGGAGGGGTTCGGCCTCCCGGCGCCGGGCAGAAGTCGTTCTTTTTCAGTGAATTAGGGGTTCGGCGAGGAAACGGATACCAAACGTATGATTGGTATGTTAGGATGAGCGGAACCCCAGGCAATTGCCGATTGGAGCCTAAAGCCTCCGGTGCGCTCTTGAAAGAGGGAATTCCCGTGCGCCCCCTCCTCCTCCACGTGGACATGGACGCCTTCTTCGCCTCGGTGGAGACCCGGTCCGATCCCCGGCTCGGTTCCCGCCCCCTTGCGGTGGGCGGCGGGCCCGGTCCGCGCGGGGTGGTGACCACCGCCAACTACCCGGCCCGGGCGTTCGGGGTGCGGTCGGGGATGTCCATGGCCGAGGCGCTTCGTCTCTGTCCGGGCCTCCTGGTCCTCCCCGTCGATCCCCCCAAGTACATCCACGAATCCCTGGCGGTGCTGGCGGTGCTCGACCGGTTCTCCCCCCGGGTGGAGCCGGCCAGCATCGACGAGGCCTACCTGGAGTTCGCTCCGGCCCCGGAGGCGTCGTGGGAATCGCGGGCGCTGGAGCTGGGCGCGGCCATCCGCGGGGCGATCGCCGAGGAGCGCGGCCTCGCCTGCACCGTGGGCGCGGCGGCGACCAAGCTCCAGGCCAAGATGGTCTCCGCCCTGGCCAAGCCCGGCGGGGTGCGGGCGGTGGCGCCGGATCAATTCCTGGAGGTGTTCGGGGAGAAGCCGGTGTCGGTGATCCCCGGGGTCGGCCCCCGGACCACCGGCGAGCTGGCCAGGCTCGGGATCGCGACCGTCGGGGACCTCTCCCGGACCCGCCCGGAGCGGCTCCGCCCGGTGTTCGGCCGCTGGTCGGGGGCGCTCCCCGCCCAGGCCGCGGGGGACGGCGAGGACACGGTGATCGCCGCCGGGGAAGCATCCCCCCCCAAGAGCGCGGGGCACGAGACCACCTTCGCCCGGGACACCGCGGACGCGGTTTATCTCCGGGCCACGGTATGGCTCCTGGCCGACCGGGTGGCCCGGCGGCTCCGGTTCTACGGGCTCGCCGCGCGGGTGGCGGCGGTGCGGTTCAAGGTGGGCATGAAACGCTACAGTAGACAACGCGGCCTGGCGGAATCGACCGCCGAGGCCTCGGTGCTGGCGCACCATGCGTGGGGGCTCCTGGAGAGCGCTCGCCGCGAACGTCCCCTACGCCTGGTCGGGGTGGCCGGCATGGGGTTGGTGGCGGCCGGAGGCGAGGAGCCGCTTCTCCCGGAGGACCTCCGGCGGCGGGAGCGGGTGCGGGTCTCCGACCGGCTCCGCGATCGCTTCGGCGAGGGGGCGCTTCTCCCCGCCGGGGTGTTCCTGAGGAAGGACCGGCGATGATCGAAACCCAGGACCTGGAATCCAAGCTCTGGATCGGCGCTTCGGGCTACTCCTACGACGACTGGGTGGGGCCGTTCTATCCCAAGGGGCTGGCCAAGTCCGATTTCCTCGCCTACTACGCCACCAGGTTCCCGGTCACCGAGGTGAACGCCACCTACTACCGGATCCCCCCGCCCCGGAGCTTCGAGGCCATGGCCCGCAAGTCCCCGCGCGATTTCCTCTTCGTGGTCAAGGCCCACCAGGACATGACCCATCACGGGAGCCGGGAGAAGGGCCTCTACACCACCTTTCTGGAGGCGGTCGAACCCCTGCGCGCGGCGGGGAAGTTCGACGGGGTGCTCCTGCAGTTTCCCTTCGGGTTCAAGAACGAGACCCGGAGCCGGGGCCACCTGGCGTTCCTCCGGGAGGCGCTGCCGGGGATGCGGCTCTGGGCGGAGTTCCGCCACGACAGCTGGAATCAGGAACCGGTGCTGGAGTTCCTGAAGCGGCTGAGCGTGGGGTACTGCGCGGTGGACGAGCCGGCGCTCCCCGGGCTCATGCCCCCGGTGGCCGCGGCCACCACCGACACCGGGTACATCCGCTTCCACGGCCGGAACGCCGCCACCTGGTTCGGCGGCGGCCACGAGCGCTACGACTGGGACTACTCGGCGGAGGAACTCTCCGAGTGGCTGGACCGGATCCGGACCATGGCCAACCGGACCGAGCGCACCTACGTCTTCTTCAACAACTGCTACATGGGGCGGGCGGTGAAGAGCGCCCGGATCCTCCAGAAGCTCCTGGGGCTCCAGACCAACCTGGATCTGGGGTTCTGACCGCCATCCCGGGAACGGCTCGCAGAACGCCGGCCGGGGCCGCGCTACCGGGGTCCGGAGCGTTCCGAGGGAATCTCGATTCCATACGAAATCGATCGGGTTCCAGTGCTATACTGCGCGCATCCTGCGTCCGGGTGCCCCCCTCCCAACGCAACGCGGGCACCCATGGTACCTCACAAGGAGTTCCCCCATGCTGCCCCGCACCGCGCTCCCTCTCGCCGTGGCCGCTCTCATCCTTGCTCCGCTCGCCGCCTCCGCCCAGACCTGGACCGAAAGCCCCGACGCCGGGGAGACCATCGGCACCGCCCAGGTCACCACCGGCGCCGGCGCCCTGACCCAGATCGACGGAGCGTTCATCTCCGACACCGACTCCGATCTCTACTGCATCTACATCAGCGATCCCCCGACCTTCTTCGCCGGGATACTTTGCGCGACCTACGCGGACGCCGACATCTGCCTGTTCGACGCGGCGGGGAACGGCCTGAGCCTCGACGACGGATGTATGGGCGGCTATACCGACGTGACCGCCCCCGCCGTGGCTCCGGGCTACTACTACCTTGGCGTCATGATCAGCGACGCAGAGCCGTACTCCTCCAGCGGGACCATCTGGGATCCGCCGGCGCAGGGGACCGAGCGGGCGCCGGACGGCCCGGGAGCCGGGAACCCGCTCCTCGGCTTCAATCCCGCCGCCGTCGCGCCCATCTCCTACAACTACACGATCCACCTCACCGGGTGCACCTTCTGCGACTCGGCGGTTCCGGTGGAGAAGGGGAGCTGGGGTCGGTTCAAGGCTTTGTACCGCTAGAAGTTAGACGTTCTTGCCCGAGCCGGACCCCCGGGTTCCGGTGGGCCTTTCGGGGTGGGGAGGGGTCGAGGGCCGGGGTGCGGGTTGCCGGGGCGCAACCCCGTCACCCGGCCCTGCGTACTGGTTCTCGGAGGAGAAACACCGATGTTCAGAACCCTGCGCGCCGTCCGTTTCCTGATCATGGGCCCCTTCATTCTCCTGATGCTCGTGGTCGTCAACCTGATGACCTCGCCCGGCCACTGGTGGGTCCAGTGGGCGGCGCTGGGAATCGGCATCGCGTGGGTGATCAGCCTCTTCCGCGTGCTGGGCGCCGTGGTCCTGGCCGGCGGCGTGGTCGCGCTCCTCGCTTACCTTCGAAGGCAAACCCCGCGCTGACCCTCGGCCGGTCCGGCTCGGGCCGGGCCGGATTTCCTTCGGTGTCCGGTTTGCGGGCCTTGCTGTTTCGCGACGATTCATGCTCCATCCACCTTCATGACGCGCCCGGAGAGGTCGCGGGGAGATCATTCTTTACCCGTCCGAAGCACCTGGGGAGGGCCGGGGCAACCTGGGGTTTCTCTCCGGGAGAACCGATTCCAAGGCCATCCGGGTGGACGGTTTCGAGACGGGGGGATTGCACGTCGAGCGCTGA
>CAYRIJ010000241.1:0-5956 GCA_964424285.1 uncultured bacterium
GCAGCCGGTCCAGGTTCTCCCAGTGGACCTTGGCCGCCTCGCCGCTGCCGGGGCACTTCACGTCCAGGATCACCTTCGCTCCCTCGGGGAGGACCGAGATGTCCCGGTGTCCGCCGGTCTCCACCAGGACCTCGAAGCCCTCGGAGAGAAGCCGCCGGCAGAGCTCGGGGGTCTCCGTCTGTAGAAGCGGCTCGCCCCCCGTCACCTCCACCAGCGGGCACCCGTAGGAGCGCACCTCGGCCAGCACGTCTTCCAAGCTCATGGGCCGTCCCTCGGTGAAGGCATAGGCGGTGTCGCACCAGCGGCAACGGAGGTCGCAGGCGGTGAGCCGGACGAACACGCACGGCCGCCCGGCCCGGGTGGACTCGCCCTGGATGGAATGGAAGATCTCGGTGACTTTCATGAGGCGGTGATTGTAGCGCAGACCCGACGGTCTTCCGCGGGCCACCGTCCGGACCCGGAGTCCTTCCGGTCGCCCGCCGTACCGCTCCGGCTCTTGATTTACTTTGTACTGCAAAGTACACTGTGGATCGATCCATCATCCACCCGGGAACCACGATCCACGCGGAAGCGCACGGAGGCACGACCATGGCGGGAACGACGGAAGGCGGGGGCGGACGGCGCATCGGCCGTCGGCGGATGGCGGCCTGGGGCGCGGCGGCGCTCCTGCTGCTGGCCCCCTGGTTCGCGATGCAGGTCACCGATCAAGTCGACTGGAGCGTGGCCGATTTCGCCGTCTTCGGCGCCCTCCTGGCCGGCGCCGGCGCCGCCTATGAGCTGGCGGCAAGGAAGACGGGCGATACCGCGTATCGAGCCGCCGTCGCCCTCGCCCTCGCCGCGGCGTTCATCCTCGTATGGGTCAACGGCGCCGTCGGGATCATCGGGGCGGAAGACGATCCGGCCAATCGGATGTACTTCGGGGTGCTCGCCGTCGGCGTCGTCGGTGCTCTCATCGCGCGCTTTCGACCCGGGGGAATGGTGCGCGCGCTGTCCGCGACGGCGCTCGCCCAGGCCCTGGCCGCCGGGATCGCGCTCATCGCCGGGTTGGGCCGCCCGGCGAGCGGACCGGCGGAAATCGTCGCCGCCAACGGCTTCTTCATCGTGCTCTTCATCGGATCGGCGTGGCTGTTCCGGCGCGCCGGGCGCGGGGGGGGCGAACGGGGAGCGTCGTGACCGGCACGGAACGATTCCGCGCCGGCGGACCGTGCTCCCCGGGCCCTACCCCTGTCCGTGATCCACCGACGCCACCTCCCGGCGGCGCGCGGTGCGCGACTTCCAGCGGACCCGCTCCTCGGCCAGCGTCCGCCGGAGCGCGAACCGCTTCAGGTCCCCCAGCGTCAGGTACAGGCAGGGGATGAGAAAGAGCGAGAGCACCGAGCTGGCGGTGAGGCCGAACACCATCACCACCGCCAGGGGTCCCCACACCTCGGAGTAGCCGCCCAACCCGATGGCCATGGGCAACAGCCCCACGATCGTGGTCACGCTGGTCAGCAGGATGGGGCGGACGCGGAGGTTTCCCGCCTTCAGCACCGCCCGCAGCCTTGACGCCCCGCGCTCCCGGAGCGTGTTGACGAACGAGATCAGCACGATGGAGTTGTTCACCGCCACCCCGGCCAGGGCCACCAGGCCGAAGAGGTTGTTGACCGAGAACGGCGACCGGATGAGGAAGAGCCCCATCACCGCGCCCCAGAACGCGAAGATGACCGCCATGAAGATGATGAGCGGCTGGGTGATGGAGTTGAACTGGGCGGCCATGATCACCAGCATGATGGCGATCCCCATCAGGAACAGGAGCCCCAGGTTGGTGAACGCCTCCTGGAACTCCTTGAACTCGCCGCCGAACTTGAGATCGTAGCCGGGATGGCGGAGGGCGATCGACGGCCAGATATCCATGAGCCGCTGGTTGGCCTCGACCCCGGTGATCTTCCGCTTGTCCACGTTGGCGGTCACCGTGATGGCGCGGCGCTTCTCGTCGTGCTTGATGGTGGCGTAGCCGGCCTCCTCGCGGATATCGGCCACGTCCTTGAGGTACAGCCGCCGCCCGGTGGGGGTGACCACGATGAGATCGGACAGGTCGATCCGCTCGGAACGCGAGGCCTCGTCGAGCCGCACCAGGACGTCGATGTCGTCGTCCCCCTCCAGGAACTGGGTGGCCACCCGCCCCTGGAAGGCCGCGTGCACGGTGGAGGCGACCTGGGCCACGGTGAGGCCGTACATGGCCGCCTTCTCCTCGTCCACCTTGACCCGGAGTTCCGGGGTGGAGGCGAGGAAGTCGTCCCGGATGTCCTTCACCCCGTCCATGCCGGCCAGGGTCGTCTTCACCTCCTCGGCGGCCGCGCTCAACTCGTCCAGGTGGTCCCCGCGCACCTTCACCTCGACCGGCGCTCCGGTCGGCGGCCCCGAACTCACCCGGTGGAACTCGATGGCCTGGATGCCGGGCACCCACTCGGCCTTCTCGCGCATCCGGTTCATGAGTTCCTCGACCTCGAACCGGCGGTCGTTCTTGTCCCGGAGCTCCACCACCAGCTCGCCCACCGAGGGCTTCACGATCCACTCCCCCTCGGTCTCCTGCATCCCGGCCACCGAACGGACGTGCTTCAGGTCCGAGTCGGGGATGCTCTCCCGGGCGATGCGCTCGAGCTTGGCCAGGGTGGCGTCGGTGGCGTCGAGCCGCGTCCCCTCGGGCATGGTCGCGTAGACGAAGAAGAAGGGCACTTCCTCGTCGGCGAACATGTCCACCCCCACCGTGAACGCGATCGGGAGGCTGGCCAGGATGAGCAGCGTGGCCCCTCCCAGCACCCAGTACCGCCGCCGGATGGTCTTGGCCAGGAGCCGCCGGTAGAGGTGGCGCACCCCGGAGAAGTCCACCAGCGGCCTCTCCCGCCGTTTCCGCTTGCCGCTCCACTCGGCGATGTGGGAGGGGAGGATGAAGAACGACTCGAAGAGCGAGGCGGCCAGGGCCATGGAGACCACCGCGGGGATGATCCGCATGAAGTCCCCGATCACCCCCGGGAGGAGCATGAGCGGCAGGAACGCGGCCATGGTGGTGCCGGCGGAGGTGAGGACCGGCACCATGACCTCGCGGGTGCCGACCACCGCGGCCTGGCGGGCCGGCATGCCCAGCTCCATGTACCGGAAGCAGTTCTCGATCACCACGATGGCGTCGTCCACCAGCATGCCCAGGACCAGCACCAGGCCGAAGAGGGAGCTTCCGTTCACCGTGTTCCCGGTGAAGCGCAGGAAGACGAAGGTCAGGGCCAGGGCCACCGGGATCCCGATCACCGCGAACGCCGCCTGGCGCCAGCCCAGGAAAACGAACAGGGTCACCGCCACCAGGAGCATGCCCATCCACGCGTTCATCTTCAGGGTGGAGAGGATCTCCTTGATGAAGTCCGAGGAGTCGTTGGTGAAGGTGATCGCCGTTCCCGGGGGGAGGCGGGTCTCCCGGTACCCCTCCGCCACCGCCTTGATCCGGTCCACGATGGCGATGGAATGGCCGTCCTGCTTCTTGGACACGGTCAGGGTGACCGAGGGCTTCCCGTTGAACTTGGAGCGGGTCTCCTCCTCCCGGAAGGTGTCGGAGACCCGGGCCACGTTCCCCACCCGCACCAAGGCGCCCCCCGGCGACGCCCGGACGATGACGTTCCGGAGCTCGTCGATCTTCTCCGCCTCCCCCATCGTCCGCACCCGGTAGTCCATGCGCCCGGTCTGGAGGTCGCCCCCGGAGAGGTTCAGGTGCTTGGCCCCGATGGCCATGGCCACCTGGTCCAGGGAGAGCCCGAACCGCTCCAGGCGCGCCGGGTCGGCCTCCACCCAGACCTCGCGCTCGCGCACCCCGGAGATCTGCACCCGGGACACCTTGGGGATGTCCTGGATGTCGTCCTTCAGGTCCTCGGCGATCGCCTTCATCTGGTGCTCGGGGACGTCGCCGGTGATGACCACGCTCACCAGGGGGGCGAAGTCCTGGGTCTTGAACTGGCTCACGTCGGGCTCTTCGGCGGCGTCGGGGAGCCGGACCTTGTTGACCGCGGCCCGCACGTCCTGGAGCCGGAGCTGGAACTTGTCGTCGGGCATGGTCTCGAACTTGAGCCAGACGAACGCCCCGCCCTCCCGCGAGATCGAGGTCATGGCGTTCAGATCGTCGAGGTTCTGAAGCTCGTCCTCCAGGGGGATGGTGATCGTCTTCTCGATCTCCTCCGGAGAGACCCCGTAGTTCATCACCACCACGAACGCCCACGGGAACGAGACGTTGGGAATCTGCTCCTGGGGGATGGTGGCGAGGGAGAATATGCCGAACGCGATCACCGCCACCATCACCAGGTTCACCAGGACGGGATTGGAAACCGCCAGCCGCGGGGGCGACATCAGCGCACCTCCTCCACCCGGACCGGAATGCCCTCGGCGAGCCGCGCCTGGCCCAGCACCACCACCGAATCCCCCACCGCCGCGCCCTCCAGCACCGCGATCATCTGGCCCGAGCGCGGCCCCAGGACCGCGGTCCGCCCGGCCGCCACCCCGCCCTTCACCACGTAGAACAGGTTCCCCTCCTCCGACTCCACCAGCGCGTCGACCGGGAGGAGGGGCACCGCGTCGTAGACCGCGTCGACGATCTCACACCGGGCCACCATGCCGCCCTTGAGCGGATGCCCTTTCGGGTTCACGACCTCGATCTCCACCGGGAACTGCCCGCTCTCCGGATCGGCCTGGGGCCCGACCGCGGTCACCGTGCCGGTGAAGCTCCCGCCGGGGACCGCGTCCACGGTGAGGGCGACCGGGCTTCCCGGCTTCACCCGGGGGAGGTCCTCCTCGGAGACCGCCGCCTCCACCCGGACCCGGGCGATGTCCACCAGGCTGGTGAGCGGCGCGCCGAGGGACACCGAGGTGCCCACGTCGGGAAGGCGCGAGGCCACTTCCCCGGCGAAGGGGGCGCGAAGCCGGGCTCCGGCGAGGTTCTTCCGGGCCTGCTCCACCGCGGCGTCCGCGGCGGCGGCGGCGGCTTCGGCCTGGGCGTGGGAGGCCCGGGCTCCCTCCATCTCGCTGTCCGAGATCGTGCCCTGGCCGTAGAGGGCCTGGGCGCGGTCGAGATCGCGCTTCGCCTTGTCCCGGGTCAGGTGCGCGGCCTCCGCCGAGGCCTCGGCTTCACGGACCCGGGCGTCGTGGAGGTCGGGGTCGATTTCGAGCAGCACGCGGCCGGCCTCGACCCGCTCCCCGAGCCTCGCCCCGACCGCGGCCACCCGGCCCGAGACCTCCGCGGTGAACTTCGCTTCCCGGCTCGGCCTCACCGTACCCCAGGCGCGGACCGCGGCCCGGGCGGGGCCGGCGGTGAGGACGTGGACGGCCACCGGCACCGGACGGCGGACCCCGGTGGTGTCGGCGGCGGCGGTATCGCCCTCCCCGCCTCCGCCGCACGCAACCAGAACGGAGGCGGCTCCCAGCAGGGCGGCGGCGAGGACCGCGGGCTTCAGGGCATGGACGCGCTTCGGGAACGACATGGTTTACCCTCCCGGCCGGGCCGGTTGGAACGCGATTCGGGACGCCGGGCTGGGGGAGGGTCGCGGCGCGTCACCGCCGCGGCCCCTGGGGATTACTCGTCCTCGCTGTACGTCACACAGGAATCCGGGGTTTCGAAGAGTCGCACCGCCGCCAGCCCCGCCCGTCCTCCGCTCGCTTCGGCGATCTTCGATTTGAGTTCCCCGTAAAACCAGGCCGCCACCGCCTCCGCGGTGGGGTTCACCTCGTCGAAGGGGGGGATCTGGTTCAGGTTCCGATGGTCCACGCGATCGATGAGGGGTCCGAGCGCCCGGTCCAGGGCGACGAAGTCCAGGAGCATGCGCTGGGCGTCGAGTTCCTCCCCGCGCACCACGACCTCCACCCGGTAGTTGTGGCCGTGGTTGCGGGCGCAGGGGCCGTCGTAGTCCCGTAGGGAGTGGGCGGCGGCGAACTCGGCGGTCTTTTG
>CAYRIJ010000242.1:0-5955 GCA_964424285.1 uncultured bacterium
GGGTTGGTCCACGGGAAACGCGGCGACGACGGTGTCTCGGGGGGCCACCGCCGATCCGGTCACCGACACCGCGGGACAGGTCTGCCCCGAAAACCGGATCTCCGCCGACTTGGCTCCCACCGAGGAGGGCGCGAACCGGACGGAAAGGCGAACCGTGTCGCCCGGGGCCATGGAGACCGGCAGCGAATCCCCGGGCACGAGGCGGAAATCGGGGCTCTCCAGGGCGGCAATCAGGTTCAGCGGGTTGCGGCCGGTGTTGGTGACGACGGCCTCCCGGACGAGGGTGTCCCCCAATGAGATCCCACCGAAGGAGAGGGTATCCGCGCCGAGCACGCACTCTTCCACCGGACGGACGCGGTCCGAACCGCACCCCGCCCAGAGGAAGATCGTCCACGTCACGGCGATGCCCGCCAGAACAAGGACCAAGGTGGTAGGTCTGGAATCGGGGCTCACGGCAACCTCCCGGGCGGCTCCGGCGGCCCGGATGGTCCTCCTTCGTGTCCGAAACGCTCCACGGCCTCTCGAATCCTACACCCCATTTCCCCGGCGAACCACGGGGGGCGCGGTCACCGGATTCACCCTTCGGGCTTCGTCCGCTCACGCCGCCGGAACCGGGGAGTCCGCTCTACCGGGTGGAGCTTCACCCCCTCAGGGTCCCCCCCGCTCCACCGGCTCCGTCCGCCGCCACTCGGCCATTCCCGCCCGGTAGTTCTCCACGTGGTCGAAGCCCTCGCCGATCAATATCCGCGCCGCGGCTTCGCTTCGCGCCCCGATCTCGCAATAGGTCACGATCCGGCGGTGGGTGTAGCGGCGAAGGCCGTCGAGTTTCTCGGGGAGCGCGTAGAGGGGAACGAGCACCGCCCCCGCGATGTGTCCCTCACCGTACTCGCCGGGGGTGCGGACGTCGAGCAGCATGGGGGGGTCCGGAGCGGCCAGCTCCGTCCGAAGCGCCTCCGTCCCCACCACCGGCACCGTTCCCCGGTACGCCCCCTCCTCCGAGGCCCCGACGCAGCCGCCGATCACGAGCGCCAACGCCAGGCCCGCCAGGACGAGCCTCATGCCCCGGCCTCCCCCTCGATCGCGTCCAGGCGCTCGCGGATTTCCGGCACCCAGCCCCGGTCCAGGAAGTACGGAATCACCAGCCGCTCCCGGGCCCGGGTCACCCCGGTGAAGAGGAGCGCCGCCGAGCGCTCCCGGTCCCGGCCCGGGCGGGTGGAGAGGCTCTCGGCCCCGAGGAGGATCACGGTGTGGAAGTCCATCCCCTTGGCGCTGTGGATGGTGGACAGGGTGAGGCGCGACCGGGAGATGTCGTAGGCCGCCTTCGAGGCGAAGTCCCGGGCCACCCATTCCACCGGGATGTTCCGGGCCAGGAGCTCCGCCTCCAGGGCCTCGGCGAAGTGCGGCCGCGCCGCGGCCGCCGCCCCCTCCCGATCGTCGTCGGGAACCAGGGTGCCCTGGGTGGGGTCCGCGGCCGGTTCCCCGGCGTCGGACTCGATCGTGAACCGCGGATCGCCGGCGGCCACCCACCTGGAGTGCCGGAGCCTGCCGGGGAAGTTCGGGATCGACTCGCGCCCGGGATAGAGCACCGCCAGCTCGGAGAGGTCGCGGCCCTCGCGGTCGAACTCCTGCACCGCCTCGTGGATCACCGACACCAGGGCGTCGAGCCCGTCCAGGGCGACCAGCTCCGGAGCCGGCCCGTCCCGCCCCAGGTCCTGGGGCTTGGTCAGCTCCAACCGCTCCAGGCCCATCGCGGCCCGGGTCTCCGGGGAAAGCACGGCCAGGGCCAGGGCGAAGATCGGCGCGGTGTTCCGATAGCAGTCCACCAGCCGCTCGGTTCCGTGGCTCCGGAAGGGGGCGAGGTTGTCCTCGCTCCAGCGCCCGTAGATGTCCTGGGCGGGATCGCACACCACGGTGATCTCGCCTCCCGGCGCGGCCAGCCGCACCAGCACCTCGAGCATGCGGCGGGTGAAGTCCTGGCCCTCGTCCACCAGGATCAGGTCGTAGGCCGGAACGTCGTCCCGGCGGGCCAGCTCCTGGAGCACCTTGGGCTCCAGCGTGGCGTAGAAACCCTCCGGCCGCTCGTGGATGTCGTCGCGGCCGAGAATGTGGCCGCACAGATCGTGATAGTGGAGCACGGTCAACCGCTCCCCGTCGGGGGGAAGCCCCTTCAGGGCGAAGACGTTCCGGAGGTGCGAAGCCAGGCTCGCGTTGTAGCAGGTGAAGAGCACGCGGGACTCGGGGCGGCGGTCGAGCCAGTACTGGGCGCGCGCGGTCAGGAAGACGGTCTTTCCGCAACCCGCCGGGCCGTAGACCAGGGTGCGGGGCGAGGCCAGCTCCCGGGCCATTCGCTCCTGCTTCCGGTCGAGCCAGTGGCCGTAGAGTTCGGGGAGCGGGGCCCGGGTCACCCGCGGCGCTTCGGTCCGCCCCTCCGAGGCCTCGGGGGAGGCGGGCGGAGGCGCCGGGGAGGACGACGGCGGTTTCGGCGCCCCCGGCTCGCGGAAATCGAAGAAGTGGAGCGGGGGGTCGATCGCGGTCCGGATCCGGTCGCGGCGCGGGTCGTCGAGGGTGAACGCGAAGGCCACCCCGGCCATCCGCTCGAGCGCGCCCAGGAGCCGCCGCGTCCCCTCCTCGTCGTCCCGCTCCAGATCCTCGGCGGCCAGGCAGCTCTCCACCCGCACCGGCACCCCCCGCCGCTCCAGCTCGTCCAGGTCGCGGCGCCGGAGGTTCGGGTAGACCACCCCCCAGTTCACCGGCACGACGCTCTTCCCCTGGTACTTCCCGGCGGGGTGGGTGAGCCCGGGCACGCTCTCGAAGCGCTCCTTCAGGACGTAGGCCGCGCGCTGGGCCTGCTTCAGGGGATGGGTATGGCGCTCCTCGCGCCCCCCGGCCTCACGCACCGTCATGGTCGAGGCGTCGGCGCTTCGCACCGCCCCCCGCCCCCAGTCCTTGACCTCGAGCACCATCACCCCGTAGCCCGGTCCCACCAGGACGAAGTCGGGTTCGGGGGACTTCCCGCGCTTCACCCGCAGGGTGGGCTCGTACCACGCCCAGTGCCCGGAACCGGGAAGGGCGCGCTTCAGATGAGCGAAGACCCGCGCCTCCCCCGGGGTCGGGGTCCTGCCGTCCAGGGTGTCGGGGAACATCCGCGCCATGGTTTCTCCAGATGGGTTGCGGGAGGATGAGAGTAGCACCTGCGGCCCGTCGATACCGGATAAGTCTCATCGATTTTAGAGGGTACAGACGGTGCGGGGAACCTGTGCTATGAAATCCTACGGCGGCATCGAAGGCCTTGAGTCGTGAGGGGAGGTCCGTATGGGTTATCCGTTCTGGGACGTCGGGATCGGGTACGGCGCGCTGATGGGGACCATCGCCGTCCTGCATGTCTTCATCTCCCACTTCGCCATCGGCGGCGGCCTGTACCTGGTGGTGATGGAAACGCGGGCCCGCCGGACGGCGGATGAGGACCGGCTGAACTTCCTCCGGCGGTTGAGCAAGTTCTTCGCGCTGACCACGCTGGTTCTGGGGGCGCTGACCGGGGTGGGGATCTGGTTCATCATCGGGCTCTTGAACCCGGCGGCCACCGAGGTCCTGATCCACAACTTCGTGTGGGGGTGGGCCATCGAGTGGACCTTCTTCCTGGTGGAGATCGCCGCCGCGCTCATCTACTACTACGGCTGGCGGACCCTGTCCGCCCGGCGCCACCTCGCGGTGGGCTGGATCTACTTCGGGGCGGCGTGGCTCTCCCTGGTGGTCATCAACGGCATCGTGGCCTTCATGCTCACCCCGGGGCGCTGGCTTCAGACCGGATCGTTCTGGGACGGGTTCTTCAACCCGACCTACTGGCCCTCGCTGGCGTTCCGGACCGGGGTGTGCGTCATGCTGGGCGGGGCCTTCGCCGCGTTCATCGCCTCCACCTGCCGGCCCGAAGCGCTCAAGCGGCGGCTGGTGCGATCGAACGCGGGCTGGGCCCTGGGGGGGCTCCTGATCATGGCCCCGTCCTTCGCCTGGTACTGGAAGGCCATCCCCGCCGCGATCACCACCGAGGCCCTGGCCGCCATGCCCGGACCGGTGGCCGATCTGGACGCGTCGCTCTGGTGGGCGGCGGGCTTGGCCGCCGCGCTGGTGGTCTTCGGCCTCCTCTTCCCCAAACGGCTCCACCCGGTCATCGCCGCGGTGATCCTGGTCCTGGCGCTCGGCTACTTCAGCCGGTTCGAGTGGATGCGGGAGTCGATCCGCAAACCCTACGTGGTGAGCGGCTACATGTACGGAAACGCCACCGAGGTCTCGAAGGCGGACGTCTACCGGACCGACGGGCTTCTCGCCCACATCGAGTTCCGGACCGGAGACGACGGGGCGGACCTCTTCCGCCACGCCTGCCGAAGCTGCCACACCCTGGACGGCTACCGGGCGCTGCGTCCCGCCTTCGACGGGACCGACGCGGCGTTCATCGCGGGGCTGGTGAAGGGAACCGGCGCGATGAAGGGGAACATGCCGCCGTTCCTGGGCACCGACGAGGAGGCGCGCCTGATCGCCGACACCATCTGGGCCCACATCGACCACCGGCCGCTCGAGGACGTCTACGGGCTGAGCGGGGTCGCGCTGGGACGAAAGGTCTACGGGATCCGCTGCGGGCGCTGCCACGAGATCGGCGGCTACAACGACAAGTCGGCCTCCCTGGTGGGGGTCTCGGCCGCCGACCTGGGCGACATCCTGGACATGGCCGGGGACATCGCCCCCGAGATGCCCGCCTTCACCGGCGACCCGGCCGAACGCGAGGCGCTGATCGAGTACCTGGTCTCTCTACCGGCGGGAGGTGCCTCGAAATGAATCTCCCCGACTACAACTTCCTGCCCGCCCCCGTCTGGCTCATCACCGCGCTTCACGTGCTGACCCTGGGGCTCCACCTGATCGCCATGAACTTCGTTCTGGGCGGGGTGATCCTGGTGCTCTTCGGCCGGATGCCGGGGAAATGGGAAAGCCCGACGGTCCGGCGGTTCGTGCGGCTCTTCCCCTCGGTCATGGCCGCGATGGTGACCCTGGGGGTGGCCCCGCTCCTCTTCGTCCAGCTCGTCTATCACCGCCAGTTCTACGCGGCGTCGATCGCCAGCGCCTGGTGGTGGCTCCTGGTCATCGCCGCGGTCATCCTGGCCTACTACCTGGTCTACGCCGCGGCCTCGGCCCGGCGGCCGAAGCTCTTCCTGGGCGTGGCCGTCCTGGGGCTGCTCTACGTATCGCTGGTCTACAGCTCGGTCTTCTCGATGACCGAGCGGCCGGATCTCTACCGGGCGATCTACGCCGGGGACCCCTCGGGCTGGGCGGTGAACGGGGCGGTGGGGCTCTGGGGGTTCCGCTGGCTCCACATGGTGTCGGGGGCGATCACCGTGGGCGGGTTCATGATCGGCCTCGTGGGCCGGAACGAGGAGCCGGCCTTCCGCCTGGGCCGGACCGCGTTCCTGGGAGGCATGGTGCTCACCATGCTCCTGGGGCTGGCCTACATCGCCACCCTGGGCGACCACCTGCTCCCCTACATGCGCTCCCCCGGGATCTGGCTGGTCCTGGGGGCGATCCTTCTCTCCTTGGGGTCGGCGCACTTCTTCTTCCGGCGGCGATGGGTCGTTTCCGGGACGATGCTCGGAGTATCGCTGTTCGCCATGGTCCTGAACCGCCACGTTCTCCGCCTGGTGGTGCTCGACGGGGTGTTCAGCCCGTCGTCGATCCCGATCAGGCCCCAGTGGTCGGTGTTCGCGATCTTCGCGGTGTGTTTCGTGATCGCGCTGGGACTGTTGGGCTGGATGATCCGGGCCTACGCGCTCTCGCTCCGGGCGGACTCCAGGTAGGCCCCCGGCTCTTCACGCGCGGTCGAGGGGGCGGCGCCTCTTCGGGCGAGGCGCGCCTCCGGAGGCGCGATGGGAGCGAAGCGGGTCCCATCGCGCCGGAAGAGCGAGCGACGGAACG
>CAYRIJ010000243.1:0-4534 GCA_964424285.1 uncultured bacterium
CGCCGGATCGGGAGACCCTCGGGGAAGCGCGCCAAATCGCTAAACGAATCAGACACAATATCTTACACGGACTCTTTCGAGCTTCTTGCAATCCGGGCGTCGATCCCCTATACAATCCACCCCTGCCTTTGGGTCGCGCACCTTGGAGAGCCCGTCATGCCGAAGCGCCTTGTCATCGTGGAGTCCCCGGCCAAAGCCCGCACCATATCGCGGTACCTGGGGAAGGACTTCATCGTCGATTCCAGCATCGGCCACATCCGGGACCTCCCGGGGAACGCGGCGCAGATCCCCGCCGGCCTCAAGAAGGAGCCCTGGGCCCGGCTCGGGGTCAACGTGGAGAACGACTTCGAGCCCCTCTACGTGGTCCCCTCCGAGAAGAAGAAGAAGGTGAGCGAGCTGAAGGCCGCGCTCAAGGGAGCCGACGAGCTGCTGCTGGCCACCGACGAGGACCGCGAGGGGGAGGCGATTTCCTGGCACCTGGTGGAGCTCTTGAAGCCCAAGGTGCCCTACCGGCGGCTCGTCTTTCACGAGATCACCCGCGAGGCCATCCAGGGCGCCCTCGACCACACCCGCCCCATCGACCAGCGGCTGGTGTCGGCCCAGGAAACCCGGCGGATCCTGGACCGGCTCTTCGGCTACGAGGTCTCGCCGCTCTTGTGGAAGAAGATCGGGCCGCGGCTCTCGGCCGGCCGGGTCCAGAGCGTGGCCATCCGGATGATCGTGATCCGGGAGCGCGCGCGGATGCGGTTCCGGGAGAGCGTGTACTGGGATCTCGACGGAACCTTCCGCACCGCGGCGGGGAAGGATTTCGGGGCGCGCCTGGTGTCCCTGGGCGGGAGCCGGGTGGCCACCGGAAAGGACTTCGATCCGGAAACCGGCCGGCTGGCCAACGCCGACGCGGTCCTGGTGGACGAGGCGCGGGCCCGCAGCCTGGCGGAATCGCTCACCGAGGCCTCGTGGCGGGTCACCGAAACCGAGACCAAGGGATTCGTGCAGACCCCCCCCGCCCCCTTCACCACCAGCACCCTCCAGCAGGAGGGGGCGCGGAAGCTCCGCTACTCGGCCCGTCGCACCATGCAGGTGGCCCAGCGCCTCTACGAGAACGGCTACATCACCTACATGCGGACCGACTCCACCACCCTTTCGGAGCAGGCCATCGGCGCGGCCCGCCGGGCGGTGACCGCGCTCTACGACGAGAGCTACCTGTCCAAGTCCCCCCGCCAGTTCAAGACCAAGGTCAAGAACGCCCAGGAGGCCCACGAGGCCATCCGCCCGGCCGGGGACCATTTCCGGACCCCCGCCTCGATCAAGGGGGAGCTCACCGCCGAGGAGTTCAAGCTCTACGAGCTCATCTGGATGCGCACCCTGGCCGGCCAGATGGCGGAGGCCCGGGGGCGGCGGATGACCGTGCGCCTGGCCGCCGACGACGCGGTGTTCCAGGCTTCGGGGAAGGTCATCGACTTCCCCGGGTTCCTCCGGGTGTACGTCGAGGGCTCGGACGATCCCCAGGCGGACCTGGCCGAGCAGGAGAGCATCCTCCCCGACATGAAGGAAGGGGATCCCCTGACCTGTCGCGGGCTCGAACCGAAGGAGCACCGGACCCAGCCTCCGGCCCGCTTCACCGAGGCCTCGCTGGTGAAGGAGCTGGAAGCGAACGGGATCGGACGCCCCAGCACCTACGCCAGCATCATCGACACCATCCAGCGCCGGGAGTACACCTTCAAGAAGGGCTCGGCCCTGGTCCCCACCTGGCTCGCCTTCGCGGTGGTGAACCTCCTGGAGAACCACTTCCCCGAGCTGGTGGACGCGGGCTTCACCGCGCGGATGGAGGACGACCTCGACGCCATCTCCCGGGGGGAGGCGGAGTCGCTCCCCTACCTGAAGAACTTCTACTTCGGAAACGGCCAGATGGGATTGAAGCCCCAGCTCGAGCTGAAGGTGGAGAAGATCGATCCGCGCGCGATCTGCACCATCGCCCTCGGGAAGGACGAGGAGGGTCGCGAGGTGGCGGTCCGGGTCGGCCGCTACGGTCCGTTCCTCCAGCGGGGCGAGGACACCTCGCCGATCCCCGACGGGACGCCTCCGGATGAGCTGACCCTGGAACGGGCCAAGGAACTGCTCGCCACCGCCCAGCAGGGACCGCGGGTTCTGGGGAGCGATCCCGACACCGGGGCCGAGGTCACGGTGCGGGACGGGCGCTTCGGACCCTACGTCCAGCTCGGCGAGGCCGAAGGGAAGAAGAAGCCCAAGACCCAGTCCCTCCTCAAGACCATGACCACCGAGTCGGTGGACCTGGCGACCGCGCTCAAGCTCCTGAGCCTCCCCCGGGTGGTGGGGCAGGACGAGAACGGCGAGGACGTGCTGGTGGCCTACGGCCGGTTCGGGCCGTATTTGAAGCGGGGAAAGGACACCCGGAGCCTGGAGCAGGAAGAGCAGATCTTCACCGTGACCCTGGAGGAGGCGCTCCACATCCTGGCCCAGCCCAAGAAGGGCCGGCGGCGGGGATCGGAGCCCCTGAAGGTGCTCGGAGCCGCGCCCGACCTGGACGGGGCGGAGGTGAAGCTCATGGAGGGGCGGTTCGGGCCCTACGTCACCGACGGCGCCACCAACGCCTCGATACCGCGGGGAACCGACCCGGAGAGCGTGAACCTGGAGCAGGCGGTCCACCTGATCCAGGAACGACGGGCCCGCGGGCCGGCCCGGAAGAAGACCACACGGAAGAAGTCGGGGGGGACGGCCGGCACCGCCGGCCGGAAGAAGACCGCGGCGAAGACGGCACGCAAGAAGACGGCTCGCAAGAAGAGCGCAACCAAGAAAGCGAGCAAGAAGGCTTCGAAATGACGCACCGGCCGGCGCGGCCGGGACCGTTTCTTCGACCGCCGGGCGGTCCCTGGCCAGCGATCCTCCTCCCCCTTCTCCTGGCCGTCCTGGCCTCCGGCCTCGCCTGCACCTCCACCCCCGGACCCGTCACCGCCTACGTCGCCGCATCCCTGGTGGACGTGATGGAGCGGGCGGCGCGGGAGTACGCGAAGACGGGAGGGGGACCGGTGGACGTCCGCCCGGGGGGCTCCGGGGCCTTGGCGGTGCAGATCGAGAACGGCGCCCCCGCCGATCTGTACGCCTCCGCCGATCCCCGCTGGGTGGAGGAGCTGAAGACGAAGGGACTGATCGAGGAGGGAACCGCCCGGACCCTGGCCTTGAATTCCCTGGTTCTGGTGGTGCCCAAGAACTCCCGGGTGCTGGACAAGGGGTTCACCACGGTGAGCGACTTCCGGAAGCTCGCCATCGGCGACCCCGAATCGGTCCCCGCCGGGCGCTACGCCGAGCAGGCGCTCAAGAATCTCTACCTGTGGAAGGACGCCCAGGGCCGATTGGTCGAGACCCCCGACGTTCGCGCCGCCCTGGCCCTGGTGGAGCGGGGCGAGGTCGACGCGGGGATCGTCTACGGGACCGACGCCCTGTTGAGCGAGAAGATCCGGATCGTGGCCCGGCTCGGCCCGAACACCCACGATCCGATCGTCTACACGGCCGCGGTGCTGAAGCACGCCCATCACGCGGCGGAGGCGAAGGCCTTCCTGGATTTTCTGACCGGTCCGAAGGGAAAGGAGATCTTCACCGGGTACGGGTTCGAGGGGGCCGGGTGATCCCCGCCGGCCGGTCCCGGCCATGAACCGGACGATCGAAAGGTGATCCTCACCCCCGCCGAATGGTCGGCGCTCCGCATGTCGGCGCTCGTGGCCGGGGCGGCCCTGGTGGTGGCGCTCCCGGTGGGCGTGGCCCTGGGCTGGCTCCTCGCCCGGCGCCGGTTCTTCGGCAAGGCCGCGCTCGAAGCGGTGGTCTTCCTTCCCCTGGTGCTCCCCCCGGTGGTGACCGGCTACCTGCTCCTGGTGGTGTTCGGCCGGAACGGCTGGGTGGGGCGGTTTCTCTGGGACGTCCTCGGCATCCAGGTGGTGTTCACCTGGGTGGGAATGGCCCTGGCCGCGGCGATGGTCGGGCTTCCGCTCCTGGTTCGCGCGGTTCGCCTCACCTTCGAGGGGGTGGATCCCGGGCTGGAGTCCGCCGCCCGCACCCTGGGGGCGGGCCCCTGGCGGACCTTCTGGCGGGTGACGTTGCCGTTGGCGCGGCCGGGGATCGTGGCCGGAGGCCTCCTGGCCTTCGCCCGCGGGCTGGGCGAGTTCGGGGCCACGGTCATGGTGGCCCCCAACGTGGCCGGCACCCGGACCCTCGCCCTGGAGATCTATCGCCAGGCTGCGATCCCCGGGGGGGAGGCCGCGATCGGCCGGCTGGCGCTCATCTCCGTCGCCCTCTCCCTGGCCGCGCTCCTCGGCACCGAGTGGTTCGGCCGGCGGGGGCGGAGGTGGGCGCGGTGAGGCGGGCGGCGCGCACCCCCATGATTTCTGGCCCGGGCGGGTACGCCACCGCCCGGCCTTCTGAAAGGCGGGCGCGGTGATCCGCATCGACCTGGAGCTACGCCGTGGCTCGTTCCCGGTGACGGTGGCCTTCGAGACCGGGGCCCGGGTGAGCGGGCTGTTCG
>CAYRIJ010000243.1:4634-5935 GCA_964424285.1 uncultured bacterium
TCGTTCCCGGTGACGGTGGCCTTCGAGACCGGGGCCCGGGTGAGCGGGCTGTTCGGCCCCTCGGGAAGCGGCAAGACCACCGTGCTCATGGCCCTGGCCGGGCTCCTGACCCCGCTCCGCGGCCACGTCGAGATCGGCGGAACCGTGCTGTTCGATTCGGCGCGGAACCTGAACCTCCCCCCCGAGCAGCGGCGGGTGGGAATGGTCTTCCAGGAGGGCCGGCTCTTTCCCCACCTGAGCGTGCGCGAGAACCTCGAGTTTGCCCGCCCTCCCCGCACGGTTTCCGGACCGGGGTTCGACGAGGTGGTGCACCTGTTCGATCTCGAGCCGCTCCTCCCGCGCTCGGTGGACGCGATCTCGGGGGGCCAGGCCCGGCTGGTGGCGGTGGCCCGGGCCCTCCTGGTGAAGCCCCGGCTCCTGCTCCTGGACGAGCCCATGACCGGTCTCGATCCCGATCTCCGCCGCCGGGTGCTGGCCTATCTCCTCCGGCTCCGCGAGACCATGGACGTCCGGGTGCTCCTGGTGAGCCATGTCTTCTCGGATTTTCTGGCCCTGGTCGAGGAAATGGCGGTGCTCCGGCGCGGGGCCCTGGCCGCGTTCGGCCCGCCCGAGGAACTCATGGGGGCGGCCCTGGACGGGACCGAGGCCGGGCCGGTGGAGACCACCCTTCCCGGGAAGGTGATCGAAACCCTGGAAGGGCGGGCGGTGGTCGCGTGCGGGGGGGCGCGGCTGGAGCTGTCCCTGCCCACGGCGCGCGTGGGTTCCGAGGCCTACGTGACCGTCGGCGCCGAGGACGTACTGGTCGCGGTGGGCGGGTCCCCGGTCACCAGCGCCCGGAACGCGCTTCCCGGCCGGGTGCTCGAGCTTCGGCCGGCGGGAGCCCACGTCCTGGTGGCGGTGAACGCCGGCCCGGTGATCTGGGCCGAGGTCACCCGGCGCTCGATTGAGGACCTGGGGATCGCCCCGGGGCGCGAGGTGCATCTGTTGATCAAGTCGAGCGCGCTTCGGGGGGTGGTGATCTGAGGAGCGACGCGGCCTCCAGGACGCCGCAACGACCTCGCGCGTTTGCACCGCTCGAGTTCGGTCGGGCCGGGAAGACGCCTCGACGCTGAACGGCGCACGTCGCCACTCGGGCTGGAGTCGGCGACGAGAGTGCTTCTACCATCGACGCCGCGAAGGATTGCCTGCACCCGGGACCCTGGCGCCATCATTTCCCGAAAGAGGATGGCCCCCGTCACCAGCGAGCCGAGGTGGAGAGCGTTGGAGCCGGCCGCCCCCTGCGCCCGGATGGTTCCCGCGGC
>CAYRIJ010000244.1:0-5879 GCA_964424285.1 uncultured bacterium
GCACCCGGACCGTGCCCTCGACCGGGGCCACCAGACCGGTCAGGACCCGCATGAGGGTGGACTTCCCGCTCCCGTTCGGCCCCACGATGCCGGTGATTCCGGGAGCCAGGCGGAGGGTCACGTTGCTGAGACCCACCACCTCGCCGTAGAAAACGCTCACCCCGCGAAGCTCCACCGGCGCGCCGGCGGAGGCGGCGCTCTCCGGAACCGTCGCGCCGCCGCGGACGGACTCCACGTCCCCGCTCACGGGATCATCTCCCGGCGCACCGCGCGCATGGTGACCAGGGCTCCGGCCGCCGCGTAGAGGGAGAGCGCCAGGGCGGCCAGCGCCCCCCGCAGAAGCCCCGAGTCGCCGAAGAGGAACCCCATCAGGGCCTGGGCCGCCTCGGCCGGACCCACCGCGTAGGCGTCCGAGCCCCAGATGGCGCGGAACACGTTGTCGGGGATCACGAAGAAGAACGCGGCGATGAGGAGCGCCCAGCGCGCGCGCTTGGTGCCCGCGCTCGGCCCCACCGAGACCCCGGCGTAGCCCGCGGCCATGAACAGCGCCGCCACCACCACCTTGGCCACCAGGATCACCGACTCTCCGGTCCCCACCTTGTCCGGCATCACCCCCTGGCGGAGCACCGCGATCAGAAAGCCCGGCACCACCAGGAGCCCGAAGGTCGGAAGCGCCACCGCCATCATCTTTCCCAGGGTGTAGTGCCAGGGCATGACCGGGCGGACGGCATAGAGGTAGAGGACGTCCTCGGAGCGGTCCCGGGCCACCAGCGGGGTCCCGAGCCCGAGGGCCAGGAGCGCGACCGGCATGGCCTGGATGAAGAGGAACCGCAGCACGGGATCCCAGCCCAGGTCGGTTCCGGTGGCCGATTCCGCCATGACCCGGACCACCAGGATCACCCCCATCACCAGGGGGGGAAGGGCGCTGAACAGGAAGAGCAGGCGCACCAGCTTCCGCCGCGACGCGATTCCCAGCTCCCGTCGCGCGATGGAGCGGATCACGTGCCAGTGCGAGGGGGCGCGGCGTTCAGCGGCCACCGGTCTTCTCCATCACGCCCACCACCGCGTCCTCGAGGGTGGGGATCTCGCGACCCAGGTGGCGCACCTCGGCCCCGCTCTCGGTCACCACCCGCCAGAAGGTCAGGAGTTCGGCGTCGGTCGCCGGCCTCAACACCAGCCGTCCGTCTCCGCGCGCTTCGGTCCGCACCCCCGAGGCGGTGAGCCGGGCGACCAGGGCCGGATCGAATCCCGAGCCCTCGGCCACCAGCACCTCGGACTCCGGCCCCAGGATCCCGGTCACCGAGCCGTAGTAGGCCACCGCCCCCCCCTCCAGCAGCAGGAGCTCGTCGCAGAGGTACTCGGCGTCGTGGAGGATGTGGGTGCTGACCAGGATCCGGCGGCCCTCGTCGCGGAGATCGCGGATGAGGTTCAGGAGCTGGGCCCGGCCGGGGGGATCGAGCCCCACCGTCGGCTCGTCCAGGATCAGGACCTCGGGATCGTGGACCAGGCTCATGGCCAGCTTCGTCCGCTGGCGCATGCCGGTGGAGTAGCCCCGCGTGGCGCGGTAGCGCTCCTCCCCCACGTCGAGGGCGTCGAGGGCTCGATGGGCGCGCCGAAGCGCTTCCCGCCGCGAGAGCCCGGAGAGCATGCCCGCGAACACCACCGCATCCACTCCCGACCCCCCGGGGAAGATCCCCGCCTGTTCGGCCATGACCCCCGCCCGCGCCCGGACCTCCATGGCGCTCCGGGGAAGGTCGAGTCCCAGGACCCGGATCCGCCCGCTTCGGGGACGAAGCACCCCCAGGAGCGCGCCGATCAAGGTCGACTTGCCGGCGCCGTTCGCTCCCACCAGCCCCACCGCCCGGCCGGCCATGGATGCGGTGATCCCCTGGAGCACCGGTCGCCCGCCCCGGTAGAGGTTCACGTTCTCCAGCTCGATCCAGGGCCCGCTCATCGCCGGCCCCCCCGGGTCCGCCGTCTCAGCACAGTTCCCCCAGACTCTTCCGGTTGAAGACCAGGACGGTGGCGGCCAGGAAGATCGCGCCGATCCCCAGGAGCACCGCGGCCGCGACCGCGGTCGAGGTCTGGGGGAGCGGGACCGAGAGCGGAAGGCGCATGTCGATGACGCGATCGGCCAGGACGGAGAGGTGATACGAGGGGGAGAGCCGCCGGAGGGCGAAGGGGAGCTGGGCCAGGGGTTGATCCAGGAGAAAGTAGTAGACCAGCCCGACGATGAGGCCGCGCCGGAAGGCCAGGTGGAAGAAGCCGAAGAGGGCGGTGTAGGCCAGCGATCCCATGAGGACGGCCAGGTATTCCCGGGGGAGGGGCCCCAGCGGCATGCCGTCCAGGACCCGGATCACCGTGACCACGATCAACCCGCCCGCGGTGAGGAGGAGGGCGGTGGTCACGGTTCGCACCACGGCCAGGGTGGAGCGGGACACCGGGCTCAGGAGCGCGTAGAGAAGCGTTCGCTGCCGGATCCCGTCCCCCAGCGACATCTCGCTCACCAGGATCGCGGTCAGGGGGATCCCGGGAACGATCGCCACGAGCTGGAGGGAGCGGAGGAGGTTCCCGAACATGCTCGGGACAAGGCGCTCCAGGAGGAAGGCGAGGCCGATCAGGCCGAAGGCGAGAGCGCCGACCCCGAGCCCCAGCCGGAGTCCCCGGAAGGACGGCATCGGGGCGAGGTAGGCGCGAAGCGCCACCAGCGTCGGTTGGGACATCTCACTCCTCGTTTCCGGTTCCGCCCCTCCGGCGGCTCCGAACCGGGCTCCGCCGCCCGGCGATCCACTCCGGGCGCGCCGGGTCCGTGCGAACCGGCGGGCGGACAACCCTCTCCTGGGGGAAACTACGCGTCCGGCAGCCCCGGGTTGCGTTATTCCGGTGGGGCCGCCCCGGGTTCGGGGAACCGGGTGAGGACCTCACCCAGCCAGCGGCCGACGTCCTGGATCTCCTCGGCGTCGACCTGGTGCTCCATGGGGTAGCTCCGCCAGACCGCATCGTACCCCAGCTCCACCAATCGCTGGTGGGCGGCCTTCCCCCGTTCCATCGGCACCATGGGGTCGAAGGTGCCGTGGCCCTGGAACACCGGCGTGGCGCGGTTCGCTTCCGAGGCCTCGGCGCCGAGGGTATCCTCCCCCACCAGGTAGGTGGAGAGGGCCAGGATCCCGGCCAGGGTCTTGGGGTAGCGGAGCCCCAGGTAGAGCGCGATCGCTCCGCCCTGGGAGAACCCGGCCAGGACGATCCGCTCCGGCGGCACCCCGCGCGCCTCTTCCCCCTCGAGGAGCCGGCGGACCGCGGCGGCCGAACGCTCCACCCCGGCCTGATCGGGTTCGCGGCGGAGATCCGGAGTCCGGATGTCGTACCAGGCCGGCATGACCATCCCCATGTTGAGCGTCACCGGGATCCGGGGGGCGTGGGGGAAGACGAACCGGACGCCCAGCGCCGGGTCGAGCCCGAGGTGCGGCACGATCGGCTCGAAGTCGTGGCCGTCGGCCCCGAGGCCGTGAAGCCAGACCACGCTCCGCGCGGCCGGGGCCTCCGGCTCGATCTCGACCCAGGAAAGCGAGTCCCGTTCCATGCTCCCCCCTCGAAGAATTCCCGTCGCCCGCGGCCCCGATCGCGACCCGCGGGAAACGCGGCCGCCGGGATCGCCCGAGCCGGGGACGAAGACGATACAGGAACGGACCGCAAAGCCGCCACGTCGGGCTCCGCGGAAGGAACGGACCCGCCCCGCGGGCCGGGAAGCGCCGGCCCCGGTCGATCCCACCGGATCGGCGCTTCGACGACCTGCCACGACCCGGAATCCGATATGCTTCCCGGATGCTCGCGGGGAACCTGCCCCCGGAACGCTGGACGCTCCGGGTGGTCGTCGATCATCTGGCCGATGCCTTGCGCGGCCCCTTGCCGGGGCCTCGAGCCCAGTCGCGGATGGCCCCGAGCCCGCGCCCGGCCCCGATCCCCCCCGCGACCCCCACCCGGGGCCGCCCCGCCGCCGCCCTCCTCCTCCTCTACCCGGTGGAGCGGGCCGTGCATGTGCTCCTCACCGTCCGGAGCCGCGACCTCCCCAACCACCGCGGCCAGATCTCCCTCCCGGGAGGGCTGGTGGAAGACCAGGAGAGCCTTCGCACCGCCGCGCTCCGGGAAGCCAAGGAAGAGGTGGGCCTGCTCCCGGAGCGGGTGAACGTCCTGGGGTCCTTGTCGGCGGTGTTCATCCCGGTGAGCGGCTTCGTGCTCCATCCCTTCGTGGGCACCGTGCGCGAACTGCCGAAGCTCACCCTGAGCCCCCGGGAGGTGGAGCGGGTGCTCGAGGTGCCGCTGACCGACCTCACCGACCCGGGACGCCTCCACGTCGAGGAACGGACGCTGGCCGGTCGCGAGGCCCGGGTGCCGTATTTCGACGTCGAAGGTGAGAAGCTCTGGGGGGCCACCGCCATGATCCTGGCCGAACTCTTGTGGATCCTCGGCGCCCCGCCGGCCCCCCTCGGGTAGACCCCGCCGCCCGGGAGTCCCGAAGGGCTTCGCTTCCCGTTGAAGCGCCCCGCCGGCCCCGGCCGGTGAAAGAGAGTTGCCTCCACCGGTTGGATTCATGTTCAAAGCGATCGACTCACGACCGGGCGTCCTGGCCGGGACGGGGATGAAACGTAAGACAAGCTGACAGATTCAGTAGTTTTCGTGGGATCCACGGATCGACGCCCCGCCCCCGGGGCTGGAAGTTCCCCCAAATCCCGGATCGCATGAAAAGGAGTTGCTCCGCAGGGAGGGACTCGCGCTCAGATCCCAACGACTCGTGAGAGACTCATGCGGTCCCGGTCCCGGCCGCATCCCGTCGCGCCGGCCCGAAGAACGCGAGCCCGAAACCCAACCACCCGAGAGCGAGCCCGGCTCCAAAGACGACCCAGGGAAAGCCCCCGTGCATGCCCGAGGCGCGAGCCGGGCCCTGGTTGGCGAGGAACGACCCGAGGAGAAGCGCCAGGGACGCCAGGGCGATGAGCCAGACCCACCGGTTGGTCCGCGGCGCGACCCCGCGGTTCACCCGCGCGATCATCCACGCCCCCGCCACCACCAGGGACGCGGCGACGAGGGCGGCGGAGAGGACGGGCCCGGTCCACGGGGCGGGGATCAGGAAGAGGATATCCCAGGTGAGGAGCGAGGGCGGCCAGCCCACCGCGATCCGGAGCACCAGGTAGAAGACGAGATCCCAGACTCCGAAGAGAAAGGCGAAGGCCCCGAAACGCGCCCAGGGCTTGCGTTCGGCGAGGACCGCCACCGCCAGCAGCATGACCAGGGTCGCCGCCTCGCGAACCAGCTCCAGCTCGAGAAGGGGGACGGCGGGGAGGGCGAGCGGGAAGCCGAAGCCTTGGGGATAGTAGAGCCGGCGGAGGTAGACCACCACCGCACCCTCGACGATGCCGAAGGCGGCGCCGAAGAGGGTCAGCCAGACGAGCCGCTTCCCGGTTCCCAGGGACTCGGACATGGGTTCCTTTCCCGAACTTCACCCTTACCGCCCCGACCCGGCCCCCGACCGGGTCAGCGAATCCGCACCAGTCGCCGCGACGCGGTGAGCCCGCCGGCCCGGAGCCGGTAGAAGTAGATGCCTCCGGGAAGGTCCCCGCCCGCGAAACGGACCGTGTGCGGCCCGGGTTCCATCCGGCCGTCGGCCAGGGTCGCCACCTCGCGCCCCTGGAGGTCGTACACCTTGAGGGTCACCCGTTCCCGACGGGGGAGATCGAAGGAGATCACCGTCGACGCCCCGAAGGGATTGGGCGCGGCGCGCAGGGCCGGCCCCGCCGGGCCCGCGCCCGGTCCGACCGCCGTCGTGGCGGCAAGCGGATAGAGCGCGTACTCGCTCGCATCCAGGTTCGCGTCCCCGTTACCCG
>CAYRIJ010000245.1:0-5877 GCA_964424285.1 uncultured bacterium
GCGGCAAGTTCGAGGGGGTGCCCAACCAGACCTGCTAGAATCCGATCAGGTTGGAATCTAAGGTTGGTTCGACCTGAGGCCGATCTTCAGGTCGGGGCTGGAATTCGATCCACACCACGTACGCACCAGCACGCGAGATTTCCGGTCCTTTCGACTTCATTCGAGGTTCCAGCGTGCCGCGGCCCACCCCTCAGGGCCGCCGGTGAGGTCATGACCCGAGCATCCAAACGGTTGAGGCCGGCCCTTCAGGTGGCCGGGCTCTATGTCATCGTCGCCGCGTTGTGGATCCTGTTCTCGGACAGGTTCCTGGAGCATCTGGCTGCCTCGCCCGGCGTCCTGACCCGCCTTCAGACCTTCAAGGGATTGGGCTACGTCGTGGTCACCGGGTGCATCCTCTACCTGGTGCTGGATCGGTTGTTCCAGCGCGCCGAGGCCTCGCGGGCTGCGTTGCGGGAGCAGAACCGCCGCCTGGCCACCCTGCTCAGCAACCTGTCCGGCATGGCCTATCGCTGCGCCAACGACCCGGACTGGACCATGGAATTCGCCAGCCAGGGGACGCTGGCCGTCACCGGATACGAGCCCGACCGCCTGATCGGAAACCGTGAGGTCTCTTTCGGAGACCTGGTGTACCCCGAAGACCGGGGCATGGTGCGGGACCGGGTCCAGGACGCCCTGAGCCGGCGCGAGCCCTTCCAACTGGTCTACCGCCTCACCGACGCTTCGGGAGGCATCAAGTGGGTCCTGGAGCAGGGTCGGGGGGTCTTCGACGATGAGGGACGGCTCGAGGCGATCGAGGGGTTCATTTCCGACATCACCCAGGTGAAGCTCCTGGAGGCCCAGTTCCGGCAGGTCCAGAAGCTCGAGGCGGTCGGACGGCTGGCCGGAGGCGTGGCCCATGACTTCAACAATCTCCTCACCGCCATCGGCGGCAACAGCCGTCTCCTGCGAAGGAAGGTCGGGGAGGACCATCCCGGCCGCCAGAACCTGGCCGAAATCGATTACGCGGTGGAGCGAGGCGCGGGGCTCACCCGCCAGCTCCTGGCTTTCAGCCGTCGCCAGCCGCTCCAACCCGAGTCCCTGAACCTCAACTCGACGGTGGCGGACCTGGAAGGGCTTCTGGCCCGGCTTCTGGGCCGGGACATCCGGCTGGACATCCAGCATCAGCCGGAGGCGGGCTGGGTCCGCGCCGACCGGAACCAGATCGACCAGGTTCTCATGAACCTCGCGGTCAACGCCCACGACGCCATGCCCGACGGGGGCCGGCTCAGCATCGCGGTGGGAAGCCGGCGCCTCGACGGGAACGCGGCGGAAGCCCACGAGCTGGCCCCCGGTCGCTACGAGACCCTCGAGGTGTCGGACAGCGGCACCGGCATCGATCCGCAGATCATGGGTCGGATCTTCGAGCCCTTCTTCACCACCAAGGAGGAGGGAAAGGGGACCGGACTCGGGCTCTCCACGGTGTACGGCATCGTGAAGCAGAGCCGGGGCCACATCGAAGCGACCAGCGTTCCCGGCAAGGGGACGACCTTCACCGTCTTCCTGCCCTACGTCGAACCCACCGGAAGGCGTCGCTCCCCGGGCGGAGACACCGACCCGCCCCCCCGGGCCGAGGGGTCCGAGGCCGGGCCTTCCCCGGAAGCGTCCCCCCGAACCGTCGAGCGCTCCTGACCCCCCGGCCGGCCTCCTTCGAGGAACCGGCTCCCGCCCCCGTCCCCCGTCGGTTATGATGGTTCGCGTTTTACCCTCACCGCGGAAGCTCCAAGTCATGTTGATCGCCCAACTCAGCGAAGTGTCCAAGGGCTACGGCTCGAACGACGTCCTGGAAGGCGTGCACTGGCAGATCCAGGACACCACCCGGGCGGCCATGGTGGGCCGGAACGGCGCCGGGAAGACCACCCTGTTCCGGCTGTTGACCGGGGAGCTGGAGCCCGATCGCGGGACGGTCTGGCGGCGGCGCGGAGCGGTGATCGCCGCCATGGAGCAGGAAGTCCGGGTGGAGGATCTCCGAACCCTCCGCGAGGAGGCGGCAAGCGGGCTCAAGCACCTGGAGGAGCTGCACGCGGAGTTCAACGCGGTCACCCGGGAACTGGGTTCGGTCAGCGAGGGGGACCCGGGAACCCGGGATCTGCTCGATCGCTACGCCGGACTCCAGGAGCGGCTGGAGCGCGAGGGGGGCTACTCCTTCGAGGCGCGGGTTTCGGCGGTGCTGGAGGGTCTGCACTTCCGGGAAGAGGATCTCGACCGGCCGCTGGCCGAGTTCAGCGGCGGCCAGAAGAGCCGGGCGATTCTCGCGCGGGTGCTGTTGCGCGACCCCGATCTGCTCCTCCTCGACGAGCCCACCAACCATCTCGACCTGGATGCCATCGAGTGGCTGGAGGCGTTTCTGGGGAGCTACCAGGGCGGCTTCGTCATCATCAGCCACGACCGGATGTTCGTGAACCGGCTGGCCCGGGGGGTGGTGGAGATCCGGAACCGCCGTCTCCAGCACTTCCAGGGGAACTACGACGACTTCCTGGTCGAGCGCGAGCGGCGCCTGGAGGAGCAGGCCAAGCGCTACGAGCTCCAGCGGACCGAGATCCTCCGCCAGGAGGACTTCATCCGACGGAACCTCGCCGGACAGAAGACCAAGCAGGCCCAGTCCCGTCGGAAGGCGCTGGAGAAGCTGGAACGCATCGAGGCGCCGGAATGGCCGGCCTCGAGCATCCACATGAAGCTCCCCGAACCGACGCGGAGCGCCAAGATCGTGGCCGAGGCGAAGAAGCTCGCCAAGCGCTACGGCGACGCCCGCATCTTCACCGACGTGTCGTTCTCGGTCATTCGCGGCCAGAAGATCGGCCTCATCGGCCCCAACGGGGTGGGGAAGAGCACCCTGGTGCGGATCCTGGTGGGGGAGGAGGGGCAGACCGAGGGGACGCTCCGGATCGGGCCGGGGGTGGAGATCGGGTACTACGAGCAGGAGCAGACCAGGATCCGCGGGCCCCAGTCCGTTCTCGACGAGGTCTGGTCGGTCACCCCCCAGGTCACCGAGAACGAGATCCGGTCGTTCCTGGGGGGCTTCCTCTTCCGGGGCGACGACGTGTTCAAGGCGTTGAACCAGCTTTCGGGCGGCGAGAAGAGCCGGGTGGCCCTGGCCAAGCTGGTGCGCCACGGCGCGAACTTCCTGGTCCTCGACGAACCCACCAACCACCTGGACATCGAGTCGCGGGAAGTGTTCGAGGCCGCGCTCGAGGTCTACGCCGGCACCGTGCTGGTGGTGAGCCACGACCGATACTTCCTGGACCGGGTGGTGGACCACGTGCTGGAACTGCGCGCGGTGAGCTGCCGGCTCTGGGAGGGGGGGTATTCGGCCTACGCCCACTCGCGGCGCGGCGTGACCGGCGCCGAGGCCTCGGCGAAGGCGCAGGGCGCTCCGGGACCGGCGCCGGCGCCTTCCCCCCCGACCGAACGGGGCGGAGACGGACCCGAGGGCGGGGAGGGCAGGAAGCGGGAGCGGCGGCGGAGCTACGAGGAGCAGCGCCGGCGGAAGCGGGATGAAGAGAAGCTCCGGCGGCGGGTGGCCGACGCGGAGACCCGGATCGAGGAACTCGAGGCGGAGAAGGAGGACCTCATCCTGGCCATGGCCGAACCGGAGACCGCGGTCGATCCGGAGAAGCTGGGACGGCTCCACCGCCGGCTGAAGGAGATGGAAGGGGAGATCGGGGGGGCGATCTCGGAGTGGGAACGGCTCTCGATGCGTCTGGAGGCGTTCCTGGACGCACCTTAAGCGGTTGTCTGGACAGGGGTTCGGGACTTTTTTCCCGGACCCCGCTTTTTTTGCTTGCCGCGGCTTCATGCGAGTAGTATACATATGCACAGCAAACGGATTGAGCCCGGCAAGGTGTCTGTCCTCTCTAAAAGACGGGGAAAGTCGGGTGAGGCGGGCGAAGCCGACCTTGACCGGGCTGTTCTGGAGACCGCGCCCACGGACGCGGCAGGCAAACGACGGGGTTCCGGGCCGGCGCCGCAACGGCGGGGCGCGGCCCGGGCAACCCGTCAACCTTCGATCCCGAAGGGCGGGGAGCCGACTCGCTCTCAAAGGGGGCAACGATGATCGCGGTGAACAGGGAATGGTCCGAGGTCCGGTCCCGCCAGGAGGCCTACGCGTTACGGCGGGTCCTGGTCGGGAAGCTCCAGATAGCCTGTCGGAGCGTTCCCCGGCGAACCCGCGCGGAGCGGCTGCGGCGGTTCGCCGACGAGTGGAGCGAGTTCGTTCAGGAGCGGCGGCTGGGGCTTCTCCGCCGGGCGGTCGCCGTTGGACCCGCGGTGGCCACCGAGGCCGGAGATCTCTGGCCCGCGAGCTTCCTCCTGGCCCTGGCCGTCGGACGGGTCCCGGAGGCCGCTTCCGCTCCACCGGTGGGCGCCGCCCCGGGCTCGCCGGCCCGGGCCGATGTCGAGGACGCGGTGCGGGGAGCGATGCCGGAAGGCAGCAAGAATGCTGGCCCCGAGGCCGGTCGTGCATTAGATTCGGTCGAGGAGCGGTCGAGGTGGCGGGATCGTCAAGGGGAACTCTTCTCTCCCGCCCTCGTGACGCGGACCCTCCTCGGAGGCACCCCATGCAACGCCTGACGGCCCGACAGCAGGAGATCTACGACTACCTGGCTCGCCATCTCGAAGAGCACGGTTACCCCCCCACCCTCCGGGAGATCTGCTCCGAGTTCGGGATGAGGAGCACCCGGGCCGCTTCGGACCATCTCCTGGCCCTCGAGCGAAAAGGGTTCATCGCCCGGACCCGGGATCGTTCCCGGGGAATCGAGATCATCGGAAGCCGGCCCAGCGCCTCCGGCCAGAGCGTCCCCCTGGTGGGAAGGATCGCCGCCGGCGCGCCCCTTCTGGCGGTGGAGAACATCGCGGAGCGGATTACCCTGGACGCCTCTCTCCTCCGCGGCGAGGGGAACTTCCTGCTGGAGGTCCAGGGGGAGAGCATGATCGAGGAGCACATCTGCCCCGGGGACTACATCGTGGTCCGGCCCCAGGAGCAGGCGGTGAACGGGGACATCGTGGTCGCCATGATCGAGGACGAGGCGACCGTCAAACGCTTTGAAAAGAAAGCAGATAGGGTCCGGCTCCTCCCGGCCAACGCGACCATGGACCCCATCGTGGTGAGGAATCCGAAAGATCTGAAAATTGTCGGAAAGGTGGTTGGGCTTGTCCGGCGCCTCCAGTAGGCGGAAATTTTGGGTGACGGCCGGGGGGGGACTGGTATAATGATGCTCGGTGGCTTGGCCATGTCCCTGTGTAAGCTGGTTGCGTCAAGACGCGGCCCTTGCTCATCCCTCGTGGGACCGCCGGGTTACCGTTGTCAAGAGGTCGTGCGCTAGCGCACGAATCAGTCTTCAGGCTGGTTGCCCTCCAGCCGGGTGCCTACGCCCGGCTCCAGCTTGAGGCGGGGCCGGGGATCACCCCCCGGCCTTTTTTTTTGCGGCGGGGTCGGCCCGGCTTGTTTCGTCGAGGATGCACGTCCGGCTTTCCGTCGTACCGGTAAGGGGTCGGGAATGCCGGGGGCGCCCGCGGGTTGTGGGCGCCGGTTGACCCTCGACTTTGTATCCTGGTACCTTCTGCGACCGGTTTTTGCCTGTGCCTCCGACGCGGATTAGACGTCGGAGCGGCCTCGATTCGGGTCCCCATCGTCTAGTCAGGTCTAGGACACCAGCCTTTCACGCTGGCGACACGGGTTCAAATCCCGTTGGGGACACCATTCTTTCCTCATGGCTCCCCCGCGGGGCTCCCGCACCCCGATCGGGCCGCGATCCGGCGGCCCCCCGAACCCGATCATCCCGCGGTTGGTCCGGGGTTTGCTCTATTTCCCGTCAGAGGCGCCGGTCGATGGTGTCGTGGACG
>CAYRIJ010000246.1:0-5876 GCA_964424285.1 uncultured bacterium
GAGAACCTCCGTTTCATCCGCGACACCATGGCGCGCTCCGCCGCGTTCACCGCGGTCCCCGGATGGGGGGGGATGGCCATGGGGGCCACCGCCCTGGTCGCGGCCGCCCTCGCCCATCGTCAACCCACTCCCGCCCGCTGGTTGGCGGTCTGGCTGGCCGCCGCCGCGCTGGCCTTTCTCACCGGGGCGCTTTTCATGCGGCGGAAGGCCCTGGTCTCGGGTGTCCCGCTCCTGGCCGGGTCGGGGCGTCGCTTCGTGCTGGCCACCGCCCCGCCGCTCCTGGCCGGCGCGCTCCTCACCGCGGCCCTGGCCGTCCGGTCCCGGTACGAGTTCCTTCCCGCGATCTGGCTTCTTCTCTACGGGGCCGGGGTGGCCACCGGCGGCTCCGCCTCGATCCGGATCGTCCCCCTCATGGGAGTCTGCTTCATGCTCCTGGGAGCGGCGGCCCTGGTCGCGCCCGGGACCTGGGGGGACGCCTTCATGGCCGCGGGGTTCGGCGGGCTCCAGCTCGCGTTCGGAGCGGTCATCGCGCGGAGGCACGGTGGCTAGGCGCGCCGCCGCCCGCCGCGCGACCGGGTCCGTCCGGGGGGAGCGGAGCTCGCGCGCGCTCCCTCGCCGGGCCCTCGATCTCGACCGGCTGATCCACGAGCGGGTCCGGCTGGGCATCGTGAGCGCCCTCGCCGTGAACGTGTCCCTCACCTTCAACGAGCTTCGAACCCTCCTGGAGACCACCGACGGCAACCTCAGCGTCCACGCCCGGAAGCTCGAGGAGGCGGGCTACCTCGTCTGCACCAAGTCCTTCGAAGGGAGAAAGCCCAAGTCGGAGTACCGGCTCACTGAGACCGGCCGGCGCGCCCTGGAGCGCTACCTGAAACACATGGAAGCCCTCATCCGGACCACCCGGGAGGCATGATCGACGGGCGGCCCCCGGAGGGCCGCGTTTTCAACCCAGTTGACTTTGCAATGCAAAGTACACTGCGAAGGAGTACCCCATGCACGCCGCCGCCACCAACTTCCAGCACGTGCTCGCTCCTCTCTCGGCCCTGGCCTTTCTGGGGGCCGGGGCGTTCACCCTCCTCCTCGCCCTGGTCGCGGGCTTTCTCTTCGTGACCGGCCGGCGGCGGTGGGCGATCCGGGCCCTCGCCGGGATCCCGGTGCTCTTCGGCCTGTACCTGGTCACCCTGATCGTGTTCTCCCTGGACAGCCGGGAGCTGGTCCTGGCTCGCGGACAAGAGAAGGTCTTCTGCGAGCTCGACTGCCATCTCGCCTACTCGGTCCAGGACGTCCGCCGGGCTCCCGTCCTCGGCGATTCGCTCACCGGGGCCCGGGCCCGGGGCACGTTCTGGGTGGTCGATCTCCGCACCCGCTTCGACCGCGACACCATCTCCCCCCGGCGACCGACGGGCGCGGCGCTCCGCCCCAATCCCCGCGCGGTGGCGGTGGTGGACGCCTCCGGCCGCCGGTACGCCCCTTCGGCGGCCGCGGCCCGCATCCTGGACCGCGAGGAGGGCCCGAGCACCCCCATCGACACGCCGCTTCGGCCGGGGGAGTCCTACGTCACCCGCCTGGTCTTCGATCTCCCGGCCGGGATCCGCGACCCCCGGCTTCTGGTCACCGAGGCCGGCTTCCCGGTGCAGTTCCTGATCGGCGACGAGACCAGCATCCTGCACCGGAAGGCCTGGTTCGCCCTCGCCGGATAGCCGTCGGTTCTCGGAGGGATGGCGGTCGCCGCAGCTCACGGCCGTGGGAGCAGGGCCTGGCGCATCGCCACCCGAAGCCTCCGCAACCCGCGCCCACCGCGCTACAATCGCCGGCCATGGAATCCGCCGAATTCGCGATCATCGGAAGCGGGCTCGCCGGCGCCGCCGCGGCCTACCATCTCGCCCGGGAGGGCGCGACCGGAGTCGTCGTCCTGGAGCAGGAACCCGTCCCCGGGGTCCACTCCTCCGGCCGGAACGCGGCCATCCTCCGGGTGGTGGTGGCCGGTCGCGCGGTGGCCGGCCTGGCCCGTGAAGGCGGCGCGTTCATCCGGAACACGCCCCCGGACTGGGAGGAGCCGATCGGGTTCATCCCGAGCGGGTCGCTCCTGATCGGCGGGCGGGGGGCCCTGGAGACGATCGCCGCCGACACCCCCGCCGATGCCCTGACCGAGCTGTCGGTCGAGTGGTGGACCCCCGACCGGGCCCGGGAGCGGGTGTCCCTCCTTCGCGGGGCCGAATTCGAGGCCGCCCTCTGGTGTCCCCGGGACGGGGTGATCGACGTGGCGGGGCTCCTGGCTGGCTACCTGCGGGAGGGAAGACGGCGCGGGGTTCGCATCCTCACCGGGACCGAGGTTCGTTCCATCCGCGTCCGGGACGGCGCCGTGGAGGGCGTGGAAACGAACCACGGGCTCATCCGCACCCTCGCGGTGGTGAACGCGGCCGGGCCCTGGGGACGGGAGGTCGCCCGCATGGCCGGTGCGGTGGACGCCTCGATGGTTCCCTTCCGCCGTCACCTCTACGACAGCGGCCCGCTCGCCTGGGTGGACCGGAACCTCCCCGTGGTCTGGAACCCCACCTCCGGGGTCTACTTCCGTCCCGAATCCGGGGGGCTCCTCATGAGCCCCTGCGACGAGACCCCGGCCGAGCCGGGAATCCCCGCCGTCGATCCCGCCGTCCTCGATCTCCTCGCGGAAAAGCTCTCCCGTCACGTTCCCGCCCTGGGAAACGTGCCGGTTCGCCGCGGCTGGGCCGGTCTTCGCACCTTCTCCCCCGATCACCGGTTCGTGATCGGCTGGGATCCCGGGGTGAAGGGGTTCTTCTGGTCGGCGGGGTACGGGGGGCACGGGGTGACCTGCAGCGCCTCGGCCGGCCGGCTCGCCGCCCGCCTGCTCCTCGGAGCGAACCCTCCCGAGGCCGCCCCCTTCGCTCCCGATCGCTTCCCGGCCCCCGGGCCCGCCGCGCCCTAGCCGAAGTCGGCCGCTCAGAAGGCCTGGGAGCTGGAGAAGGAGACCAGGATCTCCCGCCGCCCCTCGGGGTCCGGGGCGAGCGGCCACGCGGCGTCGAGCCGGAACATGTTGTGGACCGCGGCCCGGGGAAGGGCCAGGCGGAGCCCCACCCCGACGTCGCTCTTCACGTCGCGGATCCGGAGGGCCGCGCCCTTCGGGACCGCGGTTCCGGCGTCGAAGAAGACCGCCGCCCCCGGGGACAGGACCTGGAAGATCTCCCGCCCGGAGAACACCCGGTGCTCCAGGTTCAGGATGACGCTCGCGTCCCCCTCGTAGGCCCAGAGGCGGTAGGCGCGGAGCCCGGTGTCGCCGTCGACGAAGAACTGCACGTCGGAATCCAGGTTCCACCCGCGGGCCACGGCCAGCCGGCCCACCAGGGTCTGGGGGAGGGCGGTTCCGAAGCGGTGCACGTACCGGGTTTCGTCCTGGAGCACGGCGTTCGCGCGCGGGTCGCCGATCCGGCTCTGGCCGGTCGCCCGGTTCAGGATGAAGGTTCCCGCGCCCAGGTGCGCGCCCACCGAGGCCTCGGCGGTGACGAGCCCGGTGGTGCGGGCGACCGCGCCCCACCCCGGGGAGATGCCGAGGAGGACCGACCCCCCCGGCCCCAGGTTGAAGTCCTGGTAGCGGGAATCGCGGTCCACGTAGTCGAGCTTCACGAGGTCGTTCACCACCGCCCCGGCGCGGACGAAGAGGTAGCCGTGGCGCCGGTCGGCGGGGCGCGGATCGGCCTCGCGTCCGGGAAGGGGCCGGAAGCGGTCCTCGAGCCAGAGGAGCCCGACCGAGAGCCGCCGCGCGGTGAGCGGGGTGCGGCGAAGCGCCGCGCCGAGTTCCGCCCGGTAGACCCGGTGGTCCTGCCGGTACTCCGAGACCGCCGCCCCGTCCCGGTAGATCCGCTCGTTTCCCCGGGAGACATCGTAGAGGAGCGCTCCGGCGCGGGCGGTGGAGACCGAGGAGAAGGGCCGCTCGATCCCGCCCTGGTCCGTCCGTCCGTCGGAGTTCTCGGAGTGGAACACCCACCCGCGCCGGTAGGGGCCGAACAGGTTGGGGTCGGTGAAGGCGAAGCTCCGGGAGATGCGGGTGGCCTCCTCGTCGTACCGGATCTCCGTTTCCCGGCCCGTCCCCAGGATGTCCCGCTCCACCAGGGACACCCCGAAGGTCGAGACCCCGCCTTTTCGGCTCACGGTGAGCGAGGGCTCGGTGGTCCAGGTGTCCTGGGTGGTCACCGTCACGTCCACCACCCCGTCATGGGGCGGGCCGGCGACCACCGAGGCCTCCTTGATGAACCGTAGCCCGCGCAGGTTCCGTTCGGTCTCGGCCAGTTGCTCGGGCTCGTACCGGTCTCCCGAATGGAAGAGGAGGAACTTGCGGACGACGGCCGGGCGGGTCTTCACGTGAATGGCGGCGGCGGCCCGGAAGGGCCAGCCGGCCGCGCGTTCCGCGGGGGTGTACACGTCCAGGGTGCGCACGGTGATCGTCCCCACCCGGAGGGGGGGCGGGGCCGGGGTGGCGGCGCTTGGGCCGGGGAGGCCGAGGACCACGCCGAGAAGCATGAGGAAGTATCGCGGCATGGGAGGATTCTGAGCCCTCGGGGAGTTTGAAGGAAGGGGGGCCGATCCGCGCCGGCGCGGTCCGTCCGCGATTCCGCGACCCGCCCCGCCCGTTCGCGCGCTCCCGCTCGACCCGGCCACCCGCGCCGGGAGCGGAGCGTCTGTTCCTTCGGCCGGGGAGTGGGATAGACTCCTGGTCGCTTTGGTGAATGATCGCGTCGCGGTTCGGAGCCGCCGGACGGCGGGGCCCGGGCCGGTCGCTTGCGGGACGTGAACCCGGCCTCGATCAGTTGTTCGCGAACAAGGAGGAAAGATGAAATCGGTGCTGTCGGTGTTGGTTCTGGCCGCGCTGGTGGGTTGCGGCATGCTGCCGGGAGCGGCGCAGGCCGAAGGATCGGCCAAGCCGATCCAGATCTCGCTCTGGAACCCGGTCCAGATCGTTCCCGAGTCGCAGGCCGTCCACGGGGTGCGGTTGAACCTGCTCTACGGCTCGAACGCGGAGATGCACGGTCTCGACGTCGGCCTCATCAACCAGACCAACGGCGAGTTCAAGGGGTTCCAGTACGGCCTGGTCGGCCTCACCAAGGGGAACTTCACCGGGTGGGCCGACAACTTCGTCGGGATCATCGACGGGAAGATGACCGGGCTACAGACCGGCTTCTACAACGGCGCCGACGACGCGGAAGGGTTCATGTGGGGGGCGGTCAACATCACCCAGCACATGTCCGGCTTCCAGCTCGGCCTCTTCAACATGACCCAGACCCTTTACGGGCTCCAGATCGGGATCGTGAACGTGGTGCAGCAGAAGGAGAAGTTCCCGGTGCTGCCCATCGTGAACTGGTCCTTCTGATCGCGCGGAAGGCGAACCGGGACGCCGCGGCGCGTATCCCGCCGCGGCGTCGGGAGGGCCGGCCGCGTCCGGCCGGTCAGCGGGCGGAGAGCGGCAGGGTGAGGGAGAGCCCGAACCCCGCGCCGCCGCCGGATGAACCGTAGAGTCGAGGGGCCCACCGCACCCGGTCCCAGCGCTCGATCCGGATGCCGGAGCCGATGAGGGCGCCGATCGCCGCCCCGGTGAAAGCGCCGATGATCATGGCCCCGCCGCTGTTGTCGTGGGGCCGATCGAAGGCGTGTGGGTCGTTGAAGTCCCCGGAAACCGTGGGGGTGCCGCTGGCCAGCGCCCCGAACACGATCCCCGCCGCCAGCCCGCCCGCCGCGCCGATGGCCGTCGCCCGCACGGTGCCGCGGGAGACCTCGAGGTCGGCCACGTCGTACCAGGGGACGTAGACGGTGCCCGGGCCGTCGTCGAGCTGCACCAGGATGCCGCTTCGGTCCGCCACCACCAC
>CAYRIJ010000247.1:0-5793 GCA_964424285.1 uncultured bacterium
GCCCCGTCGGCCTTGGCCTCCCCCGTGGTCAGGGTGAATGCCACCAACGCCAACCCCAGAACGGAAAGCAAAGCGAATCGGATCGTCTTCATGATCGTGCTCCTTGATCGATTCCATCGTGGCAGAACCAATGGTTTGTCAACGGGGCGGGTGCCCGCCCCCACGTCTTCCAATACCCGCGCCGGCCGGAAAGTATTCACCGGTTTTGCTTCCCGGGGTCTTCCGGTTATGTAACTTCCGGGACGCGCGCCGGGGCCGGTGGGCGGAGGGTTCAGGGGAGATGGCGCAGGGACGCCGCGACCGTCTCCAGCGCGGCGAGAATCATCTCCGAGGCATCCGAAGCCGTCGATCCGCAGAGGGCGTTCAAGTCCACGCTCAAGGGGAAGAACGAACTCGGGCTCACCGGAATGTAGTCCACGACGGCCCTGGCCTCCGGGTCGTCCAGGGCATCCCGGATCCGGTCCCGGCCGATGGCGGCGATGTCGGTGGAGTCCCAGTAGTTTCCCTCGGCGAGGAGCGTGTCGCCGGGAGGAGCGTAGGCCCGCGCCTCGAGATCGACTCCGTTCTCGTAGAGATCGTTCCGGGTGAAGTCGGGCCGGGTCTCGCTCTCCAGGAGCACCCCGGTGCGGGAATTGTTGCGGAAGACGTTGTATCGGAGAGTGGGGGTTCCGGCGAGGGCGCCCCGGAACCCGATCCGGTTGCGACAGATGACGTTGGCCTCCAGATAGGGGCTCCCCGGTCCCAGGATCTCGACCCCCACCCCGCAGTTCCGGATGAAGTTGGCTCCATAGCCCCCGTCGTCCCGGTCGCTCCGGATCCCCGCGTCGAGCGCATCCTCCACGAGGTTGCCGATCACCAGGGGCTCGGACGCCCGGAGCACGCGGACCCCCACCGGGTCGCCGCTCATGCGGCAGTTCTCGAGGTAGCCCCCCTGGGTCCGGATGAGGGCTCCGGTTCCGAAGGACTCCACCGCGAGGTTCTCCGCCTTGGTGCCGTTCCCCACCGCGACGAAGACGATGCCCACGGTGCTGTCGGCGGCCACGGTGTCCCGGAGCACCGCCGTCCCGGGGCCGCCGGCACCGGTGACCGAGACCCCGTCCTTCATGAACAGGGCGGCGCGGATCCCCCCGGGAAACTCCTCCGGATCCACGTCGCGCACCTCGGTGTGGGAGTAGGTGCCGGGCTGAACGATCACCAGCATGCCCGAAGAGGCCGAGTCGACCGCCGCCTGGGGATAGGGGAAGTCCTCGGGCACCCGGAACGCCACCGGCCCCGGCACGATCAACGGGTCGTTGTTGCCGCATCCGCCGGTGAACGACGACGCGGCGGCCACGAGGAGAAGGGTGAAGAAGCGGGCGGACACCGCTCGACACCGGCCGAGGCGGTCCGGCGCCCCGGGCGACGACGGCATGGCCCAACGGTAGGGTTTGGGGTCCCCGGCCGTCAATCACCGTCCTTGGGCCCGCCGGCCGGGAAGCTCAGAAGGTCCGGAGCTGTCCCGCCAACGTCTCGATGCGGATGCGTCCCGCGCGGCGGGTGAGGAACTCGCCGTCCACGTACACCGGAACCCCCGCGGGAGCCTCGATCTCGAACCACGGGCTCTGTGCGGTCCGGACCCGGCCGGAGCGCACATGGCCGCCGCGGAAGGTGCGGGGGAGGAGGGCCATCATGCGGGGAAGGCTCATCCGCCCGGTGAACACCAGGTCGAGCTTCCCGTCGTCGATCCGGGCGGCGGGAGCGAGGAGAAACGCGCCCCCCACCCGTCTTCCGTTCTGCACGGTGGCCAGGGCGACCGGCCCCTCGTGGACTCCGCCCTCCCACGAAATCCGCAGCGGGTAGGAGCGGAAGCGGGGAAGGGTACGGAGGAGGGCCAGCACGTAGAGGAGTGGGCCCTTCACCGCGGTCGTCCGGTGGCTCGCCTCGTTCACCAGGGCCTCGAACCCCAGGCCCACGTTGTTGTGATAGCGACCGGCGCGGATCCCGTCGGCGGACTCGACCCGCCAGGAGGCCAGATCCACCCGGCGTTCTTCCCCGGCGGCGATCCGGTCGAGGCACCGGTCGAGATCGGGCGGCCATCCGGTCATCCAGGCGAAGTCGTTCCCGGTTCCGGAGGGGATGAGTCCGAGCCGGTGGCGGGCCAGGTCCAGGGTCTGGACGACCTCGTGCAAAGAGCCGTCCCCCCCGGCCACGATCACCGCGTCGAACTCCGGGCCTCGCTCGGCGACGATCTCACCGGCGTGACCCGCGTGCCCGGTGCGGGCGATCTCGAACTCCAGGCCGCGGGCCCGGAAGGCGTCGCTCACCGCCCGGGGGTCGCGGGCCCGCCGCCGCCGTCCCGCCGCGGGGTTCATGACCACGAGGTGGCGCATGGGGGGAGCATAGTCGCCCGAGGCCGGCCCGCCAGCCCGGTTTCTCAGCCCTTCTCGAGGCGCGTTTCCACCTCGGTCACGATCGACTGCGCCCGGTCGCGGACCCCCGCCACCAGGCGGGCGGCGCGGTCGCCGATCTCCGCCACCCAGTCCTCGTCGCCCTCGATCCCCCTCAGGTTGATGAGGACGTTGTGATAGGCGCCCTCGGCCGCGGTCCGCGCGGTCATGGCCGCCACCGCGGCGTCGCTCACCGAGTTCGGATTTCCCCGGGCCGCGACGTCCGCGGCCAGTTCGAGGGCGGGTAGGGTTCGATCGAGCACGGAGAGGGGGACCAGGGTGGCGCCGCGGTTGGCTTCGCGGACGGCCTCGGCCTTGGCCCGTCGTTCGTCCTCGGAAGCCGCCTTCATGCGCATGGCGTCCATGACCCGGGTGAAGGCCTCGGTGTCCTCGTCCACCGCGCGCAGAAACGCGTCCTTGGCGGTCTGGGCCGCCTCGGCCACGCGGACCATGTCCGGCCAGACCTCCTCCTGGCCCTTCCGGCCCACGGTGAGGTTGGCCACCATGCTGGAGAGGGCGGCGGAAAGCGCTCCGCAGAGGGCGGCCACGCTCCCGCCCCCGGGGGCGGGAGACTCGGTGGAAAGCTCGTCCACGAAGCCGGCGAGGGTGCGGTCCACCAGCCGCTTCTTCCCCTGCTCGCGCACCAGGCGATACTCGATGATCTTCTCGTCGGGGTCGAAGGGGGAGATCTCCCGGAGACCCAGGGACTGAATGGCGGTTTCCACGATGCTCCGCTCGGGGATGCCGGTGGAGCGGCCCTGGCGCTTCAGATAGTGACGGCCGGCCATGAGCACCGCTTCCCGGGGGATGAGCCCCACCAGCTCGGACCCGGTCACCCGGAGGCCGCGCTTGCCGGCTTCCTCCTCGATCACGTCGAAAGCGAGGTGGGGCGGCGTGGTCTCGTAGTCCACCAGGTTCATCGAGACCTGGGCCCGGTCGTATTCCTCGATGAACCAGCCCACGCCCTTCACCGCCGGGAGCCGGCCCGCGACCTTGACCGCGGTGCCGTCGTCGTGGCGGACGATCTCGCCCCGGTCGTCGCGCTTGGCGCGGCCCGCCTCGCGGACGTCGAGGGCGATGTCGTGGGCCAGACGGCGGTCGCGGGTATTGAGGTTCACGTTGTAGGCGATCAGGAACGGGCGCGCACCGATGGCGGTGGCGCCGGCGCGGGGGTTCAGGGCGGCCGGACCGAAATCGGGTTTCCACTCCGGGATACCGAGCCTGGCCGCGAGGCCCTCGTACTCTCCCTTCCGGACGTCGGCCAGGTTCCGCCGCCCGGGGCGGCTCGCCGCGTTTTCGTAGAGGTAGACCGGGATCCCCAGCTCCTCGCCCACCCGCTTCCCCAACCCTCGCGCCAGCTCCACGCAGTCCTCCATGGTGAGGCCGGAAACGGGAACGAAGGGGCACACGTCGGTGGCGCCCATCCGGGCATGGGCCCCGGCATGAAGCCGCATGTCGATCAGCTGGCTGGCGGTGCGGATTGCCTGGAACGCGGCCTCCACCACCGGCTCGGGCTCGCCCACGAAGGTGACCACGGTGCGGTTGGTGGCCTGACCGGGATCCACGTCGAGCAGGATGGCGCCCTCCACCCCCTCGATGGCCCGGGTGATCTGGTCGATGACGGCTCGATTCCGTCCTTCGCTGAAGTTGGGGACGCACTCGACGATCGGCATGCGGACTCCTTAACTCGTTGACAAGCAATCAGGTACAAGATAGTTGAATCGAGTGTAGGGGAGGGGCATGGGCCGGTCAAGGCCCGGGCGGGAGCGAGTCGCCGGGAGCGAGATGGGGGTTCGGAGGGGGCCGGATCCCGGCGCCGATGCCGGCGGCACGCCCGGGCCCGGTCATTCTCCATGCGAGTTCAATATTTTTACCTGAATTATTGAGCTTTGTAAAAGCTTGGTACCGGTTCATCCTCCCGGGGCCGATAACTCCCCCCAGGGCCAGGCCGTTCCCCCGGCCACGCCGAGGAACCGGGGAAGTTCATCATGCTATTCGGATTCAAGAGCTTCACGCAGGTCGTCCTGACCGCGTATCTGCTATTCGCCATGGCCGCCGCCTGCGTGACGGCGCTGGCGATTCATACCCAGCGCGATCGCGCCGCCGAGCAGGTCCGGACCGACCTCACCGAGGTCGCGGATACCCGGGTGGGCCAGATTGCCGCCTGGCGCGCGGAGCGGATGGGAGACGCCCAGACGCTCCAGCGAAGCCCGTTCCTGAACCAGGTCCTGACCGGAGCGAGCCGGCCACCCCTGAGCCCGGGGTTGCGTCGGACCTTGGAGGAGTGGATCGATGGCCTGAGCCGTACCTACGGCTATTCCAGCATCTACGTGTTCGATCGGAAGCTGGACATCCTCGCCGCGGTCGGCCGGAAGGACGCGGTCGCGGTCCAGGAGTTCCGGAGCGAGATTCAGACCATGGCGGACGGCGAGTCGGTGGTGTTCCTGGACCCGCACGACGGGGAGGCGGGTCACGAGAACCACATGGATATCCTGGTGCCGATCGTGGCGCGCGAGGCTCCGGCGGGGGAGCACCGGGGCTGGATGGCTCTGGTCGTCGACCCGGAAGGATTCCTCAATCCCTTGATGCGCACCTGGCCGTACCCCAGCCGCACTGCGGAAACCCTCCTCGCCGATCGCAAGGGGGACGTGACCCGGATCCTGACGCCCCTCCGGCACTCCGATGTGGAGGGTTTGAGCCTTCGCCTCGCTCCCGGGCGGAGCGACCTGCCCGCGTCTTCGGGGACCCTCGACCATGACGGGTTCCAGAGTGGACGCGACTATCGCGGGGCGCGGGTCCTGGCCGTGGTCCGTCACGTGCCGGGCACTTCCTGGATTCTGGTGGCCAAGATCGACGCCGCCGAGATCTACGATCCCCTCGACCGGCAGGCGTGGCAGGTCTCCGGGATCCTGGGTTGTCTGATCGCGGTCGCGGGGGCGCTCTTGTTTCTCGCGGCCCGGGCTCACCAGAAGAAGTTCGAGCGGCGGGACGCCCTCGCCCGGCACTACGAGCACCTCAGCCGTTCGGCCGACGACGTGATCCTCCTGGTGGACGAGGACCTGAAGATCGTGGATACCAATCGGCGGGGGGAGGAGCTGTTCGGATACGAAAAGTCGGAAATGGTGGGATTGCAGGCGGCCGTGCTGGCCGCTCCGGAGGTCCATGAGCGGCTGGCGGAGATGTTCGTGCGGCTCGGCCGAGGGGAGTCGGTCCGCGAGCTGATGGACGGCGTTCACCGGGACGGCACCAGGGTGCCGGTGGAGATCCACGCCTCGCCCATCGAGGTGAGGGGACGCCGGTACTTCCAGGGGGTCCTCCGGGACATGACCGAGTGGGTCCGCGCCCGGGATGCATTGCAGGCCAGCGA
>CAYRIJ010000248.1:0-5788 GCA_964424285.1 uncultured bacterium
CCCTGCGCCACCGGGCGCAGGATGAACTTCGAGGCCCCCGCCTCCACGTAGGCCCGGTGCACCCCGCGGACCAGGTCCGGCTGGGAGAGGTTCAGGGCGTCGAAGCACTGGGAAAAGGGGATTCCCGCCTGGTACAGCATGGTCCCCATGGCCCCGTCGAAGACGACGACCCGGGATTGGAGCAGCTCGGAGAAATGGGAGCGCGAACGGGAGGTTTCAGGCATTTGACCGACCAGTATAGCAGGGGGGAGGGGCGCGGCGGCATCTCCCGGCGCCGGCGGGACCGGCCCCGAGGCCTCGACGGGCGGCCCCGCGGCCCCGGCCCGCCGTGGCCGGATCGCGGCCGGAGTGCTACGATCTCCGGCCCGACGGGTCCCCGGCCGGGGCGCGCGGCCGCGGGGGCCGGGCGGGCCGTCGACCGCCCACGAGACCGGCGAACCAACCCCATGATCGAAGTCCAACTCACCGACATCGACCGCTCCTTCGCCGACCGCCGGGTGCTGCGGGGGATCAACGTCACCCTGCGGGGTGGGGACCGTCTTCTGGTCCGGGGCCCCAACGGAAGCGGCAAGAGCACCCTGCTCAAGATCTTCGCCCAGCTCCTCACCCCCACCGGGGGGACGGTCCGGATCACCGAGGACGGCGTCGAACGCGACGAGGCCTGGCGGCGGCGGGCCACCGGCTATCTCGCTCCCGACCTGGTCCTCTACGAGGAGTTCTCGCCCCTCGAGAACCTGGACTTCTTCGGCCGGCTCCGGGGGATCGGCCGGGACCACGCCCGGGACGGGGCCCTGCTCGACCGGTTGGGGCTGGGAAAGCGCCTCCACGACCCGGTGGGGACCCTTTCCACCGGCATGCGCCAGCGGGCCAAGCTCGCCTTCGCGCTCCAGGCCGGGCCGCGGCTCCTTCTCCTGGACGAGCCCGGGTCCAATCTGGACGCTCCGGGGCGCGAATTGGTGACCAAAGCGGTGGACGATTACGCGGGGGGTGGGGGTATAGTGGTCGTGGCCAGCAACGACCCGGCGGAGTTCGGGTTGGGGACGAGTACCCTTGAGCTGGCTTAAGGGCGCCCTGGCCATCCTGGCCAAGGACGTGCGTTCGGAGGTGCGGACCCGGTCTGCCCTTAACGCGGTGGTGCTGTTCGCGGTGGTCACCCTGACCGTGGTCAGTTACTCGTTGGGGGGCTTCGGGTTATCGCCGGAGGTGCATTCATCCCTTCTCTGGATAATCTTGTTCTTTGCTGCGATGGCGGGTCTATCCCGTACCTTTGTGGTCGAAGCGGAGCGAGGGACGGAGCGGGCGCTGAGGCTGTCGGCCTCGGGCCCTCAGATCTACCTGGGAAAGCTGCTTTTCAATCTCGCGCTTTTGGGTCTACTTGACCTGATTCTGATCCCGCTCTTCCAGGTGCTGTTGCCGATCCGGGACGCGAACTGGGGGCTCCTCTTCACGGGGTTGGCCCTGGGGAGCGTGGCTCTGGCCGCATCCACCACGCTGGTGGCGGCCATCGTCTCCCAGGCGGGGGTGAAAGGGGCGCTCTTCACCGTGCTCTCCTTTCCCATCCTGATTCCGGTTCTGGTGGCCGGGGTGGGCTCGACCCGGAAGGCGATGCTGGGAAACGGGTTCGTGGACGCCGGAACCGAGATCCAGCTTCTGGTGTCGTACGCCGGGGTGATGATCACCCTGGCCTTCCTGCTCATCGACTTCGTGTGGCAGGAATAGGAGGAACCGGAATGGGCAAGCTGGGCAAGTGGGTCCTGGGGATCTGGATGGTGGCGGCCATCGTTCTCTCCTTCACCTACGCCCCCGAGGCCACCCGTCCCAACTTCGGACACCTCGACCCGGTGACCGGCCAGCCGCTGATGCAGCCGTGGCCGGCCTTCCGCATCTTCTTCTTCCACGTTCCCGCGGCCTGGATCGCCGTCCTGGCTTTCGCGGTGGCCATGATCGTGAGCATCATGGTGCTCCGCCGTCCCCGGGAGCGGCTGGACGACATCGCCCTGGCCAGCTCCGAGCTGGGATTCCTCTTCTCGGCCCTGGCCCTGGTGAGCGGGATGATCTGGGCGCGGCTGGAGTGGGGAGCGTTCTGGAACTGGGACCCCCGCCAGAACACCATTCTCATCCTCCTCCTCATCTACGCCGGCTATTTCACCTTGCGCTCGGCGGTCCCGGATCCCCTGAAACGGACGCGACTTGCCGCGGTGTACTCGATTCTGGCCTTCGTCACGGTGCCGTTCCTGGTCTTCCTGGTGCCGCGGATCATGGACAGCCTTCATCCCTCGCCGATCATCAAGACCGGCCCGCGGAGCGGGTCCATGAACCCCCGCATGCTCCAGGTCTTCTTCATGTTCCTCGTAGGGTATACCGGGCTCTACGTTTGGATCCTGGCTCTCAAGGTGCGGAGCCTTGGGCTCTCCCGGTGGGTGCGTGCGCAATGAACCCGACCTACGCTATCCTGATTGCCATCCTGGTCATCTGGGTGGGGGTGTTCCTGTACCTGGTCGCCCTCGACCGCAAGCTCGATCGGATCTCCAGGGAGATGAAGCATCATGAAAGGTAAACGGAGACTCATCATCGGGCTGATCGTGCTGGGAGTGTTCGGCGCTCTGGCCGCCAAGAACATGAACCGCACCATCACCCCGTACGTTTCCTTCGACGAGGCCAAGGCGAGCGAGCGCCCGGTCCAGGTGGCCGGTTTTCCCGACCATCCCAAGGCCTACTTCGATCCGTCGAGCGGGCTGTTTCGCTTCACCATGACCGACGAGAACGGCGAGACGATGCCGGTCTCCTTCCCCGGGGCGCGTCCCGGGAACTTCGACCAGGCCCAGAGCGTGGTGGTGGTGGGCCGTTACCATCAGGGGACGCTTCAGGCCAGCCAGATCCTGGTGAAGTGTCCGTCCAAGTACCAGGCCGAGGAAGAGGCGGGGATGCAGCATCCCGACGCTCCCGGCTCCTCCCCCGACACCGGACCCGACTCCGGGGCGAAGCCCGCGGCCACCGCGGCGGAAACGGATTGATCCGATGATCACTTTCGGTTATGGACTTCTCATCTTCGCCGCGGTGTCGACCGGGGTGGCCATGCTCGGCTACCTGCCCGGCCTCCGCAAGGACGCGGGGTCGGCCAACCTGAAGCTGGCCCGCCCCGCGGTCTACGTGAGCACCCTGGCCGTGGTGGCCACCGCGGCGTGGCTCTGGCACCTCATCCTCAGCCACCAGTTCCAGTACAGCTACGTCTTCCGGTACTCGAACCTCGAGATGCCGTTCAAGTACGTGGTCGCGTCGTTCTGGGGCGGCCAGGAGGGGACGTTCCTGCTCTGGGCCACCTACGGCTCGCTGCTGGCGCTCTTCCTCAGGTTCAAGGCCCGCCAGTACGAGGCTCCGGTTCTCTTCTTCTACCTGGGCATCAACCTCTTCCTGATGCTGATGCTGCTGAAGGCCAACCCCTTCGCGACCATGGCCCAGGTCCCGGCGGACGGAAACGGCCTGAACCCGCTCCTCCAGGATCCGTGGATGACCATCCATCCGCCGATCATGTTCTTCGGGTTCGCCTCCCTGGGCATCCCCGCGGCCTACGCCATGGCCGCGCTGGTCAAGGAGGACTGGGACAACTGGGTGCGCCGCGCGATTCCCTTCACCACCTTCGGGGTGATGGCGCTGGGGACGGGGCTGCTCCTGGGCGGATACTGGGCCTACAGCATCCTCGGCTGGGGCGGCTTCTGGGGCTGGGACCCGGTCGAGAACTCGTCCCTGGTCCCCTGGCTGGTGGCGGTGGCGCTCCTCCACAACCAGGTGATCCAGAACAAGAAGGGGATCTTCCGCCGGATCAACATCTTCCTGGCCATGCTCCCCTTCGTGCTCCTCACCTATTCCACCTTCCTCACCCGGAGCGGGGTGCTCGCCGACTTCTCGGTGCACTCGTTCACCGATCTCGGGATCAACCAGTTCCTGGTCGCGTTCATGGTGGTGTTCCTGGGCGGGGGGCTGACGCTGTTCGCGTTCAAGTTCCGCCGGATCCCGGTGGACAAGGTCCAGGCCCCGCTCTTCAGTCGCGAGTACTTCATCTTCCTGGGGTCCCTGGCCTTCGGTCTCTTCGCGTTGTTCGTTCTCCTGGGGACCTCCTCGCCCCTCCTCTCGAGGCTCTGGGGCCATCCCTCGAACGTTCAGCCCGAGTTCTACAACCGCACCGGAGTGCCCTTCGCCATCCTCATCGGGGTTCTCATGGGGGTTTCGCCCTTCCTGTTCTGGAGCCGGAACGACTTCCGGGCCGCCCTGCCCAGGCTCCTGTGGCCGGTCGGGGCCTCGGTGATCGCCCTCCCGATCCTCTACGTCGCGGGGGTCAAGAACCTGGGCTACCTGGCCATGCTCGACGCCGGGCTCTTCGCCGCCCTGGCCAACGCCACGGTGATGGTCCTGGTGATGAGGCAGAACTGGAGCGGGATCGGGGGCTACCTGGCCCACATCGGGATCGGGCTGGCCCTGATCGGCATCCTCACCTCCACCGGCTTCGGGGAGAAGCAGACCGTGGTCCTTCCCCGGGGCGAGGAAGTCCGCGCGGTGGGCTACGGGTTCAAGTTCATGGGGGTCCGTCCGATCGAGGACGGGAAGAAGAACGCCTACGACGTGGCGCTTCGCACCGCGGACGCCGCCTACCTCGTTTCCCCCACCATGTTCTTCAGCGATTTCAACGGCGGCATGATGAAGAAGCCGGCCATCCAGCCCTTCTTCGTCCGCGACGTCTACCTCTCGCCCATCGGCTACGCCCAGGATCGCTTGAGCGACCGCATCGACACCCCGCTCATGCTGATGCCGGACAAGCCGCAGGCCGCGGACGGCATGACCTTCACCCTGAAGGACATCCAGACCACCCCCATGGCCGACGACGGGCACGGACACGACTCCCAGGGCCAGGACGTGACCGCCACCATCCTGGCCGAGGCGGGGGGGGAGAGCGCCACGATCAAGCCGGTGCTCAAGACCTTCGCCGACGGCCACACCGAGGTGGTTCCGGCCACGGTGCCCGCGACCGGTTCCCAGGTCACCCTGGAGGCGGCCGGGGCGGTGGTGAGCGCGGCCAAGATCGGAGTGGGGCGGCCGCCCCTCATCCTGAGCCAGGGGGAATCCGGGACCCAGGGTGAGTACGCGATCGCCCTCCAGGGTTTCGACGTGGAGCAGGCCGCCCGGCCGGGGGGTAGCGTGAAGGTCTACGCCCACTCCACGGTCACCGTCGGCGGGCAGGACTACCACCTGCAACCCGGCCTGATCAGCCGTCCCGGGCAGGAGGAGCTCGAGTCCATCGAGGCCCCGATCGGGCAGACCGGGATGAACCTGGTCCTGGCCGACCTCGAGGCCGCGACCGGAAAGGCCCACTTCCAGGTGGCTCCCGCGCCTCAGGAATATCTCTACGCCGAGGCCAGCACCAAGCCCTTCATCGTGCTTCTGTGGATCGGGACCGCGGTGGTCCTGATCGGGCTGGTCATGGCCACCCTGAACCGCGCCCGGATGGCCGGCCGCCTCTCCGCCCAGCTCGCGGGGAGCAACAAGAAGGTCGCGGTGCTCAAGAAGAACGGGAAGCGTCACGCGGCGTAGTCGCGGGCGCTTCGGCGGGCTCTGTTCGGCGGAAGACGATTCGAGGCCCCGGGTGGTTCACCCGGGGCCTCGGTATTTCGAGGCGGGTCGCGCCCGCTCCGACGCGGGGGCGCCCCGGATCAGGGGCGTTCGCCGGGCTCCAGGAACTCCCGGTGGAGCGCCTGTTGCGCGCCCTCGAAGGAGGCCCGGGGAACCAGGAAGGTGA
>CAYRIJ010000249.1:0-5767 GCA_964424285.1 uncultured bacterium
GTAATTCTAGGGGCGGTTCCCGCCCAGGCCGTGACCGTGACGCTCTATTCGAGCAACGTCGGCATCACCAGCATGACGTACACGGTGAGCGGCAACACCATCGACGTCTACGAAACCTGGGGGGCCCAGGGCTACGGCTTCCTCGAATTCAGCGGCCTCACCGCCGGCGTGGACTACACCCTCAACAAGCACCTGACCAATCTCACCGGGGTCGGCTGGGGCCGCTTCGCCAACGAATTGCTGGACCCCATGGGCGACTACTTCGATCGCTACGACCCCAGCCCCCAGCCGGCCTGGATCCCGTCGGGGTTCACCACCTCCAACGACCAGGACGGCTTGAGCTTCGCCCAGGCGTTCAACATTCCCCGCACCTCGACGGCATTTCAGAGCTGCCTGGCGGACGAACTCACCGACCAGCGGGACTTCCTGGACTTCTACGGCGGGTACGTGGCCGGAGACGGCGGCACGAACGTGCTGAGCTACGGGCTCCGCGACAACGGCGGCTTCAACCAGCCTTTCCTCGTGGCCCAGCGGCCCAACGAGAGCTCCGTCCCCGAGGTTCCGGAACCCTCGACCCTGCTCCTCCTGGGGGGAGGACTCCTGGCCGCGTGGGGAAGCCGGCGCCGCTTCAAGCATTGAGGACCTGAAAGGCATCCCCCGACGACTCCAGCGCGCGAGCTGGTGATCCGATCCGTGCCCCGAAACGAGGCGCCTTCCCGGCGCCTCGTTTCGCGTGCCGGCCGGCCCGGCGCACCCCGCCGCCCCCCCCCGGGGCGGCCTCGTGCCGCCGTCCCCCCTCACTCCTTCCGCGCGTCCTCCGACCGGGGCCCCCGCCGTCCCGGCATCCGCCCGGCATCCCGAAGCGCCCGGGTGAGGAGAAACTCGATCTGCGCGTTCACGCTGCGCAGCTCGTCGTTCGCCCACACCCGGAGCGCCTCATAGATCTCCGGGCTCACCCGCAGGGGAAAGGACTTGCGCTCGGCCATCGCGCCCTACTGGTACAGGCTGCCGGTGTTGATCACGGGTTGGGTGTGCCGGTCGCTGCACAGAACGACCAGGAGGTTACTGACCATGGTGGCCTTCCGTTCCTCGTCCAGGTGAATGACCTTCTTCTCGGAGAGCATCTCCAGGGCGTTCTCCACCATCCCCACCGCGCCCTCGACGATCTTCTGGCGGGCCGCCACCACCGCGCTGGCCTGCTGGCGCTGGAGCATGGCCGCGGCGATTTCCTGGGCGTAGGCCAGGTGGCTGATCCGCGCCTCCAGGACCTCGACCCCCGCCTGGGCCAGCCGGTCCTGGATCTCCACCTTGAGCTTTTCCGAGACCTCGGCGGTGTGGCCGCTCAGCGACTGCTCACCCTCCTCGTGGGAGACATAGGCGTAGCCGGTGGCCAGGTTCCGGAGCGCCGCCTCGCTCTGCACGTGCACGAAGTCCTCGAAGTCGTTCACGTTGAACAGGGCCTCCGCGGTGTCCACCACCCGCCACACCACCACCGAGGCGATCTCGATGGGGTTTCCGGTGTTGTCGTTCACCTTGAGCTTGCCGGTTTCGAAGTTCCGGACCCGGGCGGAGATCCTGGTCTTGGAGAAGAACGGGTTGGCCCACCGGAGCCCCGGTTGCCGGGCCGTCCCCACGTACTTGCCGAAGAGCTGGAGCACCTTGGCCTCGTTCGGGTTGACCAGGAAGAGCCCCACGAACACCAGGATCGCCACCAAGAGCACCCCGAACGAGCCGAAGAGCTCGGGCACGCTCCGGTTGATGGAGTGGATGAACATCGTCACGGCGAGAACGCCGAGCGCGAACCCCACCAGGATCGCGAAGTAACCCGAGCTGTACTTGACCTCACGTTCACGAACCATCTCACACCTCCCATGTGCGGCGGTCGCGGAGACGCACCGCCGATGCTTGATACCGATATGATATCACATTGATACATACGCCGGGTCAAGGGGAAAGGGTGCGAAGTGTCGGAATTCCTTCAGGCGGTCTTCCGGGAACGACCTCGCCCGCAGGCGGGTCGACCGGCGTAACCGGCCCCTTGTCCGCACTTTATAAGAATTCAATTTCCTATGGACACGATCCGTGGTATGAACATGTTCGTATCTGTCCCCAGCGTCGGCGCCACTTCCCCGGCCCCGGCGGTCCGCACATCCATCCATCGCTCGCACATCGGGAAGGAGAGACACCATGTCGATCCGGTTAGCCTTGCCAATCTCTCGCAGATCCGCCCCACGACCGCGCGTCACTAGCGGCCTCCTCGCGGTCCTCGCACTCGCGGTCCTCGCGGCGGCGCCGGCCTTCGCCATCGATCCCGCGCCCTCGGTGACCCCCGTCCCCTCGATCGACCCCGCCGCCTTCGCCGCGACGCCCCCGGCCCAATCCGAGATCGGGGCGGTCGAGGTCCAGATCCCCAACCTGGCCCCCCCCGCACCGCCGGCCGGCGCCCCCTCGCTCCTCACCACCATCGAGGGGGTGAACTTCGATTCCAGCATCCCGCTCTCCGGCTACATCTTCATCCCCCCGGATCCGAACGGAGCCGCGGGGCCGGGCCACGTGGTCAACATCGTCAACACGATCATCCAGGCGTTCGACAAGGGCGGGACCGAGCAGTTCCGATCCACCCTGACGAGCTTCTTCGCTCCCGTGAGCCCGCTCACCAGCTGCTTCGATCCCAAGGTGATCTACGACCAGTACAGCGGCCGCTTCGTGGCGATCGCCCTGGACCAGACCGAGGCCGCGTTCGGGGCGGCCGCGAACACCTCGCACATCCTGGTGGCGGTCTCCGACGACAGCGACCCCAACGGGACGTGGTACTACACGTCCGTCAACAGCGCGGTGAATGTCACCAGCACCGCCTTCGGCGTTCCCCTCCTCCACTGGGCGGACTATCCGGGCCTGGCGGTGGACGACGAGGCCATCTACATCACCGCCAACATGTTCAACTTCGCCTCGGTGGATCCGGGCGGATTGAACCGGGAGTACTTCGCCGACACCCGGCTCTGGATCATCGACAAGAACCCCCTCTACGCCGGCGGGGCGGCCTCGGTGAACGTCTACGACCCGTCGGTCATCAGCGGCGAGTTCACCCAGATGCCCAGCCGCATGTACGGTCCCAACCCGGCCGGAAACGGCATCTTCCTGGTGAGCGCGGGCTGGTCCCAGGACTTCGGCCTGGGGTCCGGCGCCGGCCAGGAGGCGGTGAGCGTCACCCGGGTGGACAATCCCCTCGGCGCTCCGAGCTTCAGCCAGCAGTTCGTGTTCGTGGGGAACATCGAGGACGCTCGGGTCGGCATGCCGGACGCCCCCCAGATGGGCTGCAGCCTCGTCCACCCCAAGGAACTCCCCCCCAACGCGCCGGTGGATACCGGGGACCGCCGGGCCTACTCGGTGGTGTGGAGGAACAACCACCTCTACGCGGCCAGCATCGTCCTCCCCGCGGCGGGCGCCGACGCCGCCCAGGCCACCGCGCACTGGTGGAACATGAACACCCAGGTCCTGGCCGCGATCGCCTTGAGCGACCAGGGAAGCATCGGGGGTGAGGACATCGGCGGCGGCATGATGACCTTCTTCCCCTCGGTGGAGGTGGACGTGTGCGGGAACCTCGCCTTCGGGTTCGCCGCCTCGAACCAGACCATCCACCCCGGCGCCTACTACACCGGCCGCCGGGTCACCGACGCCGCCGGCACCGTCCAGCCCAGCGGGCTCCTGGCCGCCGGCGCCGACTGCTACCGGCGGACCTTCTGCGGGTCGCGGAACCGCTGGGGGGATTACAGCGGCATCTCCCTGGATCCCACCGACCAGAGCACCTTCTGGGTGTTCAACGAGTACGCCCTGAGCCGCGGCACCCCCACCGCCTGCATCACCACGTCGCCCCCCGACACCCTGAGGGAATACGGCCGGTGGGGAACCCGCTGGGGCGCCTTCCAGATGAACGCGCCGCCGGTGGCCCTCTGCAAGAACGTGGTGGTGATGGGGGACTCCACCGTCTCCTGTATCGCCCGCTACGTGACCGCGGCCGACGTGGACGACGGTAGCTACGATCCCGACGGCGACCCGTTCACCCTCAGCCTCGTACCCCCCGGACCCTACGCCCTCGGGAACACGAACGTGCTCCTGATCGCCACCGACGCCTGCGGGCGCTCGGACACCTGCGCCGCGGTGATCACCGTGGAGTGCCCGGTTCCGGTCAAGCTCGCCGCGTTCTCCGTCCAGCGCGACGCGCGCGGCGCGGTGCTGAGCTGGGAGGTGGCGGAGGCCGTCGACCATGCCGGGTTCCAGGTCTACCGCCAGCTTCCCGGCGCCGATCGGGAGATGATCTCCACCGGCCTCCTCTCCGGGCGGACCCGCTACGAGTTCGTGGACGCCGCCGCGCCCACCACCCGGGCGGACTACTGGCTGGCCGAGATCAGCCGCGCCGGCGGCATCGAGTGGCACGGCCCCCTCACCCTCCAGGCCGCCTCGGCCGTCCCGGCCGCGCTCACCATGGCGCCGGGCCGGCCGAACCCGTTCACCTTCTCCACCTCCATCGCCTACGGCCTCCCCGGGGCGAGCCCGGTGCGTCTCTCGATCTTCGACGCCCAGGGCCGGAAGGTGGCGACGCTGGTGGACGAGGTCCAGAGCGCGGGATCGCACACCGCGACCTGGAACGGTCGTCTGGACGCCGGCGGCCGGGCCGCCGCGGGCTTCTACGTGGTCCGGCTCGAGGCCGGTTCGAAGACCACGGTGCAGAAGCTGGTGCTCACCCGATAGCTCCCCGATCCGGGGGCGCCCACGCGCTCCCGGATCGGATTCCCTGAACGAACGGCGGGCCGCGGGTTCATCCCGCGGCCCGCTTCCTCATCGCGGCAGGGAGTACGGCGCGCGGGAATGCTCCCGGCGGCCCCGGCCGCGCACCTCCGTCCCGCGGCGTGTCCGCCCGCTACTCCGAGGCCTCGGCGAGCAGTTGAGCGAGGAGCGGCGGATCGATGTTCCCCCCGCTCAGGATCACCACCGCGCGCCGGCCGGCCAGATCCACCGCGCCGTCCAGGATCGCCGCGACCCCGGCCGCGCCGGAGCCCTCCACCAGCAGGTGCTCGTGACGGAGGACGTCCACCACCGCGCGACGAATCGCGGCCTCGGGGACCTGGATCACGTCGTCGATGTAGGTCCGGCCGAGGGCGAAGCTTCGCTCCCCCACTCCGCCCTCCAGGCCCTCGGCGATGGTCGGCCGGCTCTCGACCTCCAGGTAGGCGCGGCCGTCCCGGCGGGAGAGCCACATCCCGGGCGAGGCGTCGGTGTTCACTCCCACGATCCGGGTGCGGGGGCTTCGCGCGCGGGCCGCCACCCCCATCCCGATCGAGAGCCCGCCCCCACCGCAGGGAGCGATCACCACGTCCGGGTCGGGAAACTCCTCCAGCACCTCCAGGAACGTGGTGCCGCCGTTTCCGGCCATGATCGGCGGGTCCTCGAAGGCCGATACGAACCGCCCGCCCCACTCCTCCATGCGTTCCAGGGTCCAGGCGTGGGTCGCGTCGTAGCCGTCGTGGGGGGATCGGAGCACGCGGGCGCCGAGGGCGGCGATCCCCTCCGCCTTCACCCGGGGGGCGCCGCGGGGAACCACCACGGTCAGGGGGACGCCGAAGATCGAGGCCGCGCGGGCCAGCCCCAGGCCGTGGTTCCCGGCGGAGGCGGCCACCACCCCCCGGGCGCGCTCCTCCGGGGCCATCCCGGCCAGGGCCGCGACCGCGCCCCGGACCTTGAAGGACCCCGTCACCTGGAGGTTCTCGCA
>CAYRIJ010000250.1:0-5751 GCA_964424285.1 uncultured bacterium
TGGACCACCTCGTTCACCGCCAACCATCGTCCCCAGGGGATCATCGCCGTGCGAGGTCCCGCCGTGCACCGGAACCGCGAGGGGGACGCCCGGGCGCGCCTGGCCGCGGGCGGCGACTTCAAGGACGCCCAGATCACCGACGTGACGCCGTCCCTCCTGGCCCTCATGGGGCAGGTGGTCCCCGACGCGATGGACGGGCGGGTGTGGACCGAGGTGATGCAGCCCCAGTTCCTGAAGAAGCACCCGGTGGCCGTGAAGCCGGTGCCGGGGTTCCTGCTCGACCGCGCCCCGGTCCAGCATCTGACCCCGGAACAGAAGGAGCGGCTGCGGGCGCTGCCCTACATCCAGTAGCCGCCGTCGGGCCCGGGCCTCACTTCGCGCCCAGCGAGTCGATCCGTGCCTGGACCCGGGCCAGGCTCTGCTGGATGCGGACGTTCGCCGGCTGGATGGCCAGCGCCTCCTTCCAGGTCTTCTCCGCCTTCCTCAGCTCCCCGATCGCGGCATAGGCCGCGGCGAGGTTGTTGAGGTAGAACTGGTTCTGCTTCATCCGGGGGTAGATGGACTCGAAGAGCTCCGCCGCCTCGCGGGGTTTCCCCCACACCAGCTTCAGGGTCCCGTCGGCGTAGACCAGCTCCGGGCGCCGTCCCATCCGCCGGTAGGCGTCCTGGAGCACCTTGTCCGCCCCCTCGAAGTCCCGGCTCTGGATGAGACCCAGCACGCGCTCCTGGATGAGGCGAAGCGAGTCGGCGGGGGCCATCGCCGCCGCGGTGTCGGCGGGGGCGCCCTCTCCCCCCAGGATCAGCCCCTGATCCCGGAGGGACTGCAGGTTGCTCCGGGCCACATCATAGGCGGGGTTCAGCTGGAGGGCCCGCTGGAAGGCCAGGGCCGACTGGTCGTACAGGCCCATCTGCGCGTCCAGGGTGCCCAGGTTGTTCCAGTACTCCGCGTTCACCGGATCGAGCTTGAGGAGATCGCCGTAGACGTTGGCCGCCCCCCGCCAGTCCTGCTGGTGCTCGTAGAGCCGGGCCAGGGCCATCAGGCCGGGGACGAAGTCCGGGTGATCGGCCCGGAGGGACTCCAGCTCCCGGGTGGCCTCCTCGTTCACGTTGTCGCGGACCAGCATGGCGGCCAGGGCGAACCGCGGATAGGGGTTCGCGGGGTCGAGGCGAAGGGACCGCTCGTACTCCCGGAGCGCGGCCGAGCCCCGCTTCTCCCGGTCGTAGACCGACCCGAGCTGAAAGACGTCCTGACCGGTGATTCCCAGGCCGGGGACGGCGCCCGCCGGCGCCCAGAGCCCCCAGATCGCGATCGCGGCCAGCCCCCCCGCCACCGCGGCGATCCGGGTCCGGGCCGGGGTCTTGAGAGCCGCGGTGACGAAGAGGGCGAACCCGGCGAGGAGCGCCATGACCGTGAGCTGTCGGGTGTCGGCGTCGGCGGTGGTGAGGAGCGCGGCCAGGAGTCCCGAGAGCGCCCCCGCCCACAGGAGTCCGCCCGCCTTCCGCCGGTCGAGGATCAGCCCCACCAGGCCCAGGGGGATGAGGATCCGCCCCGCCCAGGTGACGACGTCGAGCCAGCCGCCTTCCACGCGGTCGCGCAGGAAGGCCGCGCTCACCTCCCGGGGCAGGGGCTCGCCGGTGAACGTGGCCAGCACCTTGACCCCGATCCGCTTCAGGGTCGAGAGGGGATGGCTGAAGGTGTCGCGGAGCGCCTGCCCCGCCCAGTAGCGGTCGGTCTGGCCGGGGGTGACCGCCCGGTTCTCGACCCGCCCGGCTTCGCGGGTGAAGTCCCGGCGGACCCACCAGGACTTCTCGTCCCGATCGCCGCGTTGGGGCTCGACCCCCGAGGCCTCGGCGCGGTTCCCCCGATACACGTCCACGCCGCGAACCGTGGGAAGAACGTCCGGGATTCCCGCCAGCGCCCCCGCGGCGGCGGATCCGCCCACCCAGAGGCCGAGGAAGAGGAGAACGGCGGGGAGGCGCGAGCGACGGCCCCGGCCCCGGCCGGAGGCGAAGAGGGCCAGGACCAGGAGGATCAGGCCGAGGCTCCACCCCAGGGTCGCGTCCAGGCGCCCGGCAAGGCCCACCAGGAGGCCGGCCACCGCCCAGGAGGCCGCGGTCCGCTTCCCGTCCAGCACCAGGAGGGCGGCGAGCCCCAGAAGGGCTGCGGGGATCGCGGGGCTGAATGCCCCCGCGCTCATCACCAGAGGCCCCGCCGCCGCGGCAAGGATCCCGGCGGCGGACGCGGCCCAGGGGCCGCTCCGTTTCCAGGCCAGGCCGAGCACCCCCAGCGCGATCAGGGGGAGGAAGACGGCGGTGAGGATGCGATGGGCCCGGGGAGCGGCCGAGGGGTCGTCGGAAGCCAGGACGGCGAGCGCCCGGACGTAGATCGGGCTGGGATGCACGTTGAGCTGGGCCGGGGGGGCCCCGCTCGAGGCCACCTGGCGGGCCGCGTCCCAGTAGGCCAGCTCGCTCCCCACCGGGGTGCGCTCGAAGGGGCCCCGATCGACCGACAGCACGGTCACCGTGGTCAGGGCGACGACGCCGGCCGCGAAGACCGCCAGAGGGATGATTCGCTTCATGGTGAGGCTCCCGTCACAGCTTTCGCAGGGCTTCCCGGGCCTCACGAACGAGGTCCGGATCCTTGCTCCGGTCCACCACGGCCTGGAAGGCGGTGCGGGCGCCGGCGGTGGCGCCGCGCCCCGCCCGCGCCATGCCCAGGTGCAGGAGCGTGCTCAGATCGTCGGGGGCCAGCTTCACCGCGCGCTCGAGGATCTTCTCCGCCTCCTCCCAGCGCTCGAGCTTGATCAGCACGAAACCCTGGGTGTCCAGGTTGTTCGCGCTCGGGTCCAGGGCCACCGCCCGTTTCGCCTCGATGAGGGCCCGATCGAGATCCCGGCCCAGGCGGGCCCGGTTGTAGGCCAGGCCGCACAAGGCCCGGGCGTTTCCGGGGCTCCAGTGAACCACCTCCTCGTAGCGCGCCACCGCTTCGGGGTAGTTCCCCCGGCGCGCGGCCAGAAGCGCGAGATTGAAGGAGAGCGTGGGGTACACCGGCGTCGTCGCCCGGGCTTCGTCCCAGTACACCTGGGCGCTGTCCAGATCCCCGGCCTGGAACTTGATGGTGCCGAGGTTGGAGAGCGCGAGTCCCTTCTCCAGGTGGTCCCCGATCGCCGCCGCCCGAAGGAAGTACGTCTCCGCCGGACCGGATTCCCCGTTCAGGAGCTTCTGGATGCCCAGCTCGTTGATGTCGTGGGAGAGCAGGGTCCGGGTCAGGATCTCCCGCGGCTCGATCTGCAGGGCCAGGCCGAGAGCCTCGTCCAGGTTCCGGGTTCCGGGGGGGAGCTGGCCCTGGAACCGGGCCCGGAGGGTGAGGGTCCGGGCGCGCCGGAACCGGTCGATGGATTCGGCGAGCGTGCTGTCCGAGGGGGCCGGTTCCAGGATCGGGGTGACCGGCTTCAGCTCGTCCTGGAGGACCATCATGGTCGCCTGTCCGCTCAGGTCGTACATGTGGCGGGGAACCGCGTACTCCAGGTAGAGGTTGTCGTCGGTCACCCGCTTGGGCCAGTCGCCCACCCAGTGCTCGATCCCGTCCCGGTCGGTGAGGTAATAGGCCAGGAGCTGGGGGAGGGGGAGGACCTCGATCTGGCGCAGGTCGTCGCCCACCGCGCCGTCCAACGAGGCCTCGGCCTGGTCCAGATGGAAGCGGAGGGGGTTCAGGCTCCCCACCAGGATGAGGTCCCCCGGCGCGGCCCGCCACAGGTGAACGTAGGGGTAGGCGTCGATGAAGGTCGCCAGCATGGTCTTGAGGTCGGCCTCGGTGTACTGGTAGATCTGCACCCACTGGCAGGCCACGCCCCCCGGATTCAGGTGCTCCTTGGTGAGCTCGAAGAACTGGCGGGTGAAGAGCGCGCTCACCCCGGCGATCCAGGGGTTGGAGGGCTCGCTCACGATGACGTCGTACTTCTCCCGGGTGAGGAGGAGGTAGTTCCGGCCGTCGTTGATGATGAGCTTGTGACGCGGATCGTCCAGGCACCGGTGGTTGAAGTCCTCGAACCAGCCGGCGGCGTCCACCATGCTGGGGATGAGTTCGACCGTCTCGATCCGGTCGAACGGATGGGTGAGGAGCGAGCCGACGGAGATCCCGCTGGCCAGACCGATCATGAGCCCGTTCTTCACCCCGCCGGCGTGATAGAACACCGGGAGGTGGGAGATGAGCTTCTGGGTGATCATGTCGCCGTGGGTCGAGGCCTCCACCTTGCCGTTGGTGCGGAGCGAGGTGACCTGCTCGGTCTGCCAGACCGAGACCGTGGCCTCGGTGGCCTCGTCGTAGAGCAGGATGTCCGCGCCGGCGGTGCTCTCCTCGATCGAGGGGTACTTGCCCAGCTCCCCGGCGTAGAGATAGGCCCCCGAGGCCATCACCAGGGGGTTCCAGCGCTGGAACCCCAGGATCGTCGCCGGGACCAGGCCCAGAACGACCGCGGCCAGGCCCCAGCGGACCGCGCGCGGCACCCGCCGCCGGCCGAGGACGGCGAGGAGCAGCACCGCGGCGGCCAGATTCACCAGGGACGCGGCAAGGATGGAGTTCTGCCGGCCGAGCCAGGGCACCAGCACGAAGCCGGTCAGGAAGGAGCCGCCGATGGCCCCCAGGGTGTTGGCGGCGTAGAGCGCGCCCAGGCTCCGCCCGGTTTGGGCGCGGTTCACGTAGGCGCGGGTCACCAGGGGAAACGTCCCCCCCATGAGCACGGTGGGGATGATCATGGCCGAGCCGGCCAGGACCACCCGGAAGGTCTCGATCTTGAACCACGAGCCCTGGAGATGGGGGAAGGCGTTCACGAACCACTGCGGCATGTGCCCCATCACCGGGATCGTGAAGAGCGCGAACAGCGGGATCCCCGCCTGGACCAGGGCCAGGAGGGACTCCGGCCGTCCGTAGCGATCGGCGAGCCGGGCGAACAGGAGGCTCCCCAGAGAGAGCCCGAGGAGGAAGGTGGCCAGCATGGAGGTGAACGCGTAGTTCGTGGTGCCCAGCACCATCGAAAGGGTCTTGGTCCAGGCCACCTCGTAGGCCAGGGCGGCGAACCCGCTGGCCGCGTAGACCCAGAGCACGGTGCGCCGGAGGCGGGCGCCGGCCGCGTCCGGCGTGGGCGGGGAGGCCGGGGCGACGGGCGTGGCGGCCTCGACGGACGGGGGAGCGGACCGGAAGGGGAAGGCGCGGGCCAGGAGGATGGCCGCCACCGTCACCACCCCGTTGAACACCGCGGCCACGTAGGTGGAGCCGTTCAGGCCGATGCCGGGGAGGAGGACGAAGCCGCCGACCACCGTGCCCAGGACCGCTCCCAGGGTGTTGGAGCCGTAGAGGAGCCCGGCCCGGGTTCCCAGCCCTTTCCAGTTCCGGAAGAGGAGCTTTCCGAGCACGGGAAGGGTGCCGCCCATCATGGTGGTGGGGACGAGGAGCACCGCGAAGCTCAGGACGAATCGGATCAGGGAGAGGGCGTAGGGCCCCGGCTCCATGGCCCGGTAGATCCCTCCGTAGACCCCGTCCAGGAGGTGGAGGATGGCGGGAAGAAGAAGCGCCCAGATCCCCACCGCGGCCTCGAGCAGGCCGTACACCACCAGCGGGTGGCCGCGACGATCGATGGACCGGCCGAAGACCGTGCTCCCCAGGGCGAGGCCGGCCATGTAGGCCGCGAGGACGGTGGCGATGGCGAAGGCGGAACCGCCGAAGACGGTGGTGAACTCCCGCGTCCATACCACT
>CAYRIJ010000251.1:0-5750 GCA_964424285.1 uncultured bacterium
ACCATCATGGGTCGGTGGGGCTTGGAGCGGCAGTTACCCATGACCTGGAAAACCACCCAACGACTCCTGGCACTGATCCTGGCGGTCGCTCTCGGGGGGCCGTCCGGCTGCGCGAGCGGACCCAAGGCGTTGGATCGCAAGGATCTCGTCCACCCGGAGCCCGCGCGGGCGTATCACGTCGCCCTCACCGACGGGCGGACGATGACCCTGATATCCCTGCATCTGGAGGGGGACTGGTTGATGGGGACCCGGCGGATTACCGAATCGACGACCGAGGGATCGGGAGAAGCGGCGAGGACCAACGTCACCAACCGGTACGAGGAGGTCAAGATCCCCTGGTCCGAGGTGGCCGGGGTGGAGGCGGACCGGGGCTCCAGCCGGGACTCCTCGGTGTATCTCGCGGGGGCGGCGCTGGTGGCCGGGGTGGCCGCCTTCCTTCTCCTGAGCGGGAGTTCGAACCCCCCGCCCCCCACCGGGGGCGGCGGGGGCGGAAAAGGCTTTTGATCGACGGACCCGGCGGCCGGAGGGCTTCCGGCCCGGGTCCCCAGGCCGCCAGGGGCGGCCCGTAGTGAACCCAAAAGGAGAGAACATGGCGAAGCATCTGCTCGATCTTTCGGACTCCAACTTCTCGGCGACGCTCGAGCAGTCGGAGGTTCCGCTGATGGTCGATTTCTGGGCCCCGTGGTGCGGGCCCTGCCGGCTGGTGGCCCCGATCGTGGAGGAGCTGGCCGAGAGCTACTCCGGCCGGCTCCAGGTCGGAAAGCTCAACACCGACGAGAGCCCTTCGGTGGCCGCCCAGTACAACATCCGGTCCATCCCCACCCTCCTCTTCTTCAAGAAGGGCCAGGTGGTGGGCACGGTGATCGGCGCCGTCCCCAAGGACAAGCTCAAGCAGAAGGTCGAAGAGGTCCTGGGCAACTGACCGCCCGACCCTTCCGGCGCGCCCCGAGCGTCCTTCGACGCCGGGGCGCGCTGCGTTTTCGCTCCCCGCGTTGAGGGAGGGTCGGCGGCGTGCTAGCGTCTGCGCCATGATTGCCTGGTACGATCGGGCCTTCGGCCCCTGGTACTTGAAGCTCTACCCGCACCGGAACCTCGATGAGGCGGAGCGGGCGGTGGGAACGATCGAGGCGTTCCTGCCTCCCCGGGGCCGTTGCCTCGACGTGGGCTCCGGGGCCGGGCGGCACCTGGAAGCGCTCCTGCGCCGGGGGTTCGACGCGGTGGGCATCGACCGCTCCCGCACGCTCCTCGCCGAGGCCTCGGAGGGGCGGCCGGCGAGCCGCCGGGTGGTGCGGGGCGACATGCGCCGCCTTCCGTTCGCCGACCGCGTCTTCGACGCGGTCCTGAGCATGTTCACGAGCTTCGGCTACTTCGAGTCCCGGGCGGCGCACGCCCGGTTGCTGATCGAGTTCGCCCGGGTCGCCCGGCCGGACGCGGTCCTGATCCTGGACTACCTGAACGCGCCCGAGGTGAGACGGGGACTCGTCCCCCGCTCGAGCCGCCGGGTGGAGGGACACCTGGTGGAGGAACGGCGCCGGATCCGGACCCGCTCCGACGACGAAGCGGTGGTGAAGGAGCTCACCATCTTCAACCCCGACGGGTCCCCGGAGGAGCGCTACCACGAGGAGGTGGCCCTCTACGACCGCGACAGCCTGGCCGCCCTCTGCGCGGAGGCGGGCTGGCGGGAACGGGCGAGTCTCGGGGACTACGACGGCGCTCCCTGGACCCCGGGCTCCCCCCGGCTGCTCCTGGTGGCCGGTCGCGAAGGGGGCGGGCGGTGAAGTCGCCCCTCGTCTCGCGGCCGCTTCCGGACCCGGTGCCCGAGCGCCTGTACGCCGATACCCCCGGACCCAAGCACCTCTCCGCGGAACTCATGGATCGTTGGCGGGACGGTCTCGGGCGCTGGGAGGCGCCCGGTCCGGTCCGCACCGCCCTGGACCGGCTGGCCGATCCCCAGACCGCGGTGGTGGTGACCGGACAGCAGCCCGGCGTGTGGGGGGGGCCGCTCTACTGCGTCTACAAGGCGGCCACGGCGGTGGAGGCCGCCCGGCGGATCCAGGCCGAGACCGGTCGCACCGCGGTGGCGGTGTTCTGGATCAACGCCGACGACACCGATTGGGACGAGGTGGGGTGGGGCACCCTGCCCCGGCCCGACCTCGATCTCTATCGCACCCGCTGGAAGACCTCGCCGGTGGGTTCCCGGCGCTGGGTGGGCGGGGCCCGGCTCGCCCGTCCCGAGGGGGCGGACGAGCTGTTCGCGGCCTGGGGAGCCGGGGGCCCGCTTCTCGGCGCCCCGGTCGGCGAGGAACCGGCCGAGCTGGGCGAGGCCTTCGCGCGCTGCCTCCTGAGCTGGTTCGGCGATCACGGTCTTCTCCCCCTGGACGCCCGCTGGCCGGAGGTGCGGGCGGGAGGGGCGAGCCTCTGGTCGCGCTACCTCCCGCGTCACGCGGCGATCGCGGGCGAGGTGCTGGCCGAGGGGGAGGCTCTCGCCGCGGGAGGCGGCGCGGCCTCCCTGGACGCCGGCGCCGCCGATCACGGGCTGTTCCCGCTCGAGGGGGACCGGCGCATGGAGATCGACCCGGACACCTGGGAGGCCGAGGTGAGCCGGCGGTTGGAGGCGGGGCGGGCGGCGGACCTCGCGCCCTCGGTGCTGCTCCGGGCGCCGCTCCAGGATCATCTCTTCGGCACCGTCGCCCAGGTGGTGGGAAAGGGCGAGGCCGCCTACCTCCGCCAGCTGGCCCCGGTCTACCAGGCGCTCTCGATTTCGCCCCCCATCCGCCTCCCCCGGCTCCACGCCACCCTGGTTCCCGAGGGGCTCCTTCCCCTCGACCGCGCGGCCGAGATCCTCATCGATCCCGAGAGCTGGCTGGCCCAGCGCGCCCGGGAGCGGGTTCCGGAACGCGCGCTCCGCATCCTGGGGGAGGCGCGCGGCGGGGTGACCGACCGCCTGCGCGACTTCGCCGAGGCCTCGGCGGAGTTCCAGAAGGACGTGGGGGACCTCGCCGAGTCCGCCCGCCGCAAGATCGACGCCCAGCTCTCGCGGCTGGAGGAGAGCCTGGACCGGCGGGCCCGCCAGGACCTCTACCGCGACGAGCCGGCGCTCCGCGCGCTTCCCGAGTTCCTCCGCCCCCGGCGGGAGGACCAGGATCGGGGGCTCTCCGGCGCCACCCTGGCCCTGGCCTGGGGCGACGAGGCCCCCGGACGGGTGCTCGCGTCCGCCCGCGCCCACCTCGACCGCCTGGCCGAGGGAACGCTCCACCACTTCGTCCTGGAGGGTCCCCGTGTCTGACGTCCTCGCCGTTGCCCCGCATCCCGACGACATCGAGCTCACCGCCGGCGGCACGGTGGCGAGGCTGGCCGCCGCCGGGCGCTCGGTGGTGCTGGTGGACCTCACCGCGGGGGAGCGCGCGACCCGAGGAACCCCGGAGATCCGGGCCGGCGAGGCCGCGGCCGCGGCCGAAGCCCTGGGGGCGGCGGGACGCGAGGGCCTGGGGTTACCCGACGGCGGTCTCTCCCGGCACGATCCCGAGCAGATGAAGGCGGTGGTGGAGGTCCTCCGCCGGCACCGTCCGCGGCTCCTGATCGGGATGCACTGGAACGACGATCACCCGGACCACGTGGAGGCGGGGAAGATGGTGCGCCGGGCCGCCTTCCTCGCCGGTCTCAGGAATTTCCCCGAGCGGGGAGGGGAGCCCCATCGCCCGGCCCGCGTGCTCTTCGCCATGGGACGGCGCCCGTTCGCGCCCTCCCTGGTGGTGGACGTGACCGCCGTGTACGACACCAAGCGCCGGGCGGTCGAGGCCTATCGAAGCCAGTTCCATCGTGAACCCGGCGACGCCCTGGTGACCCCGATTTCCGACCCGGAGTTCCTCCTCCGGATCGAGGCCCGGGACCGGTACTTCGGCGGGATGATCGGAGCCCGGTTCGGCGAGCCCTTCTTCCAGGTGGGGCCGGTGGCGGTCCGGACGGCGGCGGCGCTCATGGAGGAGGACCCGCGTTGAGAGTCGGAATCTCCTGCTATCCCACCGAGGGGGGGAGCGGTGTGGTGGCCACCGAGCTGGGCAAGGCCCTGGCCCGCCGGGGGCACCAGGTGCACTTCATGACCTCGAGCGTGCCGGTCCGGCTCCGGAGCTTCGAGGAGAACATCTTCTTCCACGAGGTGCGCCCCGAGAACTACCCCGTGTTTCTATACCCGCCATATTCCTTGTCCCTGGCCGCAAAAATGGCCGAGGTGGCCACGGCCTACGATCTGGACGTCATTCACGCCCACTACGCCATGCCCCACGCCGCCTGCGCCTACCTGGCCAAGCGCATGCTCCGGGAGCAGAAGGTGAAGACGGTGACCACCCTCCACGGCACCGACATCACCCTGGTGGGGCAGGCTCCGTCCTTCTACCCGGTCACCAAGTTCTCCATCGAGGAGTCGGATTGCGTGACCGCGGTGAGCGCGTGGCTGCGGGACGAGACCCATCGGATCTTCCACACCGAGCGCCCCATCCACGTGATCCCCAATTTCGTGGACAGCGACACCTTCCATCCCGGGCGGAGCCGGGCCAAGCGATGCCAGCTGGCCGCCGCCGACGAGAAGATCATCCTCCACATCTCCAATTTCCGGCCGGTCAAGAACCTGCCCGCGGTGGTGCGGGTGCTGGAGGGGGTGCGCCGCCGGGTTCCCGCCCGGCTGGTGATGGTGGGGGACGGCCCCGAGCGGATCCCCACCGAGCGCCTGGCGCGGGACCTCGGGCTGGGGGAGCACGTGGCGTTCCTGGGAAACCAGGAGTTCGTCGAGGACATCCTGCCCCTGGCCGACGTCTACCTGCTTCCCTCCCTGCACGAGAGTTTCGGGCTCACCGTGCTCGAGGCGATGGCGGTGGGGGTGCCGGTCATGGCCACCAGCGTGGGGGGGACGCGCGAGGTGGTGGTGGACGAGACGACCGGGTTCCTGCGCGATCCCCACGACGTGGAGGGAATGGTGGCCGCGCTGGTGCGGCTCTTCACCGATGCGCCCCTGGCGAAGCGCATCTCCGAGGCCGCGGCGACCCGGGCCCGGGAGCACTTCCAGGTGGAGCACATCCTGCCCCGCTACCTGGAGGTCTACGGGGATTGCTGAGACCGCGCCCCGAATCCCGCGGCGGCGAGGGCGGCGAAGGCGGTGTTCCGGCCCGGAGCGCCGGCCGATCCCCGATGGGAGTGGAGGAGGTGCTGATGGCAACGGGTGCAGGGGCCGGGAGCGGAGACGGACCGGTCCGGAACCCCGGCCCGGACGAGGCGCGCCCGGGCCGCGGCCCGGAGGTCCACGTGGGGGCGGCGGCCGGGGCGACGGAGCACCGCCGCGTCGTCGAAGCGCGCCGCCACCTCCGGACCCACCTCGAAGCAGCACGGTCCGATGGCCGGGCCGAGGATCGCGTGGAGCGTCTCCGGACGCTCGAAGCGGGCGACCGCGTTCTCCAGCACCCCCGCCACCAGGCCCCGCCAGCCCGCGTGGACCATCGCCGCCGCGCCGTCGGGGGACGCCAGAAGCACGGGGAGGCAGTCGGCCACCCGCACCGTGATCACCAGGCCCGGGGTCCGGGTGATGACCCCGTCACAGGCGGGGACGATCCCGGCCGCCTCCGCGTCCCGGACCACGGCCCCGTGCACCTGCTCCAGGCGGACCCGGGCCCGGCCGGCGAGCGGGCCGGGCGCCCCGGAGCGAAGCGCGCGGCCGGCCACCCCGAACTCCGCGATGCCCGGGGGCAGCGGCCGGTAGCGCA
>CAYRIJ010000252.1:0-5738 GCA_964424285.1 uncultured bacterium
CCGACTCGAGATCGGCGCTGACGTCCCAGAACTCCGAGCCGGCTCCGGCATCGGTTGTCCGCTTGCGGTATCATGCAGATCAGCCGCCTTTCCGGTGGACCTCGGGGGAGAGGGCGCCGGGGAGCAGGGAGGTAGGGTCGTTGCCCACCATTCTCCTGGTCGAGGATGATCCGGCCGTTCGGAAGATGCTCGAGGTCCTGGTGCGTAGCGCGGGCTACGAGGTCCTGACCGCGGCCCGCGGAGACGAGGCGCTGCGGATCCTGGACGGAGCTCCGCCCAGGATCCCCCCCCGGGTCGATGCCCTGATCACCGACGTCGTCATGCCCGGGGAACTCGACGGAGCCGAGCTCGCGCGGCGTCTCCGGGAGCGTCTCCCCGGCCTCGGGGTGGTTTGCACCTCGGGTTTCGTGCGCGACGCTCTCAGCGACACCTCCGAGCTTCCCGAGGGAGCGATCTTCCTCCAGAAGCCCTTTTCGGCGGAGGATCTCCTGGACGCCCTGATCCGGGTGATTCCCCATGGCTGACCGGGTCGCCCCCGCCCGCCCCTCCGGCGGCCGGAAAGGGGGGTCCAAGAACCCGATGCGGTTCTGGTACACTGAGTGGCCGTTTCCCCCGCTGGCGGTCCCGCCGCATCCCGCAACGGTCGACCGGGGGTTTCGCTACGAGACGCGAGCGCGCCGGCCGGGCTGCGCCGCCGCGCCCATTCGTGACCCAGGAGGAAATCAGAGCCGATGGCCCTAGACGTGATGCTCGCCCGCGCCCAGTTCCCGGCGCTCTCGAGTGAATGGATCTTCATGGACAACGCGGGCGGGACCCAGGTCCCGCTCCAGGTGGCCGACGCCATGCGCGACTACCTGCTTCACTCCAACGTGCAGTTGGGGGCGAGCTACGAGGTTTCGAAGAAGTCGGGGGAGGCGGTGTGGAATGCTCGCCGGCTGATGGCGGACATGATCGGCGCCGTTCCCGACGAGATCATCTTCGGGGCCAACGCGAGCCAGCTTCTCCGCATGCTGGCCATGGTCCTCTCCACCCGCTGGGAGCCCGAGGACGAGGTGATCATTTCCCAGGCCGAGCACGAGGCCAACGCCGGCTGCTGGGAGTACCTCGAGCAGTTCGGCATCGTGGTCAAGACCTGGGAGATCGACAAGGAGAGCTACACCTTCGAGATCGACCGGCTCACCGATCTCCTGTCCGAGCGCACCCGGCTCATCGCGGTTCACCACTCCAGCAACATTCTCGGCAACGTGATGCCCATTCGGGACGTGGTGAAGCTGGCCAAGGGCTCGGGGGCGATGGTGGTGGTGGACGGAGTGGGCTACGTCCCGCACCGGCTGGTGGACGTTGGAGACCTGGACGTGGACTTCTACGTCTTCTCCAACTACAAGGTCTTCGGCCCCCACATGGGGGTCCTCTACGGCAAGGCCGAGCGGCTGAAGCAGATGCCCCGCTGGAATCACTTCTTCATCGGTGAGGACGAGGTCCCGGAAAAGTTCGAGCTGGGGTCGGGCCAGTACGAGGGCGCGGCCAGCCTCCTGGGCCTGGAGAAGTATTTCCGGGCCCTGGGGAAGGCCTTCACCGCCCCCATCAAGAGCGTGTTCGGCGACGTCTTCGAGGACATCCAGGCTCACGAGGGACGGCTCACCCGGGATCTCCTGACCTTCCTCAACAAGCACCCCCGGGTCCACGTGGTGGGCGAGTCCGACCCCCGGCGCCTCGATGATCGCCTCCCCGTCGTGTCCTTCGTGGTGGATGAGGCCGATCCCGAAGAACTGGTGCTCGAGGTGGACAAGGCCAAGGTCGGGATCCGATGGGGCCACTTCTACGCGGTCCGCCTCCTCGACGCCCTGGACCTCCTCCAGTACAAGGGGGTGGTGCGGGTGAGCCTCTCCCACTACAACACCGAGAACGAGTTGGGGCGGCTCAAGGACGTGCTGGGGCCGTTGATCTCGTAATCGGCGCGTCAGCGCGGTTCGGGTTCCGCGCTTCCCGTCTCCTCGAGGAAGTCCGCCAGCGCCCGGGCCTTGGCCCGCCTCGCCTCGCGGATGAACGCCGCGTAGCTCCCGGGAAAGTCCCCCGGCCGAACCCGGAACCGCGGCTGCCCCAGGGCGTGGGGCCGGGGAGCGAGGTCCGGGGGGAGATGGGCGAGGACCGCTTCGCGCGCCTCCGCCCGGCTCGGGAGCCCCACCTCCAGGGTGAGCGCATCCTCCTCGCCGGGGAGCGGCCGGTAGAGCGAGGCGTAGTTCTTCGAGGTCCGCCACCGCCGGAGATGGACCGGGAGACTGAACACGGCCACCCGGTCGGTCACCCCCTCCCAGTCCTGGGTGTGGCACCGCCCGTCCAGCCCCCAGAGGAAGCGGCAGAGCGCCCGCCCCAGCCCGGCCAGCTCGGGGGGCGACGTGGCGAAGAAGCCCTCCAGCACGACCTGGTTGAATTTGCTGAGGGCAAAAATCTGTTCGCTTTCCATGGACACGGCCGCGTCTCCCGGTTACAGTTCGGGCGCATTCCCATGCGCGAATCCCGTCCGGATCTGTCGGTTTTGGCCGCCGAACCCCTCCGGCGCCGAGGCCTCGGTCCCGCCGCAGGGCGCGGCGGAACCTGCCGGGCGCACGCTACCAGAATTGTTCCCATAGGACAACGCAGGCCGACGGAGCCGAGGAATTCCCATGCCTGAATCCCCCCCTTCTCCGCCCCTCGAGGTTCGCCCCGGAGAGCTGGAGTGGCGGCTCTGGCTCGACGATCGGGGGGCCCTCGATGCGCCGGATTGGGTGACCGCGCTTTCCCGCGAGGCGACGGCGCGCATCGCGGATGCCGATCCCGGGAGCGCGATCCGGCTCCTGGAGCTCGCGGTGAGCCCGGCGAGCCCGGTCTTCGACGGCCTCACCGGGCCGCGGGCCCGGGAGCTGGCCGGCCGCCTCGTGAAGGCCTGGGAGGCCGTGGGGTCCCGGGACGAAGCCGTCTTCGGTCCCTGGGAGGATCGGTTGGGGGCGATCCTCGCCGTGCTCCGGCGCTGGGTGCGCTACCGGCGGCATCGCCGCCGGGAACGCGCCGAGGCCTCGGCGGCTTCCCCCCCCGAAGAGCGAAGCCGGGACGACCTCGACGCGTTCTACCGGGACTGGGTTCTCATTCCCCTCCGCGAGAACTTCCTCCGGGTCCTGGAGGACCGGGGCGTGACCCGCCGGCAGTTCTGCGCGTCCCTGGGGATGAGCGAGGCGTACCTCTCGCAGATCCTGAACGGGCGGCGGAACCCCTCCCTCCGCAAGCTCTCCGAGATCTCCCGCGCCCTGGAGGTGGACCTGGGGCGTCTGTTCGCGGTGCGCGCCCACCGCGGCTCGGATTCCCCCTGGGGGAGCGGGAGTCGTCCCGAGCCGGGGGACACCCCGAACTGGTATCCCGGCAAGGTGTCGCGGCCCTACGCGGCCCTGGAGGCGCACTATCGCCTGATCTTCTATCCCGGGCCCGATCTTCCGGGGGAGAAGATCCTGGCCCGCAGTTTCCTGATCGTGGATCCGGTCCCCGGCGAGCTCGCGTTCGAAGGGCGCTACGCCCTTCAGGACGAGAACGAGGTGGTCCTGGTGGCCTCCTATGCGGGGACGAGTGGTGGTGGGAAGCGGCAACGCTTCATGGCAACCGACGGACGAACCCTGGAGGTGCCGGTATCCTCGCCGCAAGCGGGCGAGGACAAGGTTTCGAGGGGGGAGTCGCATTTCCTGGGCCGGGTGACCGGGACCCTGGTGGAGTTTTGAACATGAAACGACTCACGTGGATCGGGCTCTTCGTACTCTCGATCATGACCGTGGCGGTGGGGGCGGCCCTGGCCGCCGACGGCGCGGTTCCCGAGAGAAAGGACATCGAGGCCAAGTACAAGTGGGCGCTGGAGGACATCTATCCCACCGACCAGGCCTGGGAAGCGGACTTCCAGAAGTTCCAGGCGGCGATTCCGGAGATCGCCCAATACAAGGGAAAGCTGGGGGAGAGTGGTGAGACCCTGCTCGCCGCGCTCGAGACGCGGGACCGGCTCGGAGAGCTCCATGGAAAGCTCTTCGTCTACGCCTCCATGCGCTACGACCAGGACACCCGGGTGGATCTCTACGCCGGGATGCGGGACCGGATCTCGAGCCTCGGGGTGCAGTACGCCCAGGCCGCGGCCTACATGGAGCCGGAGATCCTGGCCGTTCCCCGCGACGCCCTGTGGGCGATGGTGGAGAAGACCCCCGGGCTCGAGCTCTACCGGCACTACCTGGACGACCTGATCCGGGGACAGGCCCACACCCTGAGCGCGGAGGAGGAGGAACTCCTCGCGCTTTCCTCCGACGTCTCGGGCACCTTCGGCAAGACCTTCGGGGCTTTCCACAACGCCGACCTCACCGTCTACGGCCGGATGCCGGACGAGGACGGGAACGTGGTGGACCTCACCAAGGCGCGCTACAGCGCGTTCCAGGAGTCCCCGGACCGGCGGGTGCGCGAGCAGTCCTGGAAGCTCTTCTACGCTCCGTACGAGGAGTTCGGCCACATGATGGCCAACAACATGGCCGGGAACGTGAAGTCCCACACCTTCTACGCCAAGGCCCGCAAGTACGACTCCGCCCTCCAGGCCGCCCTCGATCGCAACGCCATCCCGACCGAGGTCTACACCAACCTGGTGAAGACGGTGCGGGAGAACATCGAGCCCCTCCACCGCTACGTCGCCCTCCGGAAGCGCATGTTGGGGGTGGACACCCTTCAGGTCTGGGACATGTCGGCGCCCCTGGTGACCGGCACCGTGAAGGACATCCCCTTCGAGACCGCGGAGAAGATGGTGGTCGACGGGCTGAAGCCCCTCGGCCCGGAGTACCTGACCCCGTTCCGGAACGCGTTCAACGCGGGCTGGATCGACGTCTACGAGACGGCGGGGAAGCGGAGCGGGGCGTACTCGTGGGGGGACTACGACACCAAGCCCTACCTGCTCCTCAACTACAACGGGACCCTGGAGGACGTGTTCACCCTGGCCCATGAGATGGGCCACTCCATGCACTCCTACCTGACCCGGCACAACCAGCCCTACGTCTACGGCGACTATGCGACCTTCGTGGCCGAGGTGGCCTCGACCACCAACGAGGCGCTCCTGATCCACAAGATGCTGGGCGAAACCACCGACCACCAGAAGCGCCTCGTGCTCCTGAACCACTACCTGGAGCAGATCCGGGGCACGTTCTTCACCCAGGTGATGTTCGCCGACTTCGAGCTCCAGATGCACGAGATGGTGGAGAGCGGGAAGCCCCTGACCAAGGAGTCCCTGGACCAGCTCTACATCGACACCTACAAGACCTACTTCGGGCCCTCGGTGAACGTGGTGGATCTGAACGGAGCCACCTGGAGCCGGATCCCGCACTTCTACTACAACTTCTACGTCTACCAGTACGCCACCTCCTACGCCGCGGCCACCGCCCTCTCCGGGAAGATCCTGAAGGAGGGGGAGCCCGCGGTGGACAGGTACCTGGCCTACCTGAAGTCGGGAAGCAGCGACTACCCGATCAACGTGCTGAAGAAGGCGGGGGTGGACATGACCACGCCGCAGCCGATCGTGGACACCATCAACACCTTCTCCGACGTGTTGGACCAGATGGAGGCGGAGCTGGACAAGAGCGGGGAATAGAGACCGGGCCCGGCACGCGTGGTCTACCGTGGCGGGCCTCTTGGGCTCGGCCCGCCCGGCTCACGCGGCCTACCGGGGCGGGCCTCTGGGGCTCGGCCCGCCCGGC
>CAYRIJ010000253.1:0-5719 GCA_964424285.1 uncultured bacterium
CGGTCGCCCGCGGGCGGGCGGTGGCCGACGCGATCTACGCGTGGTCGGTGAGCGACGGCGGCCACGAGGGCTACCTCCACAACTACCCCGGCGACTACGCGCCCCCGGCCGGTCCGGAATACTGGGAGCCCACCCCGCGCCTCGACGGCGGCCCGCCGCTGGCCGCCCTCCAGCCCTACTGGGGGGCCTGCCGGCCCTTCGCGCTGCCCGCGGGGGGGGATCCGAACCTCGGGTGCGAGCCCGTCGCCCCGCCCACCTATTCCGAGGATTCCTGGTGCCTGTTCTTCCACGAGACGGCCGAGGTCTACTACACCGTCGACAACCTCACCCCCGAGGAGCGCGACATCGCCCTGTTCTGGGCGGACGACCCGGGGACGACCGCGACGCCCCCCGGCCACCTCGTGTCCATCCTCAACCAGACCCTGGCGTCCGGGCGCTCCTCCCTGGCGCCGGCCGCCGAGAGCTACGCCCGGGTGGGGATCGCGGAGGCCGACGCGTACATCGCCTGCCGGGCGACCAAGTACCGGTTCAACCAGATCCGGCCCGTCACCGTCATCCGCCGCCTGTTCGAGGGCACCGGAGACTGGATCCCGCCGGTGGACACGCCGCTCTACGGCGGCACCGACTTCCGGACCGCGATCGAGCAGGGGGTCATCCAGGGGCGGTGCGTTGCCGCCCGGGTCGAGGCGCTCGCCTTCCGCGCGCCGAGCTGATCCCCGCGACTCCCCTGGCGGAAGGCCGGCCCGTGGGGTAACCTGGAGTTTTTGCATCCGGGAGCCGCCATGGAACACGGTCGCCTGAGTTCGTTCACCTTCGCCAGCCGGGTTCTCGCCGGGAACGCCCCCGGCGACCCCGTCGAGCGGGACGTCTGGATATGGGAACCTCCCCCCTCGGCGGGGGCGGGCCCGTTTCCCGTGTTCTACGCGCTCACCGGCTTCACCGGCACCGGAGCGATGGCGCTCTCCGACGCGCCCTGGAACCCGGGGCTGGGCCGCCGGCTGGACGCCATGCTGGCCGCGGGGACCATCCCCCCCCTGATCGTCGCCCTCCCCGACTGCTTCACCCGCTACGGGGGCTCCCAGTACGTGAACTCCGCCGCCACCGGGCGCTACCGGGACTACCTGTGCGAGGAGGTGACGGCCGAGGTGGAGCGCCGGTACCCGGCCGCCTCCGACCGCGACCGGCGCTTCGTGTTCGGAAAGTCGAGCGGCGGGTTCGGCGCGATCTCCCTGGTCATGGACCGCCCGGATCTCTTCGGGGGGGCGGCCTGCCACAGCGGGGACATGGCCTTCGAGTACTGCTACCTCCCCGACTTCCCGAAGACGGTGACCACGCTGGAGAAGCACGGCGGCCTCGACGGGTTCCTCGAGGCCTTCGACCGCGCCCCCCGCAAGACCAACGAGCTGGTGGGCGCGATGAACATCGTGGCCATGGCCGCGTGCTATTCCCCCGACCCGGACCGGCCGGGGAGCTTCGACCTCCCCTTCGAGCCGGGGACCGGACGCCTGCGCCCGGCGGTCTGGGATCGATGGCTGGCCCTCGATCCGGTTCGCCGGGTCGGGGAGAGGGTCGATGCCCTCCGTAGTCTCCGGGTCCTCTTCGTGGACTGCGGGAACCGGGACGAGTTCAACCTGCATCTGGGGGCGCGCATGCTTCACGAGGAGCTGACCCGGCACGGCGTGCCCCACGAGCACCGGGAGTTCGACGACGGCCACATGTCGATCTCCTATCGGTACGAGGTCTCGCTCCCCGCCCTCGCCCGGGCCCTTCCTTGACCCCCGATCGCGAGCGCCGGCGATTCGTGCCCGGAGACAAGGTCCTCCATCGCTACAACCGCGAGCTGGGCCCCGGAGAGGTGGTGTCGGTGACCGGCGGCCGGATGAAGGTCCGCTTCCCCCGCAGCGGCGAGACCCTGGAATTCGCGGTCCGGGAGCACGCCTTCACCCCGCTGGTCCTTCCCGAGGGGACCGACCCCGAGCGCTGGCAAGAGACCTTCCACGAGGACCTGGTGGAGCGCCTGGCCCGGATGGAGACCGACCGGCGGGACTCGTGGGAGAATCGCCTGGAGAGCCTCCGCCTGGCCCGGCTCCGCGAGGCCGACGGCCTGGGTTCCTTCCTGGGCGGGCGGATCGAGATCTTTCCCCACCAGCTCCACGTGGCCGAGCAGGCGGTGTCCACCGACCCGGTGCGCTGGCTCCTGGCCGACGAGGTGGGGCTGGGGAAGACGGTGGAAGCCTGCCTGATCCTGAACCGGCTGCTTCGGACCGGACGGGCGGAACGGGTCCTGGTGGCGGCCCCCGCCTCCTTGACCGTTCAATGGCTTGGAGAATTGTATCGGAAGTTTCACCAAATTTTTGTGCTCCTGGACGAGGAGCGCCGGAAGGACGTGCGGAAGGACTTCGGCCCGGAGTGGAACCCGTTCGAGGTCCACCCCCGCTCGGTCATCTCCCTCGAGGACCTGACCGCCGACGCGGACCTGGCGCGCCGGGCCGAGGCGGCCGGCCTGGATCTCCTGGTGGTGGACGAAGCCCACCGGCTCGAGCGCCGGCCCGGCCACCCGGGGAGCCCGACCTACCGCGCGATCGAGCCGCTCTGCCGGACGGCGCGGAACGTGCTGCTCCTGACCGCCACCCCCCTGGAGGCGGACGCCCACGGGTTCTTCCGCCTTCTCCAGCTCCTCCGCCCCGCCGAGTACGACTCCTGGGAGACCTTCCGGGAGAACCTCGATCGGGGGGCCCCGCTCCATCCCTGCACCAGCTCCACCCGGCGCGAGGACATCGGGGGGCTCCCCCCCCGGGTGCCCCACCCCGAACCGACCGGACCCTGGCCGGAGCTCGAGCGCGCGGCGGCCGAGGCCCTGGCCCTCCCCGCCGCGAACCCCCTGGAGCTGCGCCGGAAGGCGGAGGCGGTGGAGCGGGCGCTGGAGAACCCCACCGGGCCCGACGATCCGCGGCTGCGCTGGATCCTCGAACGGGAACCGGCGTGGCGGCGCGACGGCGACAAGATCCTGGTCTTCGTGCGCCGCCGGGAAACCCTGGAGTTCCTCAAGACGGAGATCGAGCGCGCCACCTTCCGCCGGATCGGGGTGTTCCACGAGGATCTCTCCCCCGCCGCCCGCGACCTGGAGGTGGCGCAGTTCGCCACCGCGGACGGACCCACCCTCCTCATCTCCACCGAATCGGGGGGCGAGGGGCGGAACTTCGAGTTCTGCCGGGGCCTGGTGCTGTTCGACCTTCCCTGGAACCCCGTCCTGGTGGAGCAGCGCATCGGCCGGCTGGACCGCATCAATCGCAAGCGGCCGGTGGAGATCCACTACTTCGTCCCCGAGACCGGCCTCGCCGCCCGGCTGGCGCGGCTCTACGAGGAGCTGGGGATCTTCCGGGAACCCCTGGGGGGACTCGACCGGTCGCTGGAGCACGTGGAGCAGGCGATCCGGGCCGCGGTGGCCGAATCCTCCCCCGCCATCGACATCCAGGCGGTGGTGGAGGAGACCCACGCCCAGCGGCGCCGGATGAACCGCGCCCTGTACCAGGATCTCCACCGGAACCGCTACCGCCCGGAGCTGGCCCGGGGCATCCTCGAACGCATCCCTCCCGATCTGGAGGAGCGAACCACCGACGTGGTCCTGGAGGCGTGCCGGCAGTTCGGCTTCGAAGTCGTCGCCAAGCCGGGGTCGAACGCCTGGTATCTGGAGTTCGGACCCGAGGCCACGGTGCGGGAGCTGACCGGCATTCCCGAGGGAAGCCGCTGGCTCGGCACCTTCAATCGCGAGGAGGCGGTGGCGCGGGAGACCCTGGACTTCTTCGCCTCCGGACATCCCCTGGTGGAGGCCATCCTGCAGGAACTCGAAGACGGTCACCGCGGCCAGGTGGCCCTGATCGACGTTCCCCACGCCGGAACGGCGGGGGTGGGAATCGTGGGAGTGGTGAAGCGCGGCGCCGACTTCCGGCTCCTGGTGGTCGACCTCGAGGGACGCCGCCGGCCGGAGTGGGCGGACTACTTTCTCGAGGAGGGAGCGCGGCGCCTCGACGGGGACGCGCGGCGGTGGGGGCTGACCGACGACCCGGAGACCCGGCGGGCCTGGGCCGACCGGGTTCGATCCCTGCTTCACCCCATGCAGTCCGAGGGAAAGCTGGTGGGGGCGGCGGCGTTCAGGCTGCTGGTGGACTAGCCGGCGGCCCGCCCCCCCGGCGGACCGGCCGCCGACGGTCGCCGGGACCGCTCGATCCCGTCACCCCCGGACCGCCTGCTCGACCAGCATGGCCACCCCGGCCAGGAGCACGAAGACGGCGAATCCCCGCCGGAGCCGCTCGGGGCGGGTGCGCGCGGCCCAGTTCGCTCCCACCACGCTTCCCGCGATGCTGGCCGCGCCGAAGACCAGGGCCAGTCCCCAGTGAATGGGGACCTTGCCCAGGAATCCGGCCAGGCCGGCCCCGCAGTTGAGGGCGATGACCAGGAGCGAGGTGCCGATGGCCAGGTGCATGGGGAGGCGCGCCACCAGGAGAAGGGTGGGGACGATGACGAAGCCTCCGCCGACCCCGAGGAGCCCGGTCAGGAGCCCGGTCAGGAGCCCGTAGCCGGCCACCGCGGGCGCGGACACCGGACGACGGGAGGCGGCGGGAGGATCCGCCGCCGGATCGCGCGCGACTGGGGTACGGTTCCTGGGCGCTCGCGGGGGGCGGAGCATGAGCGCGGCCACCACCACCATGAGGAGCGCGAAGGCGGCCAGGAGCACCCCCCCCGGAACCGCGTCCAGCGCGGCCACCCGGCTCCCCGCCGAGGCCCCCACGATCCCCGCCATCCCGAAGCTCAACCCCACCCGAAGATCGAGGTTTCCGTGACCACCGTGGCGGAACGCCCCCACCAGGCTGGTGAGGCCGACCACCAGGAGCGAGGTGGCGATGGCCGACTTGGGATCCAGGCCCAGAACGTAGACCAGGATGGGGACGGTGAGGATGGAGCCTCCCCCGCCGAGGAGCCCCAGGGAGACTCCAACCAGGAAGGCCAGGGGCGCGGCGGCCAGGAGCTGAATCACAACCACCTCCGGCGGCCCGCCCGGGTGGGACCGCCAGGTCGGGGAAACCGGGAAAGCATGACGGGAGGCCTGAAAGCGGTCAACCGCCAACTCCCCGGGTGGCACTCCGGGCCGGGACCGGCCTAGGATGGACCCGGTACGGTCCGGACGCGGACCCCGGAGAAATCGGGCGGCCCCGGAACCAACCGCACGCCGCCGGAACGCGCGGGGCGAACTTGCCGGGACCGGCTCAGGAGTGGACATGCGATTGCCGAAACCAAGGATGGGACTGGCCGGGTTCACCGCCGCGATGGCTCTCGTCGCGACGGTGGCCTCGTGCGCCCAGGAGGGGGCCGTGAAGAACATGGACCAGGTCTCCCGCGACCGGCTCCGGGGCGTGCCGGAAGACGCCACGGTGCTGGTCTCGGTCCGCGCCGAGTCCGTACCGGCCGAGCTTCCCCCTCTGGGGGAAGAGGGGCGCGAGATCATGCGGACCCCCGGGGCGGTCCTGGTGGAGATCCTTCACCGGAACCTCTCGAAGCTGGACGCGATTCCCGGGATCGAGGACGCGGCCTACTGGGCGCCCGGGGAGGCGGGGGGCCGGATCGACGGCTGGTTCCGGCGCCGGCTCCTCACCGCGTGGGCGGCCGGAGACACCACCGCCATCGCGGTCACCGTGACCTTCCCGTCCGACGCGGAGGCGGA
>CAYRIJ010000254.1:0-5669 GCA_964424285.1 uncultured bacterium
CTTCCCCTTCTACGGGCAGAGCTTCTCTGAGGTCCGCGCCTGCACGAACGGGTGGCTGAGCTTCACCTCGAGCGGCACGTCCTACTCGAACCAGCCGCTCCCCAACAGCGGGAGCGCGGTCCCCGAGAACCTCCTGGCCGTCTTCTGGGACGACATGGTCTACGACGAGTCGTACGGGGCCTCCGCGTACTACTACTACGACGGGGCACGGACGATCCTCCAGTTCAACGACATCCGGCGGATCGCCACCTACACGGCGCCCTTCTACTCCTTCGAGGTGATCCTGTACCCGAACGGAAACATCGTTTACCAGTACCTGCACCTCGGGGCCACGGTGAACAGTTCCACCATCGGGATCCAGAACGCCGCCAAGGACGACGGGCTGACCGTGGTGTTCGACGACACCTACGCCCACGACAACCTGGCCGTCCTGTTCAGCTCCCGGCCGCAGTGGCTCTCCGTCTCCCCCGAGTCCGGGGTGGTGCCGGCGGGCGAGTGCGTCGATCTGACGGTGACCATGGACGCCACCGACCTGGCCGAGGGCGACTACTTCGGCAACGTCCACGCCTCGAGCAACGATCCCGCCAACCCCGCCGGTGAGGACATGGCGGTGATCTTCCACGTCCGCACGGTCTACGCCACCGACAGCGACATCGACCCGAACACGTTGAACCTGGGCAGCAACGGGAAATACGTGACCGGGTACGTGGAGCTTCCGGCGGAGTTCGATCCGAACGACGTGGTGGCGGAGACGGTGCGCCTGAACGGCACCGTGCCCGCCGATCCGGACAAGGTCACGATCGGCGACTTCAACTCGAACGGCATCCCGGATCTCCAGTTCAAGTTCAGCCGGTCCGCGGTCGAGGCGGTGCTCGACGAGGGCGATTCGGTCACCGTGGTGGTGACCGGAGAAATCCTGGACACCGCCTACTTCTGGGCGGAGAGCGTGATCCGGGTCATCAACCCGCACGTGCTGTCTCCCAACGGAGGCGAGCGCCTGCCGGTCGGAGGAGCGGTCGACGTGGTCTGGACCAACCCCCAGGGCTGGAACGTGGACCACGCCGATCTCTACTACACCGCCGACGACGGGGTGAGCTGGAACGCCATCGCCCAGGACATCCAGGGCGAGACCTACACCTGGATGGTTCCGGACGCGATCTCGAGCACGGCCCGGCTCCGGGTCTACCTCTACGACAACCAGGGGATCATGGGGTACGACTCGAGCGACGATCCCTTCGAGATCACCGAGGCCTTCACCGGGACCGGTCCGGTCCTCCCGATCGCGCACGCCCTGCGGCAGAACGCTCCGAACCCCTTCCTGGGGGCCACCCGGATCGCGTTCGATCTGCCCGCGGACGAGACGGTCAGCCTCGTGGTCTACGACGTGTCCGGACGGGCGGTGCGGGTCCTGGAGCGGAACCAGCTCCCCGCCGGGACCTACATTCGCACCTGGGACGGCCGCGACGGGTCCGGTCATTCCCTGGCTTCGGGGATCTACTTCTACCGCCTCACCGCGGGCTCCTTCACCGCCACCAAGCGGATGTTCCTCATGAAGTAGTCGGCGAGGCATCGTAGCGCAGCCGAACTGCACCCCCCTCCCGGGCCCGTCCCGGGAGGGGCACCCCCCGGGGCCACCGCCCCGGGGGGATATCTTTTGGGGTGGGTCAGGGCTTCGGCGACTCGGCGTGGAGCCGGCGGCGAAGGCTCAGCCCCTTGACCACGTAGAAGATCACCGGGAACACCAGGAGCTCCAGGATGAAGCTCGTCCCCACCCCGCCGATCATCGGCACCGCCAGGCGGCGCATGGTGTCCGCCCCCGCTCCGTGGGCCCAGAGGAGCGGGACCAGGCCCATGAAGATGGCGACCACGGTCATGGTCTTGGGGCGGATCCGCTTGACCGCTCCGTCGTACACCGCGTACCAGAGGTCGTTGGTGTCCCGCATCCGCCCCTCCGCCTTGAACCGCTCGTAGCTGGTCTGGAGGTAGAGGAGCATGACGATTCCGGTCTCGGTGGCCAGGCCGGCCAGGGCGATCATGCCGACCCACACCGCCAGGGACAGGTTGTACTTCATGGCCCAGAGGAGCCAGATCGCCCCCACCAGGGCGAAGGGCAGGGACAGGAGCACGATGGCGACCTGGACCCAACTCTTGGTGCCCATGTAGAGGAGAAGCACGATCAGGACGAGGGCCAGGGGAACGGCGATCATCAGCCGCTGCCGCGCCGCCTGCATGTACTCGTACTGTCCGGACCACACGATGTTGTAACCGGCGGGGAGAGCGACCTGCGCGGCCACCGCTTTCTGGGCGTTGGCCACGTACGTCCCCACGTCGATGCCGGCGATATCCACGAACACCCAGCTGGTGAGCCTCGCGTTCTCGCTCTTGATCATCGGCGGGCCCTTGTGGATGCGGAACTCCGCCACCTGGTCCAGCGGAATCTGCGCCCCCGAGGGGGTCGCGATCAGGGTCTGCTTCAACGCCTGTTCGTTGTCCCGCAGCTCCCGGGGGTACCGCAGATTGATGGGGTAGCGCTGAAGCCCCTCGACGGTCCCGCTCACGTTCATCCCGCCCATCGCGGACATGATGACGTCCTGGACGTCTCCCACGGTCAGCCCGTAGCGGGCGATCTCGTCCCGGTCGACCTCCACATCGAAGTAGTTCCCCCCCACGCTCTTCTCGGGAAACGCGCTCACCGTGTAGGGGCCGGTGCCGTTCGAGGTCTTCACCACCTGGGCGACCTGGTTGGCGAGGCCGGACAAGGTGGCCAGGTCCGGGCCCATGATCTTGACCCCGACCTGGGTCTTGATGCCGGTCGTGAGCATTTCGATCCGGGTCTTGATGGGCATGGTCCAGCTGTTGGTCAACCCGGGTATGTGCACGACTTCGTTGAGGCCGGGAACGTGGGTCCCGTCCGGCCAGTTGTAGCCGTAGACCAGCTCGTCGATGGTGATGGGCCGCGCCTCCGGCCAGATCGCTCCCAGGGGGGCCCGGAGTATTCCCGGCCAGCCGCTGAAGAACCGGTGCAACGGGATCCGGCGCCACTGGTCCTTGTCGCGCCGCAAGGTGATCGTGGTTTCCAGCATGCTGGGGGGAGCCGGGTCGGTGGCGGTTTCCGCCCGGCCGGCCTTCCCCAGCACCGTCTCGACCTCGGGAAACGCCTTGATGAGGGCGTCGGTCTGCTGCACCAGCTCCCGGGCCTTGGTCATGCTGATGCCCGGATCGGTGGTCGGCATGTAGAGGAGGTCCCCCTCCTCGAGCGGCGGCATGAACTCGCTCCCCAGGTGCCGGAGGGGAACGACGGTCACCGCCACCGCGGCCACGGCCCCGATCAGGACCAGCCATCGGAATCTCATGGCCAGGATGAAGAAGGGGCGGTACCCCGCCTCCAGCACCCGGCTCAGGGGGTTCCGGTGCTCGGAGGGGATCTTCTGGGGGAGGATCATCAACCCGCTCAGGACGACCCACACCAGCACCATGCCCCAACGGTACGGATGGAGATGGGGCAGCGGAATCAGGGCCAGCACCGCCGCGGGTCCCAGGATCACCCCCAGGTAGAGGGACAGGCGCTTCCGCAGACTCCAGGCCTCGGGCACCACCCGCTCCGAGATGAAGAACACCATGAGGACGGGGATGATGGTGACGGCCAGGACGGCCCCGCAGGCCAGGGCGAAGGTCTTGGTGTAGGCCAGGGGCTTGAAGAGCCTCCCCGACTGCTCGCCGAGGACGAAGATGGGGAGGAAGCTCACCACGATGATGAGGAGGGCGAAGAACAGGCTCGGCCCGACCTCGGCCGCCGCTTCGCCGATGATCGCGGCCCGGCTCCGCACGGGTCCTCCGGCCTCCACCTTGTGCTTCTCGTATTCGATATGCTTGTGCGCGTTCTCGACCATGATGATCGAGCTGTCGACCATCACCCCGATGGAGATGGCGATCCCGCCGAGGCTCATGATGTTGGCGTTGATGCCCAGCAGGTTCATGATGGTGAGGGTGGCCAGCACCCCGGTCGGCAGCACGAACGCCGCCACCAGGGCGCTTCGGGCATGGAGCAGGAAGAGGATGCAGATGAGCGAGACGATCGCGATCTCCTCGATCAACGTGTGATTGAGGGTGTGAACCGCCCGGTCGATGAGGTCGCTCCGATCGTAGGCCACATCCAGGGCCACTCCGGGGGGGAGTCCCGCCTCGAGGCTCGACAGCTTCTCCTTCACGTTCTCGATCGTCCGGCGGGCGTTCTCCCCGAAACGCATGACCACGATGCCGCCGACGGTTTCCCCTTGCCCGTTCCAGTCGGCCACCCCGCGCCGGATCTCCGGGCCCACCCGCACGTCGGCCACGCTCGAGAGATAGATCGGGGTCCCCTCGGCGGTCGCTCCCAGGGACACCTTGCGCAGTTCATCCAGGGCCTTCCGGGTGCGCAGGGCGTTCACCGACTTCCCGGCCGCCCGCGCCGCCGCGATCTCGGAGTCGGTGAGCGACCCCAGGTAGCCGATTCCCCGGACCATGTACTCGGTCTCGCTCTGCTCGATCAGCCGCCCGCCGACGTCGATGTTCGAGCGCTGGATCGCGTGCCGCACCTTCCCCAGGGGGAGGTTGTAGGCGAGGAGCTTCACCGGATCGACCACGATCTGGTACTGCTTCACGAACCCGCCCAGCGAGGCGATCTCGCTCACGCCTTCCACCGAGCTCAGCTCGTAGCGCAGATACCAGTCCTGAAGCCCCCGGAGGTCGGCCAGATCGACGTCGGGCCGGACCAGGGGTTTTCCGTCCAGGGGGCACCGGTCGTATCCCTTCTGAAGGACCACCGGCTCCACGCTGGCCCGCACGGCGACCGGGACGTCCTGAAGCGTCTCGTAGCGGCGGTTGGCCCGGCGGTCCACGTAGACGGTGCGGGTGTCCTCGAACACCCGGTGATGCACCAGGCGGGCCCGCACCTCGGGTTCGTCCGGGGCCTCCTCGGGCTTGGCGTACCATTGGTCGGTCACCGCGTCGTGCCAGGCGCCGTTCGGGTGGTCGGGACAGTACTTGCCGGTGACGAGCACGTACTCGTAGATCCACCCCACCCCGGTGGCGTCGGGCCCCAGTTGGGGGGAAACCCCCGAGGGGAGCTTGCCGGTGATCGAGCTCAGCTGCTCGAGGACGCGGCTCCGGGCCCAGTAGAGGTCGGTCCCGTCCTCGAAGATGATGTAGACGAAGCTGGTGCCGAACATGCTGTAGCCGCGCACCACCTTGGCGTAGGGGACCGCGAGCATGGCGGTGGTCAGCGGGTAGGTGACCTGGTCCTCCACGATCTGGGGGGCCTGCCCGGGATACTCGGTGCGAATGACGACCTGGACGTCGGAGAGATCGGGGATCGCGTCGATGGTGATGTGATAGGCGGACCAGATTCCCGCCGCCACCAGGAAGGCGGTCAGGAGAAGGACCATCGCCCGGTTCCGCACGCACAGTTCAATCAGCTTGGCAATCACGGATCACTCCCCGCCCGCGCCGGAATCCTGATGCACCCGGTCCTTGCCTTCGCCGGACCCGGTCGCCTCCGCGCCGGAGACCGGCATGGCGTTCCGCGCGTCGTGGCACTTGAGCATGGCTTTCCCGAAGTAGGGATTGCGGACGTCCCCCTCGGTCTGGAGCCACACCGATCCGCCCTGCTCCTTCTGGAACATCGGGCAATG
>CAYRIJ010000255.1:0-5651 GCA_964424285.1 uncultured bacterium
TGGCCGAGCAGCGGGTAGGTGGTGAGCGCGACCGAGGGGTTCCCCGCCGCCTCGAGCGCGTCGCGGAAGTCGGTCGCCTGCCACGGCGGAACCGTCTTGTCCTTCTCCCCCTGCTGGATCAGAACCGGGACGCGGATCCGGTTCACCACCCGCATGGCGTCCCGGCTCTCGAACGCCTCCGGCCGGTCCTCGGGGCCGCTTCCGTAGACCGCCACCGAGAGCGAGTCGCTCACGTCGAATCCGTTCTCGACCAGGTAGCGGTACCAGCCCGCCACGTCCATGACCCCGCAGGCCTCCACCACGCAGCGAAACCGTTTCGGCTCGCGGGCCGCGGCCAGGACCGCGATGAGGGCCCCGTGGCTCGATCCGGCGATCCCGATCCGCTTCGGATCCACCAGGGGATGGTGCGCGAGGATCGAGGCCGCGGCGAGGACGTCGTCCACCTCGCCCGCCGCCACCTCGACCCGCCCCTCGCTTCCCCCCTCGCCGCGATAGGCGGGGGCGACGACCACGTAGCCCAGCCGGGCCAGGTCCCGGGCGCGCCGCTTCACGTCCGCGCTCACCCCGCTCACCCCGCCGTGGTTGAAGATCACCGCGGGGTGGATCGACTCGGTGTCGGGAAGGAAGAAGAAGCCGCGGACGGTGAGGCCGTCGCTCGGGTAGGCCACCTCCATCTGGCTCACCCCGTCCACCACCGAGGAACTCAGGACGGCGAAGTCGAGGTCGGTGTCCGCGGGGGCGGCGATGGGGACGGTGATCCCCGCCGGGACGTCGGAGGGAGTGGGGCTCTGCGAGGCGCCCCCCGAAGCGGTCCCGGTGTCCGGCGGAGACGGCGTCGGTCCGCTGCCTCCGCACCCCACGAAGGGCGCGGCGATCCAGGCCGCCAGGAGCAGACCGAGCAGGGTACGTTTCATGGGTGAATCCTCCCCGATTTCGTGACGCCGGCCTCCGGGGCTAGGGTTCCCGGCGGTCTTGCGGGCCCGCCTCCGAGGCCTCGGCGCCGGCGGACGGGGCGGGGCGCCGGGACCGGTCGCGTCCGTCGTTTCCGCGGAGGGCCGCCTTCCCCGAACCTTCCTGCACCAGCCGCCGGAGCGCCTTCACCTCATCGCGAGCGAGGTCCCTCCACGCTCCCGGCGGGAGATCCCCGAGGGTGATGGGACCGAGCCGGACCCGGGACAATTCCACCACGTGGTGGCCCACCGCATCCAGCATCCTTCGGATCTGGCGCTTCCGCCCCTCGCGGATGATCATGACCAGCCGGGTGTGCCGGTCGGCCTGCTCCAGCACCTCGACCCGGGCGGGAGCGGTCCGGCGCGTCTCTCCGGAGAGTAAAAGACCCCGACGCAGGCGGATCAGGGCCTCCTCGGAGACGGCCCCTTCGACCCGGACCCGATACTCCTTGTCGATCTTGTACCGGGGGTGGAGGAGTCGATGCGCCAGGTCGCCGTCGTCGGTGAACAGCAGCGCGCCGGAGGTTTCCAGATCGAGGCGACCCACCGGGAAGATCCGGGGGCTTCGAGGGACCAGGCTCATCACCGTGGGCCGCCCCTGGGGATCGGAAGCGGTCGAGAGAAAGCCAACCGGCTTGTGGAGCAGCAGATAAGTGCGGCGAAGCGGAGGGTGGACCCGCGCTCCGTCCACCTCCACCTGGTCGGTCTCCGGTTCCACGAAGGTGGCGAGATCGCTCACCACGTGACCGTTCACGATGACCCGGCCGGCCTCGATGAGTTTCTCGGCCTGGCGGCGGCTGGCCACCCCGCTGGCCGCCAGGTAGCGGTTCAGGCGCATGGTCCCATCATGGCACGAATGCGTCCCGGCAACCACTTGCCGGGGTTTGTAAAATCTTCCGACGAGTTCTACCGTATTTCGTGAATTTATTGCGCTTCGGTGGGCATTCCCATTGATTTCCTGTTCCTCCCTCACTAACATAGGCTTGCGTTGTCGTCACCAGCCCCTCGAGGTCAATCCCGCCGTCGGCAGGCTTTCCTCCGAGGGGTTCTTGTCAACGGGAAGGTACAAGTGAACGCAAACCCTCGGGGCCTGGGGAGCCTCCTCCTGGAGGCGGGCCTCATCAATGAGGAAGAGCTGGCTCGTGCCCTCGAAGAACAGGGCCACAGCCACGAGCGCCTCGGGCAGGTCCTGGTCCGGCTGAAGATCATCACCGAGCCGGATCTCACCAAGGCCCTGGCCGCTCAGCTTCACATCGCCCAGTTCAATCCCGGGACCGACAAGATCACCCCCGAGGCCCTGGCCGCGGTCCCCGCGGACCTGGCCCGGAAGTACAACGTCCTCCCCCTCTCCATCGAGAACGGGACCATCCGTGTGGCCCTGGCCGATCCCCTGAACCTCGACGCCCTGGACGACCTCCGGGTGGTGACCAAGCGCGCGGTCCAGCCGGTGATCGGGGCCGAGTCGGTGGTGACCGAGGCGCGCGAACGCCACTACGGGCGGCTGGAGGGCTCGCGCGAGGTGCGCCAGGCCCTGGAGCAGGCGGCGGTGGTGCTCGGCCCGGAACTCACCGAGGACGAGGAGCTGGACGCCGAGGAGGCGAAGAAGCGCTCCGAGGACGCGCCGATCATCAACCTGGTGGACCAGGTCATCGGCCAGGCCATGAAGGAAGGGGCGACCGACATCCACGTCGAGCCCCACGAGCGCCAGCTGGTCATCCGCTACCGGGTGGACGGGCTCCTGAACGACGCGGTCACCCCGCCGAAGAACGTCTACACCGGGGTCATGACCCGCATCAAGATCTTGGCCGACATGGACATCGCCGAGCGGCGGGCTCCCCAGGGGGGGCGCTTCACCGTGCGCGCGGGGGGGAAGGAAGTGGACGTCCGGGTGTCCACCCTCCCCACCATCTACGGCGAGAAGGCGGTCCTCCGGCTCCTGGACAAGACCGACTTCAACTACGACCTGAACAGCCTCGGCTTCGAGGAGCACGACCTGAAGCTCTTCCGCGAGGCCATCCGCCAGCCCTACGGCATGGTGCTCCTCTCCGGCCCCACCGGTTCGGGGAAGTCCACCACCCTCTATTCGGGCATCCAGGAGATCCGCGACCCCACCCTCAACATCATGACGGTGGAGGACCCGGTCGAGTACCACATGTCCCGCATCAACCAGGTGCAGGTGAACGAGCGGAAGGGGCTGAACTTCGCCACCGCGCTCCGCACCTTCCTCCGCCAGGACCCGGACGTGATCATGGTGGGCGAGATCCGCGACAAGGACACCGCGGACATCGCGGTCCGCGCGGCCATGACCGGCCACATGGTCTTCTCCACCATCCACGCCAACGACGCCCCCTCGACCGCGGTCCGGCTGGTGTCGCTGGGGGTGGAGCCGTTTCAGGCGGCCAGCGCCCTGACCCTGGTCGCCGCCCAGCGCCTGGTGCGCCGGGTGTGCAGTTTCTGCGCCGAGCCCTACACCCCGCCGGAGGATCAGCTCTTCGCCTTCGGGATCCATCCCGAGGACGCGGCCGGGGCCGCCTTCATGCGGGGGAAGGGCTGCGACGAGTGCAAGGACCGGGGTTACCGGGGCCGGATGGCCATCGTGGAGCTGTTGCACATGGACCGCGAGATCCGCGACCTGGTGGCCCAGAACGCCCCCGCCGACCGCGTCCGCCAGACCGCGTTGGCCCGGGGTATGCACACCCTGAAGCAGAGCGGCCTGGCCAAGGCGATGCGCGGCCAGACCACCGTCGATGAGGTCCTCCGGGTATGTCTCTCGGAGGAGTAGGGATACCGGATCGACAGCCGACCGATTCGGTCGTCGATCCACGATGAGGAGCGGGTCTTAAGACCCAAACCGCTATGCCAAATTTCGCATACGTAGCCAAGACACACGCCGGGGAAGAGGAGGCCGGGGTCCTCTCGGGAGCCAGCGTGGACCAGGTGGTGGACGAGCTTCACCACCGCGGGCTGATCGTGCTCCACGTGGCCGAGGACGCCCTGTTCAAGGGGCGCGCCTCCGCGTGGAAGGAGTGGATGAGCCAGCCGATCGGCGGGGTGGGGACCCGGGATCTGGCGCTCTTCACCCGGCAGCTCTCCACCCTGTTCGAGGCCGGGATCCCGCTGGTCCGCGGCCTTCGCGGGCTCTCCAAGGACGAGAACAACCGCACCCTGGGAAAGACCGCGGGGAAGGTGGCCGAGACGGTGGAGCAGGGGAACAGCCTGGCCGACGCCATGGCCATGCACCCCCGGGTCTTCAACAAGCTCTACATCAGCATGGTGCGGGCGGGGGAGGGCGCGGGGACCCTGGACAAGATCCTGCAGGAACTCGCGGTCTACCTGGAGAAGCTGGACGCGATCAAGACCAAGGTCCGCTCGGCCATGAGCTACCCGATCTTCGTCCTGGTCTTCGCCGTCGCCATCAGCCTCTTCCTGCTCTTGAAGATCGTCCCGACCTTCGAGCAGATCTACGCCGACTTCGGGACCAAGCTCCCCGGACCCACCCTGGCCGTGGTCTACGTGAGCCACCTGATCCGGGACAACGCCCTGGTCTCGATCGGCATCGCCCTGGGGGTGATCTTCCTCTTCTGGCTCTGGACCCGGACCGCGTCGGGGCGCTACCTGAAGGACAACTTCCTCCTCACCGCCCCGATCTTCGGCCCCATCATCCGGAAGGCGGTGATCAGCCGGATGAACCGGACCCTGGGGATCCTCCTCCAGAGCGGGCTCCCGGTCCTGGACGCCCTGGAACTCACCAAGGGGGCGACCGGAAACGCGGTCCTCACCCGGGTCCTGGACAAGGTCAAGGACCAGGTGTCGCGGGGCGAGGAACTCACCCCCGCCTTCCGCTCCACCGGGAAGATGCCGGAGATGGTGCTCCAGCTCATGGCCACCGGCGAGGAGAGCGGCCAGCTCGACACCATGCTCCTGAAGTCGTCCGAGTTCTACGATCGCCAGGTCGAGGCCGCGGTGCAGGGGCTCACCAGCCTCATCGAGCCCCTCCTCATCGTCCTGGTGGGGGTCATCGTGGGGATCGTGGTGATCACCATGTTCCTTCCGATCTTCTACCTGGGCCAGGCGATCATGCAGGGAGGCTACAACTACTCCGGCTAGGTTTTTTCCGACGCGCGGGCCCGGGGGCCCGGCACGATCTGGGGAGGGGTGGGGAACCGCAGCAAGTACAATACAACCGTGAACTAGGGAGGTTGCGCAGATGAACCGCTTCCGCAAGAAGAAGGGACAGAAGGGCTTCACCATGATCGAGCTCATGGTGGTGGTGGTGATCGTTGGGATCCTCGCCGCCATCGCGATCCCGATCTACGGGAAGTACATCAAGAACGCTCGGATGACCGAGGCCACCGGCCGGATCGGCGAGATCGTGACCGCCGCCAAGGCCTATGCCCAGGAACACCAGAACGCCACCGGTGTTCCCCAGTGGCCGGCTGACCCGGGAGGAGCCGCGATCGGCATCGTGGACTGCTCGGATACCGAGAACTTCTCGTATGCCCTGAGTGGCGCCGCCGGTGGAGATGCGACCGGTGCGCTGATCATCACGGCGACTGGAACCAACAAGATGGTGGGAGCGAGCGTCGTTCAGACCATCCCGAACATCAACAGCAGCGGTACGGCTCCGGTCGTAGTGCTTCCATAAGGACCAGCACAAACCAGGCGAGTGGCTGCCCGGCGTTCGTCGCCGGGCAGCCAGAG
>CAYRIJ010000256.1:0-5641 GCA_964424285.1 uncultured bacterium
CTGGGGCGCAATGTCCTGCAGAACCGCCAGGCAGGCCGGGGCGGGTCCGTAGTGGTTCTCGTTTCGATCGAGCAGGACGGGGGCGCGTGAGATCATGGGTTGGGTTCTCAGACCCTTTCGTAATGCCGGTTCCGCGAGGCACCAGAGGGCTGGTAAGAATCCGCCCATCCGGTCGCCGCCGTCAACCGATATCTCGTACTCCTGGCCGATGGTCCGATACCGGTCCGGAGGCGCTACGGCACCAGATCCCGGGTGAGGTTCTCGCGGCCCTCGCCGGTGACCAGCACGTCGTCCTCGATCCGGATGCCGCCGAGCTTGGTGAGGGCGTCGATCAGCTTCCACGAAAACGCCTTCGCGTGCTTTCCCTCCCGCCAGGGCCGGAGCAGCATCGGGATGAAGTAGATCCCGGGCTCGATGGTGACCACGTGCCCGGTGTCGAGATCCCGCGTGGTGCGGAGGTAGGGGTGCTCGGGCGGGGCCGGGGATTCGCCGCCGGTGACCGCCGCCTGGCGGCCTCCCACGTCGTGCACCTGGATGCCGAGGTGGTGGCCAAGCCCATGGGGCAGGAACGGGCGCGTCATGCCGGCATCGTAGGCCTCGTCGGCGCTCACCTTCAGCACGCCGGCCTCCTCGAGGATCGCCGCCACCCCGCGGTGGGCCGCGGCATGGAGATCCACGAAGGACTTGCCCGGAGCGACCCGGCTCACCAGGTCGAGCTGCATCCGATCCATCCCCTTCAGGATCTCGCGGAAGACGGGATGCGCGGCCTTGGCGGCGTAGGTGCGCGTGATGTCGCTGGCGTAGCCCCAGAACGCGCCGCCGGCGTCGATCAGGAGAACGTGGCCCGGTTTGGGCTCCCCGGTGCGCTTGCTCTGGTAGTGCAACGTGGACGCGGCCGCGTCCCAGGCGATGATGTTGCCGTAGGGAAGCTCCTGCTCCTGGAGCCCGCTCGCCGCCAGGTAGCGCGCGTGAAGCTCGCGTTCGCTTCGGCCCTTCTTCATCCCCTTCCGAACCGCGGCGTGGCCGCGCGCGGCGATCTCCGCCGCGGCCCGGATGCAGAACACCTCGTAGGGCGTCTTGTAGGCGCGCTCCCAGTCCAGCGGGGCGAGCAAGGCCGGCGGCTCCACCCCCTCGGCGGGCACGCCGAGGGCGGCCGCGACCTTCGCCGACGGTCCCACGTAGGCCATGCGGGCACAGTCACCCGCCTTCTTGACCGCCGCCTCCGCCGATCCGACGGTGACGACGTCCAGGGTCTTCAGGAAGGGATGCCTGGGATCCGCCGGGGGCTCGTACCAGTAGTCCTCGGGGACGACCCGGATGAGCTTGGGACGCCGGCCGGGACGGAAGAGCAGCAGATGGTCGGGGCCCGGCACCGGGGCCCAGCGCGCGAAGTGCGGGGTGGGCTTGAAGGCGATGTCGTGGTCGTCGGCGTGGTAGTAGGCCGTCTCGCCGGCGTGAAACACGATGCCGTCGAAGGGGCGTCCCGCTTCGGCGGAGAGCGCGAGGGCGTTCGCGGCCGACCCCGAGATCGCGTCCAGGTGTTCGGTGTAGAGCGGCTTCCAGTTCACGGTCCCATACCTCCGGAGCTTGGGGGGACGGTGAGGATACCACGGCGCGGCGATTGAAGCTGTCCCCGCATGCCCCCTGGGCCTTAGACTTCCGGCCTGGATCCGTTTCGACGCAGAGGAGGTGAGGCTTGTCCGACAAGTTTCCGGCGATCGAGCCGTACGAGAGCGGCATGCTCGACGTGGGCGACGGGCATCGCGTCTATTGGGAGTGTTGCGGCAACCCGGCCGGAAGGCCCGCGGTTTACCTCCACGGCGGGCCCGGGGCCGGCTTCACCCCGGGGGCGCGCCGGTACTTCGATCCCCAGGTCTACCGGGTCGTGCTGTTCGATCAGCGCGGATCCGGGCGGAGCCGTCCCCCGGCCGATGAGCCCGACGCCGATCTGACCGCGAACACCACCGCCCATCTCATCGCCGACATGGAGGCTCTCCGCCGCCGTCATGGAATCGAGCGGTGGACCGTCCTGGGCGTCTCCTGGGGAACCACCCTGGGCCTGGCCTATGCCCAGAGGCACCCGGAGCGGGTCGAGGCGCTGGTGCTGGCGCTGGTGACCACCACGTCCCGCCGCGAGGTTGAATGGCTGACCCGAGACGTCGGGCGCCTTTTCCCGGAGGAATGGAACCGGTTCGCCGCCGCCGTTCCCGACGGGATGCGCCACCTGCCCCTGGTCGACGCCTACGCGGAGCTGTTGCTCGACGCCGACCCCGCGGTGCGCGACCGGGCGGCGCGGGAGTGGTGCGCCTGGGAGGACGCCCACGTCTCCCTCTCCCCCGGCCACGTCCCCTATCCGCGTTTCGAGGACCCGGAATTCCGCCTGCGGTTCGCGCGCCTGGTGACCCACTACTGGCGGCACGCCGCGTTCCTGGAGGACGACCAGCTGATTCGCGACGCGGCGGTCCTGAACGGCATACCCGGCGTGCTCATCCACGGCCGGTACGACGTCAGCAGTCCGATCGAGACCCCCTGGCGGCTCTCCCGGCGCTGGACCACCAGCCGGCTCCAGGTCCTGGCCGACACCGGCCACGGGGACGATGTCGGCTTCCCCGCCGCCGTGGTCGACGCCCTGAACCGGTTCGCGGCGAAGTAGCCGACCGGTCCGGAGAGCAAAGGTCGAGCGGACCGGCCGGCCCCGGGGCGATCCCCACCCGGAAGCGCGGGAGCGAAGGGGGTCCGGCCTCAGGGAGCGTCCTGAGCGGTGGTCTCGAAGTCCCCGGGGTCGTAACCCTGCCGGACGAGGATGGCGAAGGCCCGCTCCATGACCTCGGGACCGGGGGACGGGGTCCGGGCGAGCACCCACCCGTAGTTGCGGTCGGGAGAACCCACCACCGCGAACTCGTAGTCCTCCCCCAAGCCCAGAATCCAGTAGTCGCCCCAGAAGGGCCGGATGCCCAGGATGCTGAAGAAGCTCACCTTCAGACGGGAGCGGGTCGCGGGGTCCACCACCTTCGCGATCCCCCGGGCCTCGTCGATCTCCCCGTTCCCCTTGCGACAACGGTTGACCACGTCCAGGCGGCCGTCTTCCCGGAGCGAGTACGTGGCGGTGGTCCCGCCCACGCACTGCTTCTGGAATCGATTGGGGATCTTGGCCAGCTCGTACCACGTGCCGGTGTACCGTTCGAGATCCACCCGAGCCACCGGGACCGGTTCGCCCCGCTCGGCCGCGGGCGGGCCCGCCGCCGCCGCCGGGCCCCCGAGCCCGGCCAGGCAGAAGGTCGTCGCCACGATCCACGAGACGCGCACATGGAAGGCGGGAACTCTCATATCGTCACCTCGATTGCCGGTTCGCGCGACGGTCGGAAGGGAAGGCATCGGGGGACCCGGCGTCCCCCGATGTTCCCGGTGAATCCGGTAACCGGAACCGGTTTGCCGGACAGGCGTGAAGGGATCACGCCTACGACTCCGGAGTCAACGACACCACGGTGCTCCCGTCCCCGGGGCTGTCCACGGAAACGAGGGCGCCCAGGCTCCCGTTCCCGACGAAGCCGGTGGCGAAGACCGAGTAGTTGATCCCGCCGTCCAGGCCCACGCCGGGGAAGCTCAGCACCACGGTGTCGGTGCCGGCCAGACGGACCTGGAGATCATACGATCCCGCGGGGACTTCCAGGTACTGCCCGGCCTTGGCGAAGGCGACGTCGCCGAACAGAACCGTGCCGTCGGCCAGGGTGATGTCCACCGAGGGCGCGTCGGGGGAGGTGTGGACGAAGCGGACCCGGGCCTGTCCGGACATGGTCGAGAGATCGTCCACGAGGACGACGGGAGCGATGGCGGCCAGCCGGCCGGTTGCGGCCACGGTGTAGGCGGTCCCCGCGGCCAGGGTGACCTCGGCATCGATCACCACCGGCTGGGTGGCTCCGGTCGGGGTCACCTGGACGCGGTAGTCGCCGGCGGGAAGATCCAGATAGTTGCTGAACAGGCCGTAGGGAACGCCGCTCAGCACGATCGAGCCGTTCACCCACACGTCCACGTCGGGGGCGTCGGGGGACAGGTGGGCCACGCGCAGGGAAGCGCCGGCCACCGGGGCCATGACGTTGTCGTCGTCGTTCGAACACCCCATGGTGCCGAGGGCCGCCATGAGAATGATGCTCAAACCGGTCATCATCAGGAACGTGCGTCTCATTGTCTTCTCCTCATCGAGTTGCTTGGTATCGAGAGAGGCGGGGGACCGCTCCCCCGCCCGGCGCCGCCTGACTCAGGCCGCGGGGGCCGTCCGCCAGCGCCGCTGGATGAACTTCCAGGTCGAGGCCTGGTACAAGGCGCCGAGGCCGACCAGCACGTAGACCAGCCGGCTCACCGCCGTGGCGTCGCCGAACAGGGTGGCCACGAGGTTGAAGTCGAACAGGCCGACCAGGCCCCAGTTGAGGCCGCCTACGACCAGCAGAACGGCGAACAGGACATCCATGGACTTCATGATGCGATCTCCCTTCCGAGTGGGTTGAACCAGGTTTGTTCGTCTTGTGTTTAGGTATTGTACAGCACAAACACTCCCGGTCAAGCTTTTTGTTCAAGTTTTGTTCGGGCAAAGGGTCAAACATGTGGTAGAATTGCGTCCGGGGAAACCAACGACATACCGGCGAGATTGTAAATGACTAACACAAAAGAAGTTAACGACGACGAGCCCCGCCATCCCATCCAGGTGGTGGCCCGGCGGACCGGCATTTCCGCGGACCTCATCCGGATGTGGGAAAAGCGCTACCGGGTGGTCCGGCCCGGCCGGACCGCCGGCGGCCGGCGCGCCTACACCGATGCCGACGTGGAGAAGCTCCGGCTCCTCCGCGAGGCCACCCTCGGTGGACGGCGGATCAGCGACGTGGCCGGCCTCTCCATCCCGGAACTCAGAGCGATGATCCTCGAGGACGTGACCACGACCGCCTCCCGTCCCCCCTCCCCCGCCGGGCCCCGAGCCCTGGAGCCGGAGGCGATCCTCCAGGACTGCCTCGCCGCGGTTCGCTCCCTGGACGCCGACCGCCTGCAGGTCCTGGTGATGCGCACCCTGAGCTCGCTCCCGCTCGACGCGCTGGTGGAGGATCTCCTCGCCCCGCTCTTCCGCCGCATCGGGGAGGAGTGGGAGGCGGGCGGGCTCGAGGTCTTCCAGGAGCACCTCGCCACCTCGGTCATCCGGACGGTGCTCATGCACGTCCTCTCGACCCAACGATCGGGGGATCACGCCATCGTTCTCTCCACCCCCAGCGGGCAGCCCCACGAGATCGGGCTCATGTTCGCGGCCATGGTCGCCGCCAGCGCGGGCTGGCGGGTGGTGTATCTGGGACCGGACCTCCCGGCGGACGAGATCGCCAAGGCGGCCCGTCAGGGGAGGGCGCGGGTGGTGGCGATCAGCCTGGTCGCTTCCGACAGATCCCCGGAACTCGAGACCGAGCTTCTCCGCCTGGGGGATCTCCTGCCCGCGGAGTCGATCCTCCTGGTGGGGGGAGCGGGCCGGGACGCCCAGCGGAAAGCCCTGGCACGGATCGGGGCGGTCACCGTGTCCGACGTCCGCGAGTTCCGTGAGGTCCTCAACCGGACGGCGGCCCAGACGAATCGTTCCTGAGCGCCTCCGTTCGATCCCCGGTGGCCATGG
>CAYRIJ010000257.1:0-5640 GCA_964424285.1 uncultured bacterium
AGCTCGGTATCTCCAGCGCCCGCATGAGGAAACGTCATTAGCCCGGCGGGGGGACGGCGACCCGGCGCGGCGTCGGACCGGCCAGTCGATGGGAACAAGGGAGGATCGAGATGAAGATTGAAATCAGCACCCGGCACTTCGATCTGAGCGACAGCCTCAAGCAGCGCGCGGAGGAGAGGGTCGCCAGGCTCCAGCGCTACTTCGACCGGATCCTGGAAACGCGGATCGTGGTGAGCTTCGAAAAGAATCGGTACAACGCGGAGGCGACCCTGGTCGCCAACGGAACCCCCCTCATCAGTCACGCGGTGGGCGAGAGCGACAAGGTGGCCCTGGAGCACGTGCTGGACAAGATCGAGGTCCAGGTGCGCCGCCACAAGGACCGGCTCACCCGGAGCAAGCGCCGCACCTCCCCCTCCGATGCGCCGCCCGCGGAGTCGGAGACGCTTCCGGTCGAGGAAGAGCTGCCGGTCGGCTTCGACGAGTCCGACTACGACGGCCTGGTGAGCGAGGACGTGGGGGACCTCTCCGTGTCCATGTCGGTGGTCATGGCCGCCGCCCAGCTCCGGGCTTCCCGCCGCGACGCTCTGGGCTTCACCAACGAAACGACCGGAAGGCCCACGGTGGTGTTCAAGCGCCGGGACGGCAACGTCGGCGTCCTCGACATCCACCTGGACTAGGAGTTCCATGAACCAGATCACGGTGACCCGGCTCTTCGAGGACCGGAAGGACGCGTTCGAGCTCGAAGTGCTGACCTCGAGCACGGACACCGGCGTCCCGATCACGGTGAGCGACATCAACCGGCCGGGACTGGCCATGGCCGGCTACACCGAGAACTTCCTCTCCGAGCGCATCCAGGTGGTGGGGGAGACCGAGATCGGGCTCCTCTCCTCCTTCACCGAGGAGCAGTGCACGGTGGCCATGGACCGGCTGTTCCAGTTCCAGGTGCCGCTCATCGTGATCACCAAGGACCTGAGCGTTCCCGCGATGTTCCTGCGGCGGGCGGAGGAGCGGGGGATCCCCGTGCTGGGGACGCCGATGTCCACCACCCCGTTCATCCACGAGCTGACCGCGTACCTGGACGACATCTTCGCTCCCACCACCACCACCCACGGCTCCCTGGTGGATGTGTACGGGGTGGGCCTCCTGTTCACCGGCCGGAGCGGGATCGGGAAGTCGGAGTGCGCGCTGGATCTGGTGGAACGGGGCCACCGCCTGGTGGCCGACGACGTGGTCACCGTCAAGCGCCGTCACGAGAACGTGCTCATCGGCTCGGCCAACAAGGTCCTGGGACACCACCTGGAGATCCGGGGCGTGGGCATCATCGACCTCCAGAAGGTGTTCGGGATCCGGGCCATCCGGTTCCAGAAGCGGATCGAGGTCGAGGTGCACCTCCAGGACTGGGAGGATGGGATGGACTACGAGCGGACCGGGCTCGAGGATCACCTCACCACCATTCTCGGGGTGCAGATCCCCCTGGTGACCGTTCCCATCTACCCCGGGAAGAACATCACGGTGATCGCGGAGACCATCGCCCTCAACTACCTGGTCAAATCCTACGGGGTGGACGCGGCCCAGGAGTTCGACAAGAAGCTCTCGGAAATCATGGCGCAGAACGCGCGGCTCAAGATGCTGGCCCGGGACGATCTCGAGTGAGCCTGGGCCCGGTCCCCATCCTTCTGGTCGCCCATCGGGGCTTCGGGGAGGGACTCCTCGAAGCGGCGGGGGCCATCCTCGGCCGCCTCCCCCCGGTGGACTCCCTGTCCAACGAGGGGCTCTCCAACCCGGAGCTGGAGGCGCGCCTGCACCGGTGGCTGGATGAACATCCGGGCCCGGCCCTGATCCTCACCGATCTCGGCTTCGGCTCCTGCTGCGTGGCCGCCCGCCGGGTCTCCCGGGACCAGGACGAGGTGGGCATCGTGGCCGGGCTGAACCTGCCCCTCCTGCTGGCCGCCTTTCGCTCCCGGGAGCACGAGACGATGGCCGATTTCCTCCGGCATCTCGCCCGCCGCGGGCAGGAAAGCGTGGAGGTGTACCGGGGGGGGAACCCGGCGTGAGCCTGGTCCTGGCCCGGATCGACGAGCGCCTGATCCACGGTCAGGTCTCGGTGGGGTGGGCCTCGGCCCTGGACCCCGACCGGATCCTGGTGGCCGACGACGCGTTAGCCGCCGACGCCTGGGAGCGCGACGTTCAGCGTTCCGCCGCTCCCCCCGGGGTGGAGACGGAGGTGTTGGGGATCCCGGAAACCGCCCGCCGGCTCGCGGAGGGGGTTCCGGGCCGCGCGTTCCTCCTGGTACGCTCACCCGCTTTCATGCTGGCCCTGGTTCGCGCGGGCGCCGCCCTGGACGAGATCAACGTCGGGGGGCTCCACTACCGGGAGGGGGCGCGGCGTTTCACCGACTATCTCTACTTCACGCCGGACGATCTGGCCGCCCTCGGGGAACTGGCGGCGGCCGGGGTGCGGCTGGTCGCCCAGGACCTTCCGGGGAACCCGCCGATCGAGCTGAATTCCGCTCTGGCGGAGGGACGACTTGAATACGATCAACTTCCTGCTCGCGATCCATAACCACCAGCCGGTGGGAAATTTCGATTTCGTGATCGAAGACGCCTACCGGACCGCCTACCTTCCCTTCCTCGAAGTCCTCGAACGCCATCCCGCGATCCGGGTGGGACTGCACAATTCGGGCTGCCTCATCGACTGGTTCGTGGCCCATCGCCCGGAGTACCTGGATCTGCTGGGGGTGCTCGTGGAGCGGGGGCAGGTCGAGCTGTTGAGCGGCGGCTACTACGAGCCGATCCTGTCCTCGATCCCCGATGCGGATCGCGAGGGCCAGGTGCGGAAGCTCTCGGATTGGCTCTCCCGCCGGTTCGGCCGGCGCCCCACCGGGGTATGGCTCACCGAACGGGTGTGGGAGCCCTCGATGGTGGGCGCCCTGGCCCGCGCCGGGGTGCGCTACACCATGGTGGACGACTCCCATTTCATCGCCGCCGGGCTGGAGCGCGACCGCCTCTGGGGCCACTACGTGACCGAGGATCAGGGGGTGCCCCTCCACGTCTTTCCGATCTCCAAGGACCTGCGCTATCTCATCCCGTTCCACCCGCCGGAGGAGACCATCGACTTCCTCCGGGGATTGGCCGAGGACCACCCCGGGCGGACGGCGCTCCTGGGGGACGACGGCGAGAAGTTCGGGGTCTGGCCCAACACCCACAAGCTGGTGTACGAGGACGGGTGGTTGGAACGGTTCTTCACCCTCCTCGAGGAGAACCAGGAGTGGATCCGGCTCCGCTTCCCCGGCGAGGTGGTGAACGCGGTGCCGCCGGAGGGCAAGGTCTACCTCCCCACCGCCTCCTACGAGGAGATGATGGAGTGGGCCATGCCCCCCGACGCCCAGCGGCGCTTCCACCGATTCCATCACCGGGTGGCGGAGGAGAACCACGACAACGTGCGGTTCGTGCGGGGGGGCTTCTGGCGGAACTTCTTCGCCCGGTATCCGGAGAGCGACCACATCAACAAACGCATGCTCCAGGTGCGCGCCGAGGCCGAGAAGCTCGACGGCCGCAAGCGCACGGTCCGCGAGGAGGCCATGGACCTCCTGTGGGCCTCCCAGTGCAACTGCGCCTACTGGCACGGCGTGTTCGGCGGGCTTTATCTTCCGCATCTGCGCGAGGCGCTCTACGAACGCATCCTCGCCGCGGAGGCCCTGGTGGACGCGGCCCGGCACGGCGAGGGGGGGTGGGCCGGGATGGAGCGGGTGGACTACGACTGCGACGGGGACCGCGAGGTGTTCCTCCGGAACCCCGATCTCACCCTGGTGGTGGCGCCGGGGGAGGGGGGGGCGTTGCAGGAGATCGGGATCAAGCCGCTCCGGGTGGCGCTGGGAAACGGCCTTACCCGCCGGCCCGAGGCCTATCACGACCGGGTGGCCGGGGCGTCGGCCCCGGGGCCCGTTTCCGGGGACGGGACCCAGAGCATCCACGACCTGGTTCTGGCCAAGGAGTCGGGTCTGGAGCAGTACCTTCACTACGACCGGTATCGCCGCTGCTCCCTGGTGGACCACTTCCTGCGATCGGACAGCACGGTCGAGAGCTTCCATACCGGAGAATTCGGGGAGCAGGGGGACTTCGTTTCCTCGCCCTACGAGGTCGCCGCCGTCGAGCAGAACGGGTTCCACATCGTCTCCCTGCGCCGCACCGGAACGGTGTGGAAGGACGGGGAGGCGCACCGGGTGGCGGTGGAGAAGCGGCTCCGGCTGGGATCCGGCGGCGCGCTCCTGGACGTGGACTACCTCCTCGAAAACGCCGGGGAGGCCGCCGCCGACCTGTGGTTCGGGGTGGAGTGGAACCTGGCCATGATGGCGGGGGACTCCCCCGATCACTTCTATCGGATCCCCGGGGTCGCCCCCGCGGAGTCCGCGTTCCGCTCGGTGGGAGCGACCGAGGCGTCCACGACCGCGGGCTTCGTCGACCGTCATCGGGGGTTCGAGGCGCGACTGGGCTTCTCCGAGCCGGCGACCCTGTGGAGGGCCCCGGTGGAGACGGTGTCCCTCTCCGAGAGCGGGTTCGAGCGCATCTTCCAATCCGCCGCGGTGCTTCCCAGCTGGCGGGTCCGCCTGGGTCCCCGCGAGCGCTGGAGCGTGAGCTTCCGGCTCGAGGTGGGACGGCTCTGAGCGCGCCGGGGGTCGCCGAGGGCCTGGGCCTCGTCCTTCTCGGAGGGTGGGCGGCCGCGGACACCACCGCGCTGGCCCAGCTCATGGTGTCGCAACCCCTGGTGGCCGGATGGCTGGCCGGCATGGTGGTGGGGGAGCCGGCGGCGGGGCTGGCCCTGGGTGCGGTGCTTCAGGCGGTGTGGGGACGCGCCTTCGCCCTGGGGGGGGCGTCCTTCCCCCTGGTGGGTCCCGCGGCGGTGGTGGGGGGAGCCCTGGCCGGATGGAGCCTGGGACCGTCGACCCGCCTGGGGACCCTGGCCGTCCCCGAGGCCGCCCCCCTGGCCGCCTGCCTCGGCGCCGCCTTCCTGGTGGCGGAGACCGGGCGCCCCCTGATTATGATCATGCGCCGGCACCGGGGAGGGCTCGTCCGGCGCGCCCTGGCCGCGGCCGAGGCGGGCCGGGGGAACGCCCTGGTCCGGATCAATCTCCGGGGGGCGGCGGAGAGCGCGCTCCTGGGCGCGGCGATCACCGCGCTGGGGCTCGCGGTGGGATGGGGGGGGCTTCGGCTGGCCGAACTCCTTCCCGCCGCCGACGGGCGCTGGGTGGCGGTCCCCGTCCTGGCCGCCGGTCTGGGGTACTCGGTCACCCAGGTGGGCCGGGGGGGGAAGGGTTGGACCTGGCTCGCGGCCACGATGGCCCTGGCCGCGGCGGGGTGGTTCCTCGTATGAGCGCCGAGCCGGGCGCCGCGCCCCGGGGCCTCCTGGCCCGGGTGGCCGCCGGGGCCCTGTGCCTCCAGGCCTCGTTCAACGGAGAACGCCGCCAGGGGCTGGGGGTGGCGGCGGCCCTGTCGCCGGCGGCCCGGTTCTGGTCGGGGGAGGAGGAGCGAAGGGCCTTCTACCGGCGCCACCTGGAGAACTTCAATACCAACCCGGCCATGGCCGGTCCGATTCTGGGGGCGGTGGTCCGCCTGGAGGAGCGCGCGGCGCGAGGGGACGCG
>CAYRIJ010000258.1:0-5584 GCA_964424285.1 uncultured bacterium
CCTATTCGTACCGCAACGCCTCGATCGGGTTCAGCCGCGCCGCCTTCCGGGCCGGGTAGAAGCCGAAGAACACCCCCACCCCGACCGAGAACAACAGCGCCACCACCACGGTCTGGGGATTGATCACGGTGACCCAGCCGCTCAACCGCCCCACCACCGCCGAGGCCCCGAAACCCAGGCCCACGCCCAACGCGCCTCCCAACAGGGACATGACCACGCTCTCCACCAGGAACTGGGTGAGGACGTCGGAGCCTCGGGCGCCGATCGCCATGCGTATCCCGATTTCCCGCGTCCGTTCGGTGACCGACACCAACATCATGTTCATGATGCCGATGCCCCCCACCAGGAGCGAGATCCCCGCGATCGAGGCCAGGAGCAGGGTCATGACCCGGGTGGCGTTCTTCTGGGCGTCGGCGAGCTGGGACTGGTTGCGGACGGTGAAATCGTCGTCCTCGCCGGCGATCAGGTGATGGGACTCGCGCATGATCGCCTGCACCTCGCTCTCGGCGGCGGGAATGTCCCGGGCGGTGTAGGCGCTGGCCAGGATCTGGGGAATGAACTGGTGCCCGGCCATCCGGGTCTTGACCGTGGTGTAGGGAAGCAGAATGACGTCGTCCTGGTCGTTGCCGCTGGCGGTCTGGCCCTTCTCGGTCAGCACCCCCACCACCATGACCGGTACTCCGCGGATCTGGATCTGCTGGCCCACCGGGTTCTCGCCGGGGAAGATGTTGTCGGCCACCGTCTTTCCGATCACCGCCACCTTCCGCATGGACCGGACGTCGTTCTGGTCGAAGAAGACCCCGTCCGAGGTGGGCCAGTCGCGGATGGCCTGGTAGTCGGTGTCCACCCCGTAGATGAAGGTCCGCCAGTTCGTGCCCGCGGCGATGGCCACGGTGCGGGTGATGATGACCGGCGAGACCCCGGCGAGGAGCGTGGATTCGCGCTTCAGGTTCGTGGCGTCGTCCACGGTCAGGCGGTTGAAGCTCCCGGCGCCGCCGCTGGCGCCGCCCTGGCTGGTGGAGCCCGGGGTGATCACGATCATGTTGGTGCCGAGGTTTCCGATCTGCTCCTGGATCTTGGATTGCGCCCCCGAGCCGATGGCGATCATCACGATCACCGCGCTCACCCCGATGATGATGCCGAGCATGGTCAACAGGCTTCGCATCTTGTTCCGGGTGATGCTGCGCATGGCCACGCGGATCAGGTTGGACGTTTTCATGCCCGGCTCCCCTCGCGCCCGCGGCCGGTGGCCGCCGGATTCAGCGCGTTCATGACGGCTCCCCCTCGGGCACCGGCAGGGCAACCAGGTCGGCGGCGGCCCGACGGTGGTTCACGACCGCGTCGTCCCGGACGACCAGCCCGTCCCGAAGCTCGACCACGCGCTTGGCGTAGCCGGCGATGTCGTGCTCGTGGGTCACCAGAAGAACGGTGATCCCCTGGTCGTTGAGCTCCTGGAACAGCGCCAGCACCTCCACCGAGGTCCGGGTGTCCAGGTTCCCGGTCGGCTCGTCGGCGAAGAGGATCGAGGGCTGGGTGACCAGGGCCCGGGCGATGGCCACCCGCTGTTGCTGGCCGCCGGAAAGCTCGTTCGGCTCGTGATTGGCGCGGTCGGAGAGGTGCACCCGCTCCAGCGCCTCCTGGGCGAGGGCGCGGGCGTCTCCATGAAAGCCGTTCCGCCGGTAGAGGAGCGGCATCTCCACGTTCTCGAGCGCGGAGGTCCGGGACAGGAGGTTGAACCCCTGGAACACGAAGCCGATCTTCCGGTTCCGGATGTCGGCGAGCTGGTTCCGGCTGAGCTTCTCCACCTGCTCCCCGTCCAGGAAGTAGCTTCCCTCGGTGGGGTAGTCCAGGCAGCCGAGAATGGTCATGAGGGTGGACTTCCCCGAGCCCGAGGCCCCCATGATCGCCACCATCTCGCCGCGGTGAACGGTGAGGTCCACGCCGCGAAGCGCGTGCACCTCGGCCCCCTTGGTGCGGAAGACCTTGGTGAGCCCGCGGGCCCGGATCGGGGACTCGGCGGACGATGCGGACGGCGCGGAGGGGCCGCACCCCCCGTCGCCGGGGGCGCGAAGACCCGACCCCCCGTCGCCCACGCCGCCCCGCGCCCCCCTCCCGCGATGACCGGTGTCCATGCTCACGCCGTCACCCCCTAGAACCCCATGCCCGGGCGACGGGGGCGGCTGTTCGAGCCGCCGCCGAAGGGCGAGCTGGAGGTCGAGGTCTCGGCCGCCTTGCCGGTCAGGACCCCGGCGATGACCTGCATGCCTTCCTCAACGCGGGGACCGGTGATCTCGGTGACCTGCCCGTTGGTGAGGCCGGTCTTGACCCGCGTGGCCGAGAGCCGGCCCTTGTCGTCCACGTAGTAGAGGGTGGCCATGTTCGAGGCGTTCCGGCCCGCGCCCTCGTTCATCGCCCCCGCATGCATCGCGCCCCGGCCGTCGGCGCCTCCGCCCGGGCCGCCGCCCCGCGGCCCGGCGCCGGTCCCGCCACCCGCCCCGCCCCGAGCCGCCCGCCGCGCCGCCCACGCGGTGGAGTCGCCGCCGCCCTGGGCCCGCCGCTCCTCGAAGCCCTTCCGAAGCTCCGCCGTCATCTCCTCGGTGGGACGGAAGCGGAGCGCGGCGTTGGAGACGGTGAGCACGTCGCGGGCCTCCCCCACCACGAAGTCCACGGTGGCGGTCATCCCGGGAAGGAGCGTCCGGTCCGGGTTGGCCACGTCCACCACCACGGTGTAGGTGACCACGTTGTCCACGGTGGTGGACTGGAGCCGGACCTGCCGGACGGTGCCGGTGAAGGTCCGCGAGGGGTAGGCCTGCACGGTGAAGCGCGCGGTCTGCCCGTCGTGGATCTGGCCGATGTCGCTCTCATCCACCGCGGCCAGCATCTGCATCTTGGAAAGGTCGTTGGCGATCAGGAAGAGCCGCGGGGCGGAGAGGCTCGCGGCCACGGTCTGCCCGACGTCCACGTCCCGCTCGATCACCGTCCCGGAGATCGGGGTGACGATGGTGGCGTAGGTCAGGTTCCGCCGGGCCCGGTCGAGGCCGATCTTGGCCGACTGCACCCCGGTCGCGGCGGTCTCCACCGCGAACTGCGCGTTCTTCTGATCGTTCTGGCTCACCAGCTCGCGGCTGTAGAGCGAGTCCGCCTGCACCAGGTCCCGCTTCGCCTGGGAGTAGGCGACGTTGGCCCGGTCGAGGCCGGCCTCGGCATCGCGGACCGCGATGGCCAGGAGGGTGGTGTCGATCCGGGCGACCACCTGGCCCGCCTTCACCTGGTCGTTGAAGTCGGCGTAGATCCTGGAGATGATGCCCGAGACCTGGGTCCCGACCTCGACCGTCTCCACCGCCTGGAGCGTTCCGGTGCTCGAGATCACCGCCTCCACGTCGCCCTTGGCCACCGGCACGAGTCGATAGGAGCCGTCGGCCGAAGCGCTTCGCCCGTGGAGGATCAGGTACCCTCCCGCGGCGACGACGAGCACGACGACGGCAACGATGATGCGTTTCATGGTCTGGTCCCCTCCAGGACGCTCGGGTATTCCGGGGGGCCGGTGGGGGCGGCGCCTCTCCTCCGGTCCGGTCAAACCACCAAACGCGGCAGGCGGCGGATTCCTGCGGTCTACTTTCAAGCGCACGGCCCCGGTTTGACCGCCCCCCGGGGCTCTCCTAGTATCCCGGGACGGGATCCGCGAATCTCTTAACCTTCTGAAAAGGTTCGACTTAACATTTGTCCGCAGGATATCGGCGGGATGGGCGTTGGGATGGTTGAGCCGGCGCCGTCCGCCCGGTTGATTCCTGCGCGGGCGGGGGATCCGGCGACGACGGTCGACGATGACGTTCTCATGGAGCGCGTCGCGCGCGGCGACGAGGCCGCCTTCCGCATCCTGGTGGAGCGGTGGGAGCGGCCGGTGTTCGCATTTCTGGCCCGGATGCTCGGGTCCCGCGAGGAGGCCCAGGACCTGGCCCAGGAGACCTTTCTCCGGGTGTACGGGAACGCGGCGCGCTACCGGGGGTCGGGGCGGTTCAAGAGCTGGCTCTTCCGGATCGCCGGGAACCAGGCGCGAAGCCGGCTCCGGCGGCGGAAGGTGCTGAGCTGGGTCGGGCTCGATTCCGGGCGGGAGGACCTGCCGTCGGCCGAGGAATCGGCGGAGCGGCGGGTGGAGCGGGAGGACGAGGCGGCGCGGGTGCGTCGCGCGGTGTCCAAGCTCCCCGCCCGCCAGCGCGAGGCGGTGGCGCTCCGGGAGTACGAAGGCATGAGCTACCAGGAGATCGCCGAGGCCATGAACACCTCGGCGTCGGCGGTGGAGTCGCTCCTCCATCGCGCGGTGAGCGCGCTCCGGAAGGACCTGGCCGGGAAGCGGTGATCGCGGGGCCGCCCGGCACCATCGCGTCCGTCCGGTCGGGGAACCCTCTCCGGTCGCGCGGCAGGAAGGAACCAGCCATGAGGGAAGGAACCGGGGGGCACGTCGAGGGGCGGCTCCAGCCGTTCCTGGACGGGGAGCTCCCCGCGTCCGAGGCGGCGGCGGTCGAGGCGCACGCTTCGACGTGCCCGGCCTGCGGCGCGGCCCTGGCCGAACTCCGGTCGGTCCACGCGCTCCTGGCGCGGGACGGCGGGGTCGAGCCGATTCGCCCGGTGTGGCCCGCGGTGCGCGACGCGCTCCGCCGGCGGTCCCCCGGAAGACCGTCGTTGGCCTATCTGTTCGCGGCCTCGGCTCTGGCCGCGGCCGGACTCTTCATCGGACTCCACCTGGGGGAAGGGACCGCAACGCGGTCGGCGACGGTCGGCACGGAGTCGGCCTGGTCGAGCCTGTCGTCCACCCTGGGGAGCGGCAACCCGGGGAACCTGGCCGGGATCTACCTCACCGGCGTGGAGAGGTCCGGGGGGACGGGGCGATGATCCGGATCGCCCGGGTTTCGATGAACGGCGCCGGCGCGCGGAACCGGCGCGCGATGCGGGGGACGGGACGATGAGACCGATCTGGATCCTGGCGCTGGGACTCTCCCTGGGGCTGAACGCGGGTCTTCTCTACCGGGAGTTCGCGGTCGGGCACGGGGAGCGGCGGGAACGGCGGACGCCCCCTTCGACCGAGGAGATCGTCAAGCACCGGCTCTCGGAGCTCAAGGGGAGCGTGGCGCTCACCCCGGAGCAGGAGACGAGCCTCCGGGGGATCCTCGAAGGGACGATCCCCCGGGTCATGGCGCAGTCGGACAGCGTCCGCCGGGCGCGGTCGCGCCTGGCCGGGGAGTACGCGGGGGCGGCCATCGACACCGCGGCGGTGCGGGCGGCGCTGGACGAGATGAACGCCGCCCAGGCGACCCTGGACTCGACCATCGCGGAGAGCCTCCTCCGCGAGGCGGCGCTCCTCACCCCCGAGCAGCGGGCGCGCTACGTGGAGCACCTCCCCTGGCGGCGCCACGGATCGCGAAGACCCTAGCGGGACCGCTCCGGAGCCGATCCACCTGGCCCCGGCGGGGCAGGGATCGCCGCCCGGCGCGTTCGCCCCGAGGGTCTCGCCCCGGCTCCGGACGCAAAAAAACGGGGGCCGTACCCGTCCCTGGTCCGGCCCCCGCCGTTGGCTTCGCGTTGCTTT
>CAYRIJ010000259.1:0-5576 GCA_964424285.1 uncultured bacterium
CCGGCACGCGAGACCTCGCGCCAATCGATCACGGACGCGTATTTCGGCCTGCATCGCTCCAAGCAGACGGCCGGAGTCGCCTGATGCTCAACCAGATCGTCCAGGGCGTTCTTCTCGGTGGCTACTATGCGCTCATCGCCGCCGGGTTATCGTTCATGTTCTCGGTGATGCGGCGGGCCCGCACGTCCAGGGCGCCCCGGAAAATGAACGGGAAGCCCAGCACGTTGTTCACCTGGTTCGGATAGTCGGAGCGTCCGGTGGCCACCAGGACGTCGTCCCGGGCCGCCTTGGCGTCCTCGTAGGTGATCTCGGGATCCGGGTTGGCCAGGGCGAAGATGACCGGCCGCTCGTTCATGGACCGGACCATGTCCTGGCTGAGCGCCCCCTTCACCGAGCAGCCCAGGAACACGTCGGCGCCCTTGATGGCCTCGGTCAGGGTGCGAAGCTCCCGCTGGGTGGCCCAGCGTTCCTTGTAGGGGTTCATCCCCTCCTTCCGCCCGGCGTAGACCACCCCCTTGGTGTCGCAGAGGACCACGTTCTCCTTGCGGGCCCCCAGGTTCACGTAGTGGGCGGCGCAGGCGATCCCGCTGGCCCCGGCGCCGTTCACCACGATCCGCACGTCCTCGATCCGCTTCTTGAGGATCTTGAGCGCGTTGAGCAGCGCCGCCCCGGAGATGATCGCGGTCCCGTGCTGGTCGTCGTGGAAGACCGGAATGTCCATCCGCTCGCGGAGGGTCTCCTCGATGTAGAAACACTCGGGGGCCTTGATGTCCTCGAGGTTGATCCCCCCGAAGGTGGGCTCCATGAGGGCGACCGCCTCGATGATCTTGTCCGAGTCCAGCGTGTCCATCTCGATGTCGAAGGTGTCGATGTCGGCGAACCGCTTGAAGAGGACTCCCTTTCCCTCCATCACCGGCTTTCCGGCCAGGGCCCCGATATTCCCGAGCCCCAGGACCGCGGTGCCGTTGGAGACCACCGCCACCAGGTTCCCCTTGGCCGTGTACTCGAAGGCCAGGGACGGGTCCTTCTCGATTTCCAGGCAGGGGACGGCCACCCCGGGCGTGTAGGCCAGCGACAGCTCGTGCTGGGTGCTGCACGGCTTGGTGGGAACCACCTCGATCTTTCCCTTCCGTCCCCGGCGGTGGTAGTCGAGGGCTTCCTGCTTCGTAACGCTCATTTCAAGGCTCCTTGGTCGGAATGCACAGTGGGTTCAACTGAGCATAGGTCCGGGCCGGGCCCGGGTGGCCTCCGTTTTCTGGATTCGGCACTTACACGCGACCGCTCTCCGGGAGGGGGCGGCCCTCGACGATCGTTCAGGTCGGGTTGGGGGGAGCCCCAGGGGCCCCCGGGGGCCTCCGGGCCTCCCGGGGCCCGCCCGCCAGCGGTCTCCGAGGCCTCGGCGGGCGCGCGCCGGCGCCGGGGGGGGCTCCCGGGATGGGGTTACAGGAACCGCCCCCGGCCTCTATGATGCCTCTACCCCGGACACGCCCCCGGAAAGGAGTCGATGCCCATGTCCAACGGCGGCTTCAGCGGCCAACCCAACCTACAGGTCCCCAAGATCCCGGCCTCCGTCCTGCGCGGCCTGGTGATCGGGATCCTGGCCGTCATTCTCTTCGTGTCGAGCTTCTACACCGTGGATCCCGAGCAGGTCGGCCTGGTGCTCCGGTTCGGAAAGTTCGTGCGATCCACCGACCCCGGCCTCCACATGAAGCTCCCCTTCGGGGTCGAATCGGTCACCAAGGTTCCGGTTCAGCGCCAGCTCAAGCAGGAATTCGGCTTCCGAACCACCCGGGCCGACGTCCGTAGCCAGTACTCCACCGGCGACTACCGCCAGGAGTCCGGCATGCTCACCGGCGACCTGAACTCCGCCCAGGTGGAGTGGGTGGTCCAGTACCGGGTGGTCGATCCCTACAAGTACCTCTTCCGGGTGCGAAACGTCACCGAGACCTTCCGGGCCATGAGCGAGGCGGTGATGCGGAAGGTGGTGGGCGACCGCACCGTGAACGAGATTCTGACCGTGGGCCGCCAGGAGGCGGCGGACCTCGCCAAGCAGCACCTCCAGGAACTCTGCGAGCAGTACGAGACGGGGATCAAGGTGGAGCAGGTGGTGCTCCAGGACGTGAACCCGCCCGACGCGGTGAAGCCCTCCTTCAACGAGGTCAACCAGGCCCAGCAGGAGAAGGAGAAGCTCATCAACGAGGCCCAGTCCCTGTACAACCAGGTGATTCCCAAGGCCAAGGGCCAGGCGCTCCAGACCGTGCAGGAAGCCGAGGGATACGCCCTGGACCGGGTGAACCGCGCCAGCGGCGACTCGGCGCGGTTCGTGAGCGTCTACGAGGCCTACCTCAAGGCCCCCGAGGTCACCCGGAAGCGGATCTACCTGGAGACCATGAACGACGTTCTGCCCAAGGTCGAACGGAAGATCATCGTGGACGACAAGGTAAGGGGGCTCCTCCCGCTCCTGAATCTCAACGACACTCCGGCGTCGAAGGGAGGCAACTGATGAAGCCGCTCGTGATCATCATCGGCATCGTGGCGCTCATCGCACTGGCCAACACCTTCTACGTGGTGAACGAGTACGACCAGGTCATCATCACCCAGTTCGGAAAGCCGGTGGGAGGGACCATCGACAAGCCCGGGCTCAAGGTGAAGGCCCCCTTCATCCAGAAGGTGAACCGCTTCGACAAGCGTTTCCTGGAGTGGGACGGAAACTCCAACCAGCTTCCCACCAAGGACAAGCGGTTCATCTACGTGGACACCTATGCGCGCTGGAAGATCACCGACCCGCTCCTCTTCTTCCAGCGGCTCCAGAACGAGCGCGGGGCCCAGACCCGGCTCGACGACATCCTGGACGGCGAGACCCGGAACGCCATCGCCAAACACGACCTGGTGGAACTCATCCGGAGCACCAACCGCGTGCCCGAGCAGAGCGAGCTGATCCCCGAGGACTCCTCGGTGCTGGACACCATCCAGTACGGCCGCGAGAAGATCCGCCAGGAAGTCCTCACCGCCGCCCAGGCCCGCACCACGGACCTGGGGATCGAGGTGCTGGACCTCCAGTTCAAGCGGATCAACTACGTGGAGGAGGTGCGGAAGAAGGTCTACGAGCGGATGATCGCCGAGCGCCAGCGGATCGCCGAGCGATTCCGTTCCGAGGGGGCGGGCGAGGCGTCGCGGATCCAGGGCGAGCGGGACCGGGAGCTGAAGCGCATCCAGTCCGAGGCCTACAAGCAGGCCGAGGAGATCAAGGGCGACGCCGACGCCAGGGCCACCCGGATCTACGCCCAGGCCTACAACCGCTCCGCCGATTCCCGGGAGTTCTACTCGTTCATGCGCACCATGGAGAGCTACGAGAACACCCTGGACGCCCAGAGCTGGCTCATCCTCTCCACCGACGGGGAGTTCTACCGGCTTCTGAAGAGGTCCCAGCGCTGACCGGGGGCGGACACCCGGGCCGCCGGTCAGCCGCCCGCGGTGGGGGGCGGCTCGTGAACCGTCCGGGGTGATTCGGGGAGATAGGCCCGGAGCACGGCCACCGCCAGGCGGGCCAGGCGGCTGTTGCTCTCGTAGACGAAGTACGCCCCCTCCCAGTCCGGGCGGAACTTGTTCTTGTACTCGAACAGCGTCCGGAAGTTGTAGACCGCGTCGCCGTGCTCGTAGACCAGTCGGAGGGCGCGGGCGAGGAGGGACTCGTCCCCCACGCCGTCCTGGACCAGGTCGGCCAGGGGGGCCACGGCCAGGCTGGCCGCGCGATACCCCCGCTCCTTGAACGCCAGGAACGAGGCGGCGATCAGGAATTCCATGACCCCCTTCATGGCGTCCTCGCGCCGGCGCATGAGGTCGATGACCCAGCCTCGGGAGGCGTAGCAGGGGAGCCAGTCGGCGAACGCCTGCACCCTCCCCCCCTCATCCACCGCCACCGTGACGGTGACGTTCGGGTCCTTCAGGCTCTCCACCCCGCCCAGGGTGAATCCCATCGGGGGGAGCTTCCGCCGGCGCAGCCACTCCTCCGAGATCTCGTGGAGCTGGGCCAGGATCGGCCGGGGGACGCTCCCCCCCTCGTAGAGCTCGAACCGCACCCCTTCCCGCGCCGCCTTGTTGAGCGCGGTCCGGGTGTCCTGCCAGGCCTTCCCGGTGAACTCCAGATCGGCCAGGGGGACGATCGCCTCCTCACCGACCTTGAGCACCCGGTAGCCCGCCTCGCGGTAGACGGGAAGGAGATCGGGGCCGGCGGCGTAGAACGCGTGGTCCCACCCCCGCGATCGGGCGAACCGGCCGAAGGCCAGCGCGGTCTCCGGCCGGACCGCGTCGGGGCCGATCGGGTCCCCCAGCGCCAGCGCCACGTCCGCGACGTGCCGGTAGCCCACGTAGGCGGTCCTCCCCTCGTTGAAGAAGAGGCTGTTCCCCTCCCACAGGGTCATGTAGGACGTGCCGGAGCGGCCGTGCCCGGTGAGGATCGCCCCCGCGTCCTCCAGGTCGGTGTGCGTCCGCCGAGGCGCCACCATCCCGCGGAGCAGCATGACCAGGGCATAGAGGATCCCCGTCCAACCCACGACGGGAATGGAGTCCAGAAACCAGGTCCCTTTCCGGGTCACCGGCTCCACCGTGGTGAGCCCGGAGAAGAGAAGCCGCGCCCCGGACTCCCTGAGGGCGACGAAGACCGTGTGACCCCCGGCGAGGTGGTAGCGGAAGAGGTGGAAGCCCACCAGCGAATACAGGGGCAGCAGGACCATCACCAGCAGGAGCGCCCGGTAACCCTGACGGAGGCTCGGGGGATCGGTCGGCGCGGCGAAGGAGCCTCGCCAGGCGATCAGAAGGGCCAGGAGCGCCGCCCCGAGAAGGGACTCCGGCCAGTCGGGGCCCTTGACCAGATGGAGGATCGCCGACGCGGACAGGACCGCCGCGGTGAACATCCAGGCCTGGCGCTTCCCGCGGGAGAGGCCGTCGGCGAGGATGAGAAGCGCGAACCCGAGGACCAGGGTCAGGTGCCGGCTTCCGTGGCGGACGGCCAGGGGGACGGCGTCGGCCATCCAGTGGACGAGCGGGTAGCGGGGAGCGATGACCGAGGACAGGACGGTGACCAGCCCCGCTCCCGCCACCAGCCACGCCGCCACCATCGGCCGCTCCCGCCCGCCGATCCGGAGGCGGGGCATGCTCAGGGGCCAGCGCTCGCCCCGCCGGCGGAGGAAGAACCAACCCCAACCCAGCCCGGCGCTGTAGGCGAACACGTGGTTCACGTCCCAGACCCTTCGATCGAAGGCCAGGAAGAGGATGAGATAGATCCAGATGGTCCAGAAGGCGGCCCGGCTGAAGCGCCGGGTGAGAAACGGCACCGCCGCCCCCATGGCGCCGAACATCATGGCCGAGGCGCCCACGTCGGGGCCGCGGGTCATCCGAAGCGCCCAGGCCACATGGGCGTCGGCGAGGGGCCAGAGGAGGAGGTAGGTTCCGGCGTAGCCCGCCAGCAGGGTGGTCCAGGAGACCACCGCCGTCCGCCAGGTGCCGAGCACGTACTCGCAGGTCCCCACCCCGAGGAGCACGAACAGGGTGATGGAGAGGACCATGTAGGGGCGATA
>CAYRIJ010000260.1:0-5566 GCA_964424285.1 uncultured bacterium
CCCACCGTCTGTCCCTCGCCGGGACCGAGCACGTAGGCGGCCCGGACGTACATGTCGGCGGGGGTATCCTCGGGGGCGTTGGTGGCGGAGCCGTCGACCCAGCCCGCGGCGTACTGGAACCGCTGTGGACCGTAGCCGCTCAATTCGATGCCGGATTGGGTCTCCGCGAGCGCCGGGCCTCCGGGGAAACCGACGTCGTAGACCTCATACGGCGCCACGCTGAGCTGGCGCTTGACGCTGAACGGAACGTAGGCGGGCTCGAACCGACCCACCCGCGCATTGAGCCAGGTGCCGGCGAGATCGCTCAACACGATGCTCGCCATCTCCAGCGTCCCCTCCTGCTCGGCGATCCCCCGCGCGGCGGAGATCGGCGGCACGTAGACCATGAAGTAGCCGATGCGCGGCCCCAGGAGGCCGGCGGAGAGCACGTCCAACCCGTTCAGCCGGAAGTCGCTTTCGTCGCCCGCCCCGTAATAGGCCTTGGCCACGTAGTCGCGGTGTTCCATCGAGTACCCCGCGTTGGTACGGAACGCCACCGGGGCCGGCGTCTCCAGCACGGTCCTCTCCTCGTTCACCAGGCCGGGAACGCGGTAGCCGTTCATCCGGAACCGCTGCCCGAAGTCGTTCAGGCGCGGCACGTCCGAGTGGCACATCGTGCAGTTGAAGCCGTACTTCCGGGCGAAGACCGGCACCGCCGAGGCCGACTGGGCCCAAAGGGTCACCGCGATCACCGCCAGGAACGAGAACGCGATCAGGCAGCGGGTTTTCATCGCAGACCTCCCTTCGGATCGGCGTTGGGTTGGCCTTCGGGGAAGGTGGGGATCTCCACATCGGGCAGGGTGCCGGTCAGCGCCTCCATGAACGCCACCAGATCCGCCTTCTCGCTCGAGGTGAGGTTGAGGGGAAGCATGAGCGGATCGAGATGCGGGTTGGGCGTGCCGCCCATGTTGTAGACGTCGATCACGTCCATGAGCGTCCCGGCGGAGCCGTCGTGGAGGTAGGGCGGGGTCAGCGCGACGTTGCGCAGCATCGGGGTCTTGAAGCGGCCGGTGTCGGCCGGATTCCCGGTCACCACGGACCGCCCCAGATCGGGCTGCTCCGCCTCCATGCCCACCCCCAGGTTGTGGAAGGACTGGTCGGAGAACATCGGCCCGCTGTGGCAGGGCGTGCAGTGACCCTTGCCGTTGAAGAGGTGCAGCCCCCGCACCGCCGCCGGGCTCATCGCGGTCTTGTCTCCCATCACGTACCGGTCGTAGGGCGACGGCCCGGAGACGATGGTGCGCTCGAACGAGGCGATGGCCTTGGCGATGCCGTCGATGTCCGCGTCCCGGCCGAACACCGCCTGGAACTGTTCCCGGTAGCCCGGGATCTCGTTCAGCTTCCGCACCACGTTCTCGTGGGTCTCCCCCATCTCGATCGGATTGTGGATGGGACCGACCGCCTGGCCCTCGAGAGACGGTTCGCGCCCGTCCCAGAACTGGAATCGCATCTGGCCGGCGTTGATCACCGTACCCGAGTTGCGGGCGCCGACCTGCCCACCGATGCCGGTGTCGGTCGGGTGCGGGTTGGCCCATCCGGTGCGCGGATCGTGACAGCTCGCGCAGCTGATGGTGTTGTCCGCCGAGAGGCGGGTATCGAAGTACAGCTGGGCGCCGAGCCGGACCTTGGCGTCCGTCTGCGGATTGTCCGCGGGAACCGGCATGGCGGGCATGAGCCCGTTCTCGAACATCCGCCCTTGTGCCCGGGCGGGAGATAGGCCTGCGAAAGCGACCGACACGACTCCGGCGAGGACAACTCCGGCTACCACACTCCGTCTCACGTCTGCCTCCTGGTTCCATGGGAACCCGTCGGCATGGGGTTCATTACGGTACCCCACGGCGGGCAGAATATCCATCTCGGGGTGCGCCCCGGCCGGGGCCGGCCGCGCCTCGCCGGGGGGAGGATGGGGATGAGGCCGCCGCGCCCGATCGAGGTCCGGCGGCCCGCGCCACGCCCGCGGCGGCGGGGATCCCGGCGGCGGGAGGATCGTCCTGCCGCCCGGCCGAAGGGATCGGATCGGGTCCAAGGAGCGGTCCGGATGAATTGCCGATTACAGAGGATCTATCGGGACAAGGCGGTAGAAGCAGGCCGCTTGCCGGCGGGCATCGAGGACGGGCGCCTCGGACCTAGTTCGACCCCTCGACCTCCTCCGCCTTGCCCCGAATCCCGAACATTCTGCGGAGGCGGGCCTCGGCGGCGAAGCGAACGTCCAGCATGAGACTGAAGATGGCGGGAACGAGGAACAGGGTGAACACGGTGGAAACCGCCAGGCCGCCCACCACCACGCTCCCCAGGCCCCGGTACAGCTCGGAGCCCGCCCCGGGGAACACGACCAATGGAAGCATCCCGAACACCGAGGTGCTCACGCTCATGAAGATGGGGCGGATCCGGTTCCCCACCGCCTCACGGATGGCCTCGCGGGACTCCATGCCGTCCTCGCGCATGTGGTTCAGCGATTGGTGCACGATCAGGATCGCGTTGTTCACCACCGTGCCCACCAGGATGATGAACCCGAGCATGGTGAGGGTGTCCAGGGGCTGGTAGACGAAGAGGTTCATGACGGCCAGGCCCAGGAATCCGCCGAGCGCGGCCAGGGGGACGCTGAACATGATGACGAAGGGATAGACGAAGTTCTCGAACAGGGCGGCCATGAGCAGGTAGGTGATGACCAGGGCCAGGAGGAAGTTCCACCGGAGCGAGCGCCAGGTCTGGGAGAGCTTGTCCGCGGTGCCGCTCAGGTTCGCCCGGTAGAGGCCGCCCAATCTCCCTTCGTCCCGCATGGGGCCGAGGATCCCGGTCCGGATCTCGTCCATCGCCTCTTCCAGGGGCATCTTCTCGTCGGGGGTGACCCGGATGGTGATCGCCCGCTCGCGGTCGGTATGGTTGATGGTGACCGGTCCGCTGGTCTCCTCCACGTCGGCCACCGAACCCACCGTGACCAATTGCCCGCCGCCGGTGGCGATCGGCATCTGTTCGAGCAGGTGGGTGCGCAGGGAGTCCCCCTCGTCGGCCATCACCGTAAGGTCCAGCGCCCGCCCCTCGTACTGGAACTCGCTGGCCTTGGCCCCGTCCACCAGCGCGCTCACCGTGAACCCGAGCTCCTGGTTGGAGATCCCCAGTTCCGCCGCCCGACGGCGGTCGGTCCGGACCCGGACCTCGGGGTTCCCGAGATCGAGGCTCGGAATGGGGCGCGCCTGGGCCCCGGGAAGCACCTGCATGACCTTGCCGAAGACCTCGCCCCCGATCCCCAGCAGGCGATCCAGATCGGGGCCGGTGAGGTCGATGTCGATGTTCCGGCCCTCGCCCAGCCCGCGCTGGAAGATGGAGGCCTGGTTGATCACGAAGATCGCACCGGGGATCTTGCCGTTGATCCTCCGGAACTCGGGGATCAGCTCCTTCACCCGCAGGGGATCGTTGGAGCGCGCCCCCATGAAGGCCTGGGTGGGAAGAGCCACGAAGAAGAACCCGGAGATGCCTCCCCCGGGAAGCTTCTTGGCCTCGGGGGCGTCCGGGTCCGGCGCCCAGAGATGGGAGAGTTCCTTCTCGAACACGTCGTGCATCCCCGCCATCTCGTCCAGGTTGTAGCCGGGGGGCGGGAGCAGGAACCCGAAGAGGAAGTTCTGGTTTCCCACCGGGAGATACTCGGTCTTGGGCATGAGGAGCCAGGAAAGCCCCAGGGAGAGCCCGGTCATGACGATGATCACCGTGAGGCGCCGGCGGTTGGAGCCGGTGATCCAGTACACGGTGCGGGTCACCCAGTCGTTGAACGCGTGGGCGGCGGTCATGCCCCCCCACAGGTTCTTGTAGCCGTGGAGCTTTCCGGAGGGGACGCCCCCCAGGATCCTCGCCGACATGCTGGGAATGACGGTGATGGAGACCAGGAGGCTCAGGGCCACCGCGCAGGAAAGGGCGATGGCGATGTCCCCGAAAAGCTGGCCCACCTCTTCGCGGATGAAGACCACCGGCACGAAGACGGCGATGGTGGTGAGGGTCGAGGCCAGGACCGCTCCCCAGACTTCCTGACCGCCGTCCAGCGCCGCCTTGAGCCGGGACTTCCCGAGCTGGCGGTGCCGGTAGATGTTCTCCAGCACCACGATCGAGTTGTCCACCACCATGCCCACCGCGAAGGCCATGCCGGCCAGGCTGATGACGTTGAGCGTCCGGTGGAAGAGCGCCATCATGAGGAAGGTGCCGATCAGGCTGATGGGGATGGCCACCGCGATCACCAGGGTGCTGGTGAAGCTCCGGAGGAAGAGCATGAGGACGAGAATGGCCAGGATGCCCCCGATCACCAGGCTCTGGCGCACCAGGGAGATGGAGCTCTCGATGTACTGGGTCTCGTCGTAGACCTGCTGGAGCTTGAGCCCGCGGCGCGTGAGTTCCTCGCGGTTGAGCGCCCCCGCCACCTCCTTCACCCCCCGCATGGACTCCAGGACGTTCGCTCCCGACTCCTTGATCACGTTGATGGCCAGCACCTGTTGGCCCAGCTCGTAGACCCGGGCCCCCGCCTTGGCGTAGCTCAGCTCCGCGTGGCCGATGTCCTTCACGTAGACCGGCACCGCGTTCCGGATGGCCACCACCACGTTCTCGATGTCCTCGGTGGAACGGTACTCCCCCACCGTGCGGACCACGTATCGCCGCTTTCCCTCGTCGAAGGATCCGCCGCTGTAGTTCCGGTTCTCCCGGTCCAGGGCGGCCCGAAGCTCGTTCAGGCTGACCTGGCGGGCGGCCAGCTCCGCCGGGTCGAAGACGACCTGCATCTCCCGCTCGCGCCCGCCGTAGACGTTGGAGTTGGCCACTCCGGGCACCCGCTCGAAGGCGGGCTTGATGACGTCGTCGGCGAAGTCGTAGAGGGTGGAGATGTCGCCGTCGAAGCCGTTCTGGTCGGCGGGCAGGAGCATGAACCAGGCGATGGCCCCGGCATTGGCCGAGACGCTTCGGATCACCGGGCGGTCGGCCTCGGGCGGGTAGCTCGGCACCTGGTCGAGGCGGTTGGAGACCTTGAGCACCGCCGCGTCGAGGTCGGTCCCCACCCCGAAGGTGAGGGTGATGGAGCCCCGGCTGTCCGAGCTGGAGCTCTCCATCTTGACCAGGCCTTCCAGGGACTTGAGCTGCTCCTCCTGCTCGTCGACGATCTCCCGCTCGATCTCCTGGGGACTCGCCCCCGGCCACACCGTGCTCACCGTGACCTCGGGCTGCTCCACGTTGGGGGTGAGCTGCACCGGGATCCGGGTCAGAGCCAGCGAGCCGAAAAGCACCAGCAGGATCACGCAAACCGTGGTCGTGACCGGAAAGTGGACGGCCTGGTCGATGAGCTTCACGGGAGGGGGTACTCCTCCGGCTGGGCGAGCACCTTCTGGCCGGGGCGAAGCCGTTCGTTACCCCGGGTCACCACCGCCTGGCCGGCCTTGACGTCGCCGGTCACCGCGATCCAGCTCCCGGTCCCGGTCCCGGTGGTGACCGGGGTCATGGCCGCGGTGCTGTCGGGGGCGACGACGTAGACGAAGCGGGTGGATCCCTGGCTCAC
>CAYRIJ010000261.1:0-1944 GCA_964424285.1 uncultured bacterium
GGTCGAGCTAGGCGGCCTTCACCCGGTACCCCGCCCCCTCCACCGCCTTCGCGAAATCGGCCGGGTCCGTGGTCTCGGGGTTGAAGGTGACGGTGGCCGTTCCCGCGGCCAGATCCACCTCCGCCGCGCGCACGCCCGCGACCTCGCCGAGCGCCGCCGACACCTTCTTCACGCACATGTCGCAGTGCATGCCCTCGATCTCGAGCACCTGCGTGGTCACCGCCATCGCCGCCTCCTCGAAAGGCCGGGGCGCCGTCGCCCCCCCCAGCCTCACCGTTGTCGCCGGGGCCCGCCTCCGAAACTCGGGCCGGAACCCCCTCAAGAGAACGCCGGCGGACCCCCGCGGGATCCGCCGACGAGAACTGCGTGAACGACCGCCCGATCAGAAGGGCAGGTCGTCGTCGGCCGGGGCCTCGTCTCCGCCCACCGGGGCGTACTGGCTCTCCTCGCCGCCGCCGGAACCGCCGGAGCCGCCGCCGTCGCCGCCCCGCCCGCCGAGCATGACCATGTCGTTGGCCCGGACCTCGGTGGTGTAGCGGGTGTTTTCGTCCTTGTCCTTCCACTGCCGGGTCTGGAGGGTCCCCTCGATGTAGACCTGGCGGCCCTTGGTGAGGTACTGGCCGCAGATCTCGGCCAGCTTCCCCCACGCCACCACCCGGTGCCACTCGGTCTTCTCCACCCGCTCCCCGCTCTGCCGGTCGTTGTAGGACTCGTTGGTGGCCAGCCTGAGGTTCGCCACCGCGGTGCCGCTCTGGGTGTAGCGCACCTCGGGGTCCGCGCCGAGATGACCGAGGAGGATGACCTTGTTGACGCTCCGTGTTGCCATGAGGATTCCTTTCCTGGACGCCCGGCCCGGGGGCCGCTCGACGTCCGCTAAGACGGGGACCGTTCAGACGGGACCCTGAAATCGACGGGGAATGGGGTCGGGGAGGTCCTTCAAAACTGCTCTAGACCGTACCGGAGCGGGGTTTTGGGGTCAAGAGCCCCGAGGCCTCGGCGGATGGGCGGTAGCGCCCGGATCCGGCCGGGAGTCGGAGCGGCGGCCGGAGCCGGCCGGAGCACCGGCGGCCTGACCCGCCGGCCGGAAGCGCACGCATCCCCCCCGCGAGCCGCGCACCCCCCCGCGTTCCGGCGCTTGCGAGCCCGTGGGGAGGGATGTTGTCTCCCCGGGGCGGGGATGCTACCATCGGGGGCCGTTTTCCGGATGCAAGGGTTGCCCGGCCGACCCTACGACCTCGGGGCGTGGCGCAGTCTGGTAGCGCACCTGCTTTGGGAGCAGGGGGCCGTAGGTTCGAATCCTATCGCCCCGACCAAGTTGACGTCCCGGGCGCCGGCGCCGGGCGCCCGGCACGGTTCTAGACGGTGGATGTAGCTCAGCTGGTAGAGCACCTGACTGTGGCTCAGGTGGTCGCGGGTTCGAACCCCGTCATCCACCCCATTTCTTCCTCCTCCGCCCCGGTCGCCGACTCGAGCGCCTGTAGCTCAGCGGATAGAGCAACGGACTTCTAATCCGTAGGTCGGAGGTTCAAGTCCTCCCAGGCGCGCCACTCACGCCGTGCCCCACCGGCGCGCCGGCCTCGGGCCGCGAAAGGAGACCCCATGGACCAGGACACCGCCCGCTCCGTCTATGCCGAGCTGAAGGGCCTCGGGCCCGACGACCCCGACGCCCTCCGCCTCCGCGACGATCTGTTCCTGGTCGCCGTCCGCTACGCCCGGATCCGGGTCGACTGGCGGCTGGCCCCTCCCGAGGAGCGCCGGGCCATGGACCCGGGCCGGACCGCCGCCCACAACGTGCTGATCGATGCCTGCAATATTTTGAGTCGATACATGAACAACGCCGGCATGAGCACGGATTGGCGGGACCGGCTCGGCACGGACCGGAAGGAGATCGGGGACTTCGCCTGCCACCTCCACGCCTTCCTGGGGATCGAAGCCCGCTAGGCT
>CAYRIJ010000261.1:2044-5554 GCA_964424285.1 uncultured bacterium
CGGGGACTTCGCCTGCCACCTCCACGCCTTCCTGGGGATCGAAGCCCGCTAGGCTCCGAGCCGCTCCGAAAACGGCCCACAGCCGGCCCCACGACCGCACCGGCAACTACCGCCGTCGTCTCACCCGGAGCCGGCCGAAGCGGGCGCGAACCCACCCTCGCGCCGCCGCCCCGAACCCTGGCACCACCGCCCGGAATCGGCTATTCTCCCGCCGTTTCCGGCCACACCTCCCGGGATCGATTTCCCGGGCCAAGCCTCCCGAAAAAGGAGCCCGCCATGCCTCCTCGTCGTGTCCTTCTATCGGCCATCCTCTTGCTCTCCGCGCTCTCGGTTCTACCCCTTGCCGCCCGGTCCGCACCGGCCGGAAGCACGGATCTCCCCCGGCTCGACATCGACTTCTATACCCTTCCGAACGGGCTCCAGGTCATCCTCTACCAGGATCACTCCACGCCCATCGTGGCGGTCAACACCTGGTATCACGTGGGGTCCAAGAACGAGCGGCCGGGCCGGACCGGCTTCGCCCACCTCTTCGAGCACATGATGTTCCAGGGCTCCGAGCACCATGACGACGAGTACTTCGGCCCGCTCCAGTCGGTGGGGGCGCAGCTCAACGGCTCCACCAGCGAGGACCGCACCAACTACTGGCAGGTGGTGCCGCGAAACCACCTCCAGCGGGTGCTCATGATGGAGTCCGACCGGATGGGGTGGCTCCTCCCGGCCATGACCGAGGAGAAGTTCAAGAACCAGCAGGACGTGGTGCGGAACGAGCGCCGCCAGAGCGAGGGCCGCCCCTACGCGGTCTATCGCCTGAACGCCAACGAGGCCATCTTTCCCAAGGGCCATCCCTACGACCACAGCGTGATCGGCTCCCACGAGGATCTCGAAGCCGCCTCCCTGGAGGACGTGAAGGACTTCTTCCGCACCTACTACACCCCGAACAACGCCACCCTCTGCATCGCCGGCGATTTCGATCCCGACCGCACCAAGAAGTGGATCGAGGAATACTACGGGGAGATCCCCCCGGGTCCGCCGATCGCCGAAACCGAGGTCTGGGTGCCCACCCTCGACCACGAGAAGCGGGTGCGGCTCGAGGACCGGGTCCAGCTCACCCGCCTCTACTACGTCTGGCCCTCGGCCGCCGCCTATCGCTCCGGGGACGCCGAGCTGGACCTGGCCGCCGCCATCCTGGGCCAGGGGAAGACCAGCCGCCTCTACCGCCGCCTGGTTCACGACACCCGGCTCGCCCAGGACGTCTACGCCCGCCAGGACCCCGGCCAGGTGTGCTCGACCTTCAACCTCCAGATCACCCTCCGCCCCGAGGCCACGGTGGCCGGGGTGGAGAAGATCCTCGACGAGGAGCTGGCCCGTTTCCGCGCCGACGGCCCCACCGCCGACGAGCTCTCCCGGGCCCGGAACGACTTCGAGGCTTCGTTCTTGAAGGGGCTCCAGCGGGTGGGCGCGTGGGGCTCGATCAGCGACCGGTTGAACCGCTACAACCACTACACCGGTTCCCCGGACTACCTCCAGAAGGACTACGACCGCTTCATGAACGCGACCCCGGCCTCGGTGCGCGCGGCCTTCGCGGAATGGGTCGGCGCCGGCCGGGTGGTGTTCCAGGTGGATCCGCGCGGGAAGCTCGCCGCCGAAGCCCCCTCCGGGGTGGACCGCGCCACCCTGCCCGCCGGAGACCCCGATCCGAAGCTGGAGCTTCCGCCGGTGGAGCGGGCGTCCCTCCCCAACGGACTCGATCTCATGGTGATGGAGCAGCACGAGCTTCCTCTGGTCCAGGTCCAGGTGCTCTTCCGCTCCGGGCCGAGCAGCGACCCCGACGGAAAGAGCGGCCTGGCCGATCTCACCGGCGATCTCCTCACCGCCGGCGCCGGGAAGCGCGACGCCTTCACCTTCGCCGACGCCCTGGAACGGCTCGGCACCGATCTCTCGGTCCGGACCGAGCCCGACTACACCCTGATCTCCATGACCACGTTGAAGAAGCACCTGGACGAGTCGATGGGGCTCCTCGCCGACGCGGTCCTTCGCGCCTCCTTCACCGCCGACGAGTTCAAGCGGGAGAAGGAGCACCGCCTCCTCAACATCCGGCGCGAGGCCGAGGATCCCAACACCACCGCGGACAAGGTGGCGGCGCGGATCCTGTTCGGGGAGGGCCACCCCTACGGCCTGCGATCGACCGGCACCGAGGCCTCGGTGGAGGCGATCACCCTGGACGATGTGAAGCAATTCGCGCGGACCCACTACACGCCGGCCAACGCCGTGGTGATCGCGGTGGGCGATCTCACCGCCGCGGAGATGAAGGATCGCGCCTCGCGGTTCCTGGGCGCGTGGTCCGGCGACGCGCCGGCGGCCCCGGTCTTCCCCGAGATCCCCGCCCGCACCGGGAGGGAGGTCTACCTGGTGGACAAGCCCGGGGACTCCCAATCCACCATCCGCGTGGTTCACGCCGGGGTGGCGCGACGCGACGCCGACTGGTACCGGATCTCGGTGGCCAACCGCATCCTGGGCGGGTTCTTCTCCAGCCGGCTGAACCTGAACCTCCGCGAGGACAAGGGCTATACCTACGGGGCGCGCTCCCGCTTCGGACGCACGGTGAACCCGGGCGGCTTCACCATGTCGGCCCGGGTCCAGACCGAGGTCACCGCCCCCGCCCTCACCGAGTTCGTGAAGGAGCTGGACGGCATCCACGGCGCCCGGCCGGTCACCGCCGACGAACTGGCCTTCGCCGAGAACTCGATCGTGCTGGGCTACCCCGCCGCGTTCGAGACCAACGCCGGGCTCGCCGACGCGCTGACCCGCCAGGTGGCCTACGGCCTTCCCGAGGACGAACCCACCACCTACCCCGACCGCATCCGCGCGGTGAGCCTGGACGACGTGAACGCGGCGGGACGCGAGTACTTCCGTCCCGACCAGGCGGCCATCGTGGTGGTCGGGGACCTGGCCAAGATCGAGGACTCGGTGCGCGCCCTGAACCTCGGACCCATCCACCATCTCGACGCGGAGGGGAACGAGCTGGACGGCGGGGAGGGAGGCTCGGAGGGGAATCCGGGGGCCCGGGAGTAGATCAATTCGTGGGGCGGACTTGAGGCGGCGTGGGCCCGGTCGCCTCGGACTGACGGTGTCTTCTTGCGCCGGCTCGGACACTCCCGGGCCGGCGCTTTCTTTCCGGCCGGATTGCCGAAATCTGGTCACGATTCAGGGATCGCACGGTTGCGTAGCACGGTGGGCCGGAGCCGGCAGGCGGTGTACCAAGGTATTCGGGGGAGTTCCGGCGCCGGATCGCGCCGCGGTGTACCCGGGTACTCGGGCGGTGGGTCGGGCTGGCGCGGGGCGATCCCGTGCGGCGAGACTTCCGACGCGAGGCGCGGTTTTGCGTGACCATGTTCAAAATAAAAGACTATATTTTGTAACATTTCTTGTTGACATATCTACGAGTACCAGGCATGCTTCTGGTGTCGACTTTCCCCGTCCAACCCTCTTTCCGGGAAGGACGCATCATGC
>CAYRIJ010000262.1:0-5544 GCA_964424285.1 uncultured bacterium
GGCGGATCCGGTGGCCTTGAGCCGTCCCTCCGGATCCGGAGCCACTTTGCTAGAATGGGCGCGACCGCGTCCGATCGAGACCCGCACCGCCCTTGCCGCGTCCTGGAGGTTCGTCCATGCCCGTGAAGAGCCCCGATGAAACGGGCCCGCTGATCCTCATCCGGTTCTCCGGGGACATCTCCACCAAGGGGTCCAAGACCAAGCAGCGGTTCGTCCGGCGCCTGGAGGAAAACCTGCGCGACGCCCTGGCCGCCGCCGGCACCGGAGGCGGGATCCGCCGCGACTGGCACCGCCTCTACCTGGAGGCGGAGAGCCCCATCGCCCTGGACGTCGTCCCCCGGGTCTTCGGGGTGCAGTCCATCTCGCCGGTGGAGCGGCATCCGTGGACCACGCTCCAGGACGTGGTGCGGGCGGGCGAATCCATCTTTCGCGAGGACGTGGCCGGCAAACGGTTCGCGGTGCGCGCCCGCCGAGGCGGCGACGTGAAGCGGATCCCCTTCGACTCCATGGACGTGGACCGGGCGCTGGGGACCGCGCTCCTCCCCGGTTCGGCCGGGGTGGATCTCGGCCGCCCCGAGTTCACCGCCCGGCTCGAGGTCCAGCCCGAGGCCGCCTACTTCTTCCGCCGGGTGGTCCCCGCCCACGGCGGCCTCCCCCTGGGGGTGGAGGGACGCGCGCTGTCCCTGGTCTCGGGCGGGTTCGACTCCGCGGTGGCTTCGTGGCTCATGCTTCGCCGCGGCGTCTCCCTCGACTACCTGTTCCTGAACCTGGGGGGGTCCGAACACCGGGAAGGCGTGCTCCGGGTGATGAAGATCGTCTCCGATCTCTGGAGCTACGGCGACCGGCCGATCCTCCACGAGATGGACTTCGCCCCGGTGGTCCGGGAGCTTCGCGAGAAGACCTCGTCCCGGTTCTGGCAGGTCATCCTCAAGCGACTGATGCTCCGGGCGGGCGACCGCCTGGCCACCCGCATCGGGGCCCATGCCCTGGTGACCGGCGAGGCGGTGGGGCAGGTCTCCTCCCAGACCCTGCAGAACCTCGCCGTCATCTCCCGGGCCAGCCTCCTCCCCATCCTCCGTCCCCTGGTGGGGAACAACAAGGAGGAGATCACCGAGCTGGCCCGCCGGATCGGAACCTTCGAGTCCTCGGCCAAGGTGGACGAGTACTGCGATCTCCTCTCGCGGAGCCCCTCCACCAACGCGCCGCTCCGCGCCCTGGAAGCCGAAGAGGCCAAACTCGACCCCGCCGTGCTGGAGACGGCGTGGGCCGGGCGGGGCAAGGTGGATCTGCGGGCCCTGAGCCTGGACACCCTGGAGGGCACCGGTCTGGATCTCGATGCGGATCGGATTCCCGAGGACGCGGTGCTCCTCGATCTCCGCTCCCGCCCCGCCTACGACGCCTGGCACCCGCCCGAGGCGCTCCACCTGGAGTACGCTGAGGCGCTTCGCGCCCACCGGGCCTTCGGCCGGGAGAAAGCCTACGTGCTCTACTGCGAGATCGGGTACAAGAGCGCCCATCTCGCCGACCTGATGCGGAAATCGGGGTTTCGCGCCTGGCATCTCCACCGGGGGGTGCGCGAGCTCATGGAACGCTCGGCCGAGGCGGATCTCCTGACGCGGTAGGACGATCCGGGAAGCCCAACCTCACGAGGGATCCGTCGTGAAAGTGTCCATCGTCATCCCGTGCTACAACGAGCGCCCCACCATCCGCCCCATCCTGGAGGCGGTGGCCGCGGTGGCATTGCCGTTCGAACGGGAGATCATCGTCGTGGACGATTGCTCCACCGACGGCACCCGGGAGGTTCTGCGGGACCTGTCCGATCTGCCCGATTGCCGGGTCGTGCTCCACGAGCGGAACCGGGGGAAGGGGGCCGCCCTCCGGAGCGGGTTCGAGCACGCCGGCGGGGACGTGATCATCATCCAGGACGCCGACCTGGAATACGACCCCAACGACTACCTCCGGCTCCTGAGGCCGATTCTCGACGGCAAGGCGGAGGTGGTCTACGGCTCGCGGTTCATCGGGAGCGAGTCCCACCGGGTCCTCTACTACTGGCACTCGGCCGGGAACCGCTTCCTCACCCGGCTCTCCAACATGTTCACCAACCTGAACCTCACCGACATGGAGGTGGGCTACAAGGTCTTCCGCCGGAGGATCCTGGACTCGATCACGCTCGTCGAGGATCGCTTCGGGTTCGAGCCGGAGTTCACCGCGAAGGTCGCGCGCCTCCGCTGCTCGGTCTACGAGGTCGGCATCTCCTACTACGGGCGCACCTACGAGGAAGGGAAGAAGATCAACTGGAAGGACGGGGTCCGGGCGATCTTCGTGATCCTCAAGTACGGCCTCCTCGCCCGCTGACCGGCCGGTCGGAACCGCGGGGCGGCCGGGGCGGGTTCGGGGGCCCGGCCTCCGGCCGGGCTTTCACGTCCTCGGGTTCACCGTCTCGTAGAGCGCGCTGTAGTCCGCCTCGGCCAGCCCGCCCTCCATCGTCCGCTCGAGGATCCGCCGCACCCCCTCCAGGGCGTCGGTGCCGAGCCCCAGCTTCCGCCCCTCCCCCAGCGCCAGGTCCACGTCCTTCAGCAGGTGCTTGACCGGGAAGTTGGGGTCTTCGAAGTTCCGCTCCAGGAGCCGGGGGAGCTTCTTGTCGATGGTGGGGGCGTAGAGCACGGTGCCGCGCAGGATCTCCATGAACCGCTCCGGCGCCACCCCGCGGCGCTCCGCCAGCCCCAGGCTGTAGGCGTAGGCGGCGCTGAGCGAGGCGATGAGCTGGTTCAGGGCGAGCTTCACCGCCGCTCCCTGGCCGAGGTCGCCGATGCGGGTCGGCTTCCCCAGCACCGCCAGCACCTCGCGCCAGCGCTCGATCCGGGCCTCGGGCCCCGCGGCGAGGATCAGGAGTTCCCCCTGTTCGGCCTGGGGGGTGCTTCCCAGGACCGGGGCCTCCAGGTACTCGCCCCCCGCGGTTCGCACCCGCTCCTCGAAGGCCCGGCTCTCGTCGGGGCCGACGGTGGACATCTGGATCACCGTCCTTCCGGTGAGATCGGGGGCCGGGCCGTCGCCGCCCAGGACCGCCTTGACCGCGGGACCGCCGGTCAGCATGAGCACCGTGGCCTCGGAGGCGGCGAACACCGAGGCCGGGTCGCCGGCCACCGCGGCCCCCCGCTCGGCCAGGGACGCGGCCTTCGACCGGGTGCGATTGAATACGGTGAGCCGATGGCCCGCGTCCAGGAGACGCCCCGCCATGGGGCGCCCCATGAGACCGGTGCCGATGAATCCGAGCTTCATGATGCCTCCGGGAGTTTCGATGGGTTCCGATGAACCGGGGCCGTCGCGGCCGCCGGGACGATCTTCCATCGTAGGCGCCGGCTACCCCGCCGCTCAAGCCGGGATGGCCGGAGGGGTGGCCGGCTCCCCCCTCTCCACCCGCCGCTGGCGCGATCCCCCGGCCGGGAGTAGACTGGACCGCCAGTCACCGCGGGAGCTCGGGAGACCGGGCTGAGAGGGCGGTTTCGCCGGTTCCGTTCACGGAGCGGGCCACTGCCGCCGACCGCATGAACCTGATTCTGGGTAATGCCAGCGCAGGGAGCGTAGCCCCCTTCGGGCCGAACGGCCGCCGGCATCATCCGGCGGCTTTCGTGTCGCCCGCCGCGCGCGGGCCCGCCGCCGGCGGCCCCCACATTTCGAACGCGCATCCGTTGCCAACGGACGAAAGGAGCGCCGTCATGAAGGATCTCTCCATCACCCGTCCCGCCGGCCGCCGGGTCTATCTCGAGGGATCGCGTCCCGGCGTCCGGGTCCCGGCGCGGGAGGTGGTGCTCGAGGAGCCCCATCCGCCGGTCCGTCTCTACGATACCAGCGGCCCCTACGGCGACCCCGATCATCATGCGGACATCTCCCGGGGGCTCCCGCCCCTTCGCCGGGCCTGGATCGAAGCCCGCGAGGACACCGAGACGCTGTCCGCCTCGACCTCGGACTACCGGCGCCGGCGCGAGGGGGATCCCGCCCTCGCGGTCATCCGCTACCCCCAGCTCCTGAAGCCGCGCCGGGGCCGGCCGGGGCGCCGCCCCACCCAGCTCCACTACGCCCGCCGGGGCGAGATCACCCCGGAAATGGAGTTCGTGGCGCTTCGCGAGGGGGTCGCGCCGGAGCTGGTGCGGGACGAGGTGGCGCGCGGCCGCGCCATCCTCCCGGCCAACCTGAACCATCCCGAGGCCGAGCCGATGGTGATCGGGCGGAAGTTCCTGGTGAAGGTGAACGCGAACATCGGAAACTCCGCGGTCAGCTCCTCCATCGAGGAGGAGGTCGAGAAGATGCTCTGGTCGGTCCGCTGGGGGGCGGACACGGTGATGGACCTCTCCACCGGCGAGAACATCCACGAGACCCGGGAGTGGATCCTGCGGAACAGCCCGGTCCCGGTGGGGACGGTGCCGATCTACCAGGCCCTGGAGAAGGTCGACGGGGTGGCCGAGGAGCTGACCTGGGAGATCTTCCGGGACACCCTGATCGAGCAGGCCGAGCAGGGCGTGGACTACATGACCATCCACGCCGGCGTCCGGCTCCAGCACGTGCCCCTCACCGCGAGCCGGGTGACCGGGATCGTCTCGCGCGGGGGCTCGATCCTGGCCAAGTGGTGCCTGGCCCACCACACCGAGAGCTTCCTCTACTCGCGGTTCGCGGAGATCTGCGAGATCCTCTCGGCCTACGACGTGAGCTTCTCCCTGGGCGACGGCCTGCGGCCCGGATCGGTGGCCGACGCCAACGATGCGGCCCAGTTCGCCGAGCTGGACACCCTGGGGGAGCTGACCAAAGTCGCCTGGGAGCACGATTGCCAGGTCATGATCGAGGGGCCCGGCCACGTCCCCATGCATCTCATCCAGGAGAACATGACCCGCCAGCTCGAGGTCTGCCACGAGGCGCCCTTCTACACCCTGGGCCCGCTCACCACCGACATCGCCCCCGGCTACGATCACATCACCTCGGCGATCGGGGCGGCGATGATCGGATGGATGGGGACCGCCATGCTCTGCTACGTCACCCCCAAGGAGCACCTCGGGCTCCCGGACAAGAAGGACGTGAAGGACGGGCTCATCGCCTACAAGATCGCCGCCCACGCCGCCGACCTGGCCAAGGGACACCCGGGGGCGCGGGCGTGGGACGACGCGCTCTCCCGGGCCCGGTTCGAGTTCCGGTGGGAGGACCAGTTCAACCTGTCCCTGGATCCCGAGACCTCCCGCGAGTTCCACGACCAGACCCTCCCCGCCCCGGGGGCCAAGGTCGCCCATTTCTGCTCGATGTGCGGGCCGAAGTTCTGCTCGATGAAGATCACCCAGGAGGTCCGGGACTACGCGGCCGCCCATCACGTGGCCGAGGCCGAGGCGGTGGAGCTGGGGCTCCGCGAGAAGGCGGAGGAGTTCAAGGAGCAGGGGGCCGAGATCTACGTGAAGCGCTGACCGGCGGGGCGGGGGCCTTGGCGGGGGAGGTGGGGCCTTTGGCGGGGGGGCCGGGTCTTTGGCGGGGGGGCCGGGTTGCCGGCGGCGCGCTTGTGAACGA
>CAYRIJ010000263.1:0-5540 GCA_964424285.1 uncultured bacterium
TGCTGTCCGGCGTGAATGGCGTCGGTGGAGAAGCCCATTGTGCCTCCTCGTGGGCAATGCGGAGCCCGGCCGCGCGGATGCGCGAGGCGAAGCGGCTCGCGCGTCCGAGCCGGGCGGAACCGCCCGCGCCCGAGCGCGGCGGCCGGGTAACGTTACGGGGGCGCCGGAGGCTGGTCAAGCGATCTGACCGGAGCCGACACCGACCCGTCCGTGTGGCACGACCGTGAAAGCGAGACGCCCCCCCGGCGGTGGGCCGGAGGGGCGCCTGGGGATCCTCGGGGAGCCGGCGTCCGAACGCCGGCCCCGGTCCGTTCCGCCGGGGTCAGTGCACCTTGGTGACGGCCTCCGCGTAGTTGAAGTTCTTGTCGAAATCGCCGGTGTGGCAGTTCCGGCAGGTGTCCTCGGTGGGAACCTTGATCATGGCCGCAGTGCCGTGGAAGGTCCCCATACCGTGACAGCTCTCGCACTGAACGTTGCGCATCAGGGGGGTATCCACGGCCTTGGCGGTCTGCTTGGATGCGTCCGCGTTCACGGTCAGCTCGTAACCGGTGGGCTGGCCGTAGCCGGTGACGTGGCACTGCACGCACTCCGCGGAGTTTTCCTTGTGGTCCTTGGCCAGGGTGGCGAAGGCATGGGCATGGGGGGACTCGGCCCACTTGGTGTAGATGTCGCTGTGACAGCGGGCGCACGTCTCGGCCCCGACGTACTTCTCCGTCCCCTGCATCACCGCCGCCTTGGCCGCGTTCTTCCGCTGCTCCTCCGACTTCTTGGCCGTCCACTCGTTTTCCCACTTGGTCACCACGGCGTCCATGTCGGCGTCCTTGGCGACCTTCTCGTCCAGGGGCTTTCCCTCGCCGTTGTAGTCGGCGATCTGCTTGTCGTCGCCCATGGTGAGGTCCAGAACCGAGAGGTACTGGCCGCGGGTGCCGGGACGAAGGATCAGGGTCTGACCGGTGCGGTCGGGGTTGAACATGTAGCCCGGATTGTGACCCACCAGCGCCACGTCCATCCCCGGGACGTCGGTGGCCAGCTGCTTGGCGTCGTTGGGGCCCTCGTGGAGCAACACCACCACGATGTCCGCCTTGCTCCGAAGCTCGGGGATCACCCGCTGAAGCGCGGTCTTGGCATCCTCGAAGGTGAAGTCGTCCGCCTTCTGGATTCCCCGGGTGAGGTTGAAGTTGTAGAAGGAACCGCCGGTGACCCCGGTGATCCCCACCTTGACCCCGCCCCGGTCCAGGACGACGTATTCCGGCCAGACCTCCTTCCCCGCCTTGTCCTTGATGTTGGCCGAGACCACCTTCACCTCGGGATGGTTCTCGTACATCTTCTTCAGCGGCTCCAGGCCCTGGATCATCTCCCGCTCGCCGGGAGTGACCGCGTCATATCCCAGCTTGGCCATCATGTCGAACTCGAAGGAGGTCTTTCCCCAGGGGTCGTAGTCGTTGTCGGCCGCGAAGTCGCCCGCGTCGACGAGGACGATGGGGTTTCCCTGTGCCCGCTCGCTCTTGATCAAGGTCGCCCTCCGGGCGAACCCGCCTAATTGCCTCTTGTGTCACCCACAGGGAGAGGTCTCGCCGTTGATCGACGAGGACCCCAGGATGGTGATGGTATTGTCCGACTTGCCCTCGCCCCGGGAGGCCGGCAAGAGCAGGAGGAACACCAGGGATAGGCCCGCCAACGAGCCCAACCACATGAGCTTACGCCTGAATTTCATCGTCCTCTCCTCGGGAACGGAATCGATCTTGGCAGCCCACGACCGAATGCATGGGGGCGCACCGTCGTAAGCGACGAGTATAGCATGGGAACCGCGCCGTCCGGCAACCTCCGGAGCTACCTCGACTTGGCGGGGCGGATTCCCTTCCGCCCACCGCCCTGGAGGACCGACCTACTCGGTTCCTTCGTCCTTCTCCTTGCCCTGGGCCTTCTCCCGGGCCTTCCAGGCGGTCTCCCACCGCGTCACCACCGGTCCGATGACCGGATCCTTGGGATAGGAATCGCTCACCGGCTTTCCCTCACCCTCGAAGACCGCATTGTCCGATCCCAGGGTGAGGTTCAGCACCGAGAGATACTGGCCGCGGGTCCCGGGACTGAGCACCAGCGCCTTCCCGGTCTTCTCGGGGGCGAAGACGTAGGTGGGGTTGTGACCCACCAGCGCGACGTCCACTCCCGGCACCTCGGACACGAGCTTCTGGGCCTCGTCGTGGGACTGGTGAACGAGCGCCACCACGACGTCGACCTTCCCCTGGAGTTCCCCCACCACGCGGCGGAGGGCCTGGGCGGGATCCTCGAAGGTGAAGTCGTCCGACGTTTGTACCTTCCGGGCCACGTTGAACTTGTAGAAGGCGTCTCCGGTGACCCCGGTCACCCCGATCTTGATTCCGCCCTTCTCCACGATCGCGTACTCCGGCCAGATCCGGTTGCCGGAGACGTCCAACACGTTGGCCGAGACCACGTTCACCTCGGGGTGGGCGTCATACACCTCCTTCAGGGACGCGAGGCCGTCGACCATCTCCCGCTCGCCGGGGGTGACCGCGTCGTACCCGAGCCGGGCCATCATGTCGAAGATGAAGGCGGTCTTGTTGTGGCGCTCGAAACCCCGGTCCGCCCCGAAGTCCCCGGCGTCCACCAGGAGGACCGGGTTCCCGTCGTCCCGCACCTGGTTGATCAGGGTGGCCTTGCGGGGGAAGCCCCCCAGGTCCCGCTTCGCGCAGCCGCAGGAGGTGATCTCCCCCTCGATGGAGGCGGATCCGATGACCGTGAGGGTGGAGCCCGGAGCCGCCTCGCCCCGCGACGCGGGGAGGACCAGGAGCAGGGCCAGGGCCAGCCCGGCGGGGAAGCCGAGGCGGCCGATGGTGCGCATAGGAATCATGATCCTCTCCTCGATTTCGAGAAACCGGTCCCCGCGGGCCCGGCGGGCCCGGCGGGCCCGGCGGGCCCCGGGACCAGGCAATCGTCGTCGGGGGGAGCCTCCCCCGTCAAACCCCAAAGTGTACCTTGAGTTGGCGGTGCGGATTCCCCCAAAAAGTCTCCGGCGGCCCCCCGCCCGGGCTCAGGGCAGCATCCGGGTGATGCTGGACAGCCCGCTGCCGGCGTTTCGGCCCTGCTCGTACTTCACGTCCGGCATGGCCTTGGCGTTGATCCGGAAGTAGAACGAGGTGTCGGTCCCGAGCTGGTTCCGGCTGAACTGGGCCTCCCAGCAGTGGAGGTCCCGGCGGAGCCCGATCGACTCGCCCGACACCTTGTGGGCGGTGAGATCCCAGGTGCTCGTGTAGGTGACCGACCAGTTCTTGGTGATCTGGACCGAGGCGTTGGTATTCAGGGTGGTGGTGGTCTTGATCCGGTCGCCGATCCGGGACCCGCTGTAGGAGAGGCTGAAGTTGCTGTTCCAGCGCAGGGCCTCGTCGGAAGCGGGGCTCGAGCCCACCTCGTCCAGGGCGGAGCGCCCCAGGTTGGCCCCCAGCTCCTCCCAGGTTCCGGTGTCCCGGAACGGGTCCTCGGGACCGGCGGTGGCCTCCCCCGCCTCCGCCCCGGGGAGGAGCCCCCCCAGCCCGAAATTCGCCCGGAACCCGTAGTTCAGGAACCGGAACTGATGGTAGGGATCGTGGTTCGAGTTGAAGCTCATGTTCACGCCGTAGACGGTGGGGATGTCCACGCTGGAGGCCACGTTGCTCCATCCCCGGGTCCCCCGCTTCCTGGCCAGGAAGTCGTATCCCGAACCCAGGGACCATTCGAGCAGATTGATCCGTTTGACGCTCTCCCCCGAGCGGACCTTGGCCTGGAGTCCGTTCCGGAGCCCCAGGCCCACCGACTTCTGCTCGAACCCGCCGACCCCCGGGAACCGGTTGTGCCGATTCCCGTCGGGGTCCACGTAGGTGAGGCCGTTGAAGCTCGGCTGGTATCGGAACGTCGCGGTGGGCTGAAAGGTGTGCCGAAGGGCGGTCACCGGCCCGATCCCCCCGAAGGTCCCGTAGACCGCGGTCCCCGTACCCACCGAAACGTTCCAGACCGCGGCCCGGCGGAACCCCTTCACGGTGTCGGCGGCCGAGTACTCGCGGTCCACCCAGTTCTCGGTGAGGTTCAGGGAGGGCTGGAAGTTGAACACGTTCCAGAAACGCCGCGAGTCGTTCAGGCTGATGGTGTGCTGGGCGGAGGACGAGCGCTCCTTGTCGATGCCGTAGAGGGTGTCCGCCGCCGCGCCGGCGGTGGTGTCCGCCGGCACGATCGTGGTCCGCTCCCGCTCGGTGTAGCTCGAGGAGCCGCCGGAGCTCAAGGTGAGGCTGGTGCTGGAGAGCCAGGGTCTCACCCCGCCCTTCCCCTCCGCGTCCGCCGGGCGTCCGAGGGTGATCCGGTTCATGGAGAACCGGTACTGGGGAAAGTTCTCGGTCACGATCGTCTCGTCCTTGCCGTCACCGGGGACCACGGCCAGGTTCTTGGTGCGGCTGGCGGTCAGGTACAGCGAGGCCCTGGAGAACGACCGGCTCACCGAAAGATCGGACTTGAGGATCCGGTCCACCCGGTCGGCGAAGTCGTTGCCCAGGGGAAGCTGCTGGTTGTACTTCTCGTCCCGGAAGGAGGCCCGGCCGGTGATCCGCCAGTCCCCCAGGGTCATGTCGTGGGCCCCCTGGAGGTTCGAGAGCTTCCGTCCCGAGCCCAGGGTGCGCCCGAACTGGAGGTTGCCGTTCATGACGTAGCGCTTGGCGTAGCGCCCCTCGAGCTGGCCGATGAACTGCGAGGGCTGTTCGGTGTAGTCGGCGCTGGTGGTGAGATCCCAGTACTGGCTGGCCGCCCAGTAGTAACCGAGGTTGGAGAAGGACCGCCCCTGGGTGCTGCCCAGCCCGAAGTCGATGTTGGGGGTGAGGAAGCCGGAGTGGCGCCCCTTGCGGATCGAGAACACGTAGAACGGGAGGGCGAAGACCGGGATGTCCCGGATGTAGAGGGTCACCGGCTTCGCCACCACCTTGTCCTTGAGGTAGATCCGCATCCGCTTGCTGGTGAAGTGATAGTGCGGCGCCTTGTCGTGATCGATCAGATCGCAGGTGGTGTAGCTCCCCTCCCGGGCCAGGAACTGGTCGTCGCCGATCTTCCGCAGCGCGTCGGAATAGATGAACCCGTCCTGGGCCTTGGTCTTCCCGGCCCGGATCGTCCCCTCGCGGGTGTTGAGGTTGTAGTTCATCCGCGTCCCCACGATCTGCTGGGCCTCCTCCCCCTGCCCGTGCTCCACCAGAACCGGCTTGTCCTCCGCCTCCATGTACCGCCGGTCGGTGTAGAAGCGCACCTTCCCCGCGGTGAGGGTGAGGTCCCCGTAGTCGGCCTTGGCCTCGCCCAGGAGGTCCACCACCCGGTCGGAGACGGTGTAGTCCACGGTCTCGGCCTCGTAGACCACCTTCTCCGGCGGAGCGCCCCCGGCGGTGTCCGGGTGAGCCGGGCCCGGCATGCCGCCCGCCGCGGTGTCGGGGTGAGCCGGGGCCGGTGCGGTTCCCGCCGCGGTCTCCGGGGCCGTCCCCGGCGGGGCCGCGCTCCCCGGTGGTGAACCCGCCGAA
>CAYRIJ010000264.1:0-5536 GCA_964424285.1 uncultured bacterium
GCGCCTCGCTCCCCAGACCCCGGTACGACCAGCTCATGGCCTTCGGGTGGAAGGTCATGCTGCCGGTGGCGCTGGTGAACCTCCTGGTGACCGGCGCGGTGGTGCTGGCGCGATGAGGGGGGCACGCGCGTCCGGCGCGGGGACGCGAGGCGTCACGACCCGAGGTGGAGGCCCATGTTCAGCTCGTTGAGAACCATCTGGATCGTTCTCCTCCACATGTTCCACAAGCGGGAGACGATCCTCTACCCGGAGGAGAAGGCGGCGCCGCCGCCCCGCTGGCGGGGGCGCATCATCCTCTCCCGCGATCCCGACGGGCGGGAGCGGTGCGTGGGCTGCTACCTCTGCGCGGTGGCCTGCCCCGTGGATTGCATCGCGCTCCAGGCCACCGAGGACGAGACCGGGCGGCGCTATCCCGAGTTCTTCCGGATCAACTTCTCGCGCTGCATCTTCTGCGGCATGTGCGAGGAGGCCTGTCCGACCTACGCCATCCAGCTCACCCCCGACTTCGAGATGGGGGAGTACGAGCGGAAGAACCTGGTTTACGAGAAGGAGGACCTGACGATCAGCGGCCCGGGGAAATACCCCGGGTACAACTTCTATCGAGTGGCCGGCCTCGGAATCGGGGGCAAGGACAAGGGCGAGGCGGAGAACGAGGCCCCGCCGGTGGACGTCCGCACCCTGATGCCCTAGAGACAACCGCCCATGAACGTGCTCTTCTACATCGCGTCCGCCGTGGCGGTGATCGCCACCCTGATGGTGATCTCCCGCGCCCACCCGGTCCACGCGCTCCTCTACTTCGTGGTGTCGCTGTTCGCGGTGGCGGTCGTCTTCTTCACCCTGGGGGCGCCCTTCGTGGCCGCCCTGGAGGTCGTGGTGTACGCGGGGGCGATCGTCGTGATGTTCGTGTTCGTGGTCATGCTCCTGAACCTCGGGCCGGCCACCTCCGAGGAACGGGCGCGGATCCTCGCCGCCCGGATCTGGATCGGCCCGGCGGCGCTGGCCGCGATCCTCGCCGTCGAGCTGGCGGTCATCTTCGCCCGGAACGGCGGCGCCGTCGGCTCGGCCGCGGTTCCCCCCAAGGCGGTGGGGCTGGCGCTCTTCGGCCCCTACCTCCTGGGGGTGGAGCTGGCCTCGATGCTCCTCCTGGCCGGCCTGGTGGGGGCCTACCACCTCGGCCGCCGGGCCGGGAAGGGGGAGGGGTCCCGGTCATGACCACCGTCCCCGTCTCCCACGTTCTCTTCGTGGCCTCGATCCTCTTCGCCCTGGGGATCGTGGGGCTCCTGGTCCGGCGGAACGTCATCTTCATGCTGGTGGCGGTCGAGATCATGCTGAACGCGGCGGGGTTGGCGTTCGTGGCCGCCGGGTCCCACTGGGGGCAGGCGGACGGGCAGGTGATGTTCCTGTTCATTCTGGCCATGGCCGCGGCCGAGGTCTCGGTGGGGCTGGCCCTGGTGCTCCAGCTCTACCAGCACAAGAAGACCCTGGACTCCGACCGCGCCGATACGCTGAGAGGTTGAGGTGTACGAACTCCTGTGGCTCCTGCCGACCCTCCCCTTCGCCGGGTTCCTGATCCTGGCGACCGCGGGAGCGCGTCTCCCCAGGCCCGCGGTGGCGGTGGTGGGCGCGGGCTCGGTGGGGGGCTCCGCGGCCCTGACCGTGGCCATGGCCCTCGGGTTCTTCTTCGGCGCGGGGCCCGCCGGCCATGCCTTCAACCAGACCCTGTGGAGCTGGATTCCGGTGAACGGGTTCCGGCCGGACATCGCCTTCACCCTGGATCCGCTCTCCCTGATCATGTGCCTGGTGGTCACCGGGGTGGGGTTCCTGATCCACCTCTACTCCACCGAGTTCATGCTCGACGACGCGGATTACGGCCGGTTCTTCGCCTACATGAACCTCTTCGTGGGCTCGATGCTGGTGCTGGTCCTGGCCGACAACCTGCTCCTCTTGTACCTGGGATGGGAAGGGGTCGGGCTCTGCAGCTACCTCTTGATCGGGTTCTGGTACAAGGATCCCGCCAACGGCCGGGCGGCCCGGAAGGCGTTCATCGTGACCCGGGTCGGCGACGCGGCCATGGCGATCGGGCTCTTCCTTCTCTTCACCCGCCTGGGGACGTTCAACATCCAGGATCTCATGGCCCGGGCCGCCGAGGCCTGGCCGGTGGGGAGCGGGGTGGCGGCGGCGGCCGCGCTGTTGCTCCTGGGGGGCGCGGTGGGGAAGTCGGCCCAGCTGCCGCTCCAGACCTGGCTCCCCGACGCCATGGCCGGCCCCACCCCGGTCTCGGCCCTGATCCACGCCGCCACCATGGTCACCGCCGGCGTGTACCTGATCGCCCGTACCAATGTCCTCTTCGCGCTCGCGCCGGCGGTGATGACGGTGGTGGCGATCGTGGGGGCGGCCACGCTGGTGGTGGCCGGCTTCGCGGCCCTCGGCCAGCGGGACATCAAGCGCATCCTCGCCTATTCCACCATCAGCCAGCTCGGGTACATGTTCCTGGCCCTGGGGGTGGGCGCGTGGTCCGCGGCCGTCTTCCACCTCATGATCCACGCCTTCTTCAAGGCGCTTCTCTTCCTGGGCGCGGGGGCGGTCATCCTCGCCCTTCACCACGAGCACGACATGTTCAGGATGGGTGGGCTCCGCAAGGAGCTTCCGGTCACCTTCTGGACCTTCATCGTGGCCGGGGCCGCGCTCTCGGGCTTTCCCCTGGTCACCGCCGGGTTCTACAGCAAGGACCTGATCCTGTGGGACGCGTGGTCCTCGGGGCAGGGGAGCCCGTGGCTCTGGGCGGCGGGCTGGTTCGGCGCGTTCGTCACCGCCATCTACACCTTCCGCCTCATCTTCATCACGTTCTTCGGAGAGGCCAGGACCCCGGTGACCCGCCGTCCGCGCTGGCGGATCAAGTCCGTGCTCACCGTTCTGGGGGTGCTCTCGCTGATCGCCGGGTTCGTGGAGATGCCGCGAACCCTGGGGGGGTTCGATCCGTTCTCGCGGTTCCTGAGCCCGGTGTTCCCCCTCTCTCACGAAGGGCATGCGCCGCTCGGCACCGAGGCCCTGTTCCAGCTTCTGGCCGCCGTCGCCGCCCTGGGCGGGATCTACCTGGCCTGGCTCTGGTTCCTGAAGCGGCGCGCCCCCGACGACGATGAGGGCCGTCTTCCCATGGTGGGCCCCGGTCTCCACCGGTTCTTCGCCTCCGGACTCGGCTTCGACGCCCTCTACCACGCGCTCTTCGTCCAGCCCTTCCTCTGGATCACCCGGGTCAACCGCGGCGACGTCCTCGACCGGATCTACGCCGCCCTGGCCGGGCTGGTCCGGGGTTTCCATCTCGGGCTCCGGACCACCGAAAACGGACGACTCCGCTGGTACGCGACCGGCATCGTGGTCGGCTCGGTGGTCGTGCTCGCGGTCATGGTGTACCTATGATGCTCTTCTGGCTGATCGCCGTGCTCCTCGTCGGCGGCCTCCTGGCCTGGGTGGCCGGGAAGGCGAGCGCGGCCGCGGCCCGGTGGATCTCCCTGGCCGCCCTCACCGTGGATCTGGTGCTGGTGGTGCTCCTCTGGACCCGATCGCCCGGCGTCCGGCTTCACCTCGCCGGCAACGAGCAATGGATGGCCGAGCTCGCCCGGCCCTGGATCCCCGCCTTCGGGATCGGCTTCCACCTGGGGATGGACGGGCTGAGCTTCCTCATGGTGGCGCTCACCGTGGTCCTGGGGTTCCTCGCGGTCGGGGTGTCCTGGACGGAGATCGAGGAGCGCGTGGGGTTCTTCCACTTCAACCTGCTCTGGATCCTGGCCGGGGTGATCGGGGTGTTCCTGGCCCTGGACCTCTTCCTCTTCTACTTCTTCTGGGAAGTCATGCTCATCCCCATGTACTTCCTCATCGCCATCTGGGGCCACGAGAACCGGATCTACGCCTCGATCAAGTTCTTCCTCTTCACCCAGGCCAGCGGGCTCCTCATGTTCCTCGCTATCCTGGGGCTCTACTTCATCCACGGCCGGGCCACCGGGATCTATACCTTCGACTACGAAGCGCTGCTGGGGACCCCGGTCGGCGGGGCGGCGGCGATGTGGCTCATGCTGGGGTTCTTCGCCGCCTTCGCGGTGAAGCTCCCGGCGGTGCCGTTTCACACCTGGCTCCCCGACGCCCACACCGAGGCTCCCACCGCGGGGAGCGTGGTTCTGGCCGGGCTGATGCTGAAGACCGGGGCCTACGGGCTTCTCCGCTTCGCGGTGCCGCTCTTCCCCGAGGCCTCGGCCCGCTTCGCCCCGGTGGCCATGGCCCTGGGAGTGGCGGGGATCATCTACGGCGCGCTCCTCGCCTTCGGCCAGACCGATCTCAAGCGGCTGGTGGCCTACACCAGCGTCAGCCATCTGGGGTTCGTGCTCCTGGGGATCTACGCCTGGAACGCCCTGGCCCTTCAGGGGGTGGTGATGCAGATGATCTGCCACGGCCTCTCCACCGGCGGCCTCTTCATGCTGGTGGGGATGCTGTCGGAGCGGATCCATACCCGGGATCTCCGGAAGATGGGAGGGCTCTGGGCGACCGCGCCCCGGATGGGGGCGGTGGGCCTCTTCCTGGCCATGGCGTCCCTGGGGCTCCCGGGCCTGGGGAACTTCGTGGCCGAGATCCTGGTCCTGGTGGGGGCGTTCCAGGCGAGCGTCGTCTTGACCGTGCTCGCCACCTGCGGGCTGGTGGCGGCCACCATCTACTCGCTCCGGATCGTGGCCCGGGCCTTCCACGGGGAGAACACGCACTCCTGGAAGATCCCGGACCTGGGGGTCCGGGACATGGCCGTGCTTGCGGTCACCCTGGTCTTCCTGGTCTGGCTGGGGCTCTATCCGCGCCCGGTGCTCGACACCGCGGCGCCGGCCCTGAACCACCTCCAGGCCCTGGTCGGGCGTTAGGAGAACCGTCGTGTCCGAGAACGCGCTCATCGCCATGCTTCCGCTCCTGATCCTCTCCGGAGGGACGGTGGTGGTGCTTCTGGCCGCGGCGTTCGTCCGGCGGCACGGGGCGGCGACCGTGCTCACCCTCCTCACCCTGGCGGGGGCGGCGGCGGCCCTCGTTCCCGCCTCCCGGGTCATGCCGGTGGCGATCACCCCGCTCCTGGTCCTCGACGGCTACGCCCTCTACTACCTGGGGCTCCTCCTGGCCACCTCGTTCGCGGTGACCCTCCTCGGCCACGGCTACCTGGCCCGCCGGAGCGAAGAGCGGGAGGAGTTCTACGTGCTTCTCCTGACCGCTACCCTGGGGTCGGTGGTCCTGGTGATGAGCAGCCACTTCGCCTCGTTCTTCCTGGGGCTGGAGACCCTGAGCGTGAGCCTGTACGGCCTGGTGGCCTACACCCGGACCGAGGAGCGGTCGGTGGAGGCGGGGATCAAGTACCTGGTGCTGGCCGGAGCGTCCTCGGCGTTCCTGCTCTTCGGCATGGCCCTCATCTACACCGATCTCGGGAGCCTGGCCTTCCGGCCCATGGCCGCGCTCCTGGCCTCGAACGCCGCCCGCCCCGGCGCCAACGCCCTCATGCTTCCCGGGTTGGCCC
>CAYRIJ010000265.1:0-5528 GCA_964424285.1 uncultured bacterium
TGCTCGTCGGGGGCGGGAGGCCGGCTCAGAAACGCGACGTCGGCCCGCCGGTTGGCCAGGGCCTCCAGGGCCCGGGCGGTCCCACCCCCCTCCATCTCGATCCCCAACTCGGGGTAGTCCCGGCGGTAGTGGGCGAGGAGACGGGGGATGAGCCGGGGGGCCAGATCGAGGCCGGCGACGGAAAGCGTTTTCATCGCGCTTTCCCGGGGGTTCAGCCGTTCGGCCAGGTCTCCCCAGTGCAGGCCGCCGCGGGCGAGGAAGAGCGCGATCACCACCAGCACGTAGATGATCACCCGGCCGTGGAGCGAGAAGATCCGTATCCGCGGACCCGCCAACGATTCGACTCCTTCGGTTTCCGCTCCCAGGGGCTCCGTTGAACTTCGGTACGCCGCGGACCGTGAATCCGGCCGGCGCCGGCCCCGTCCGGTCCCCATCATACCCAGCCCTTCGGCGGCCCGAAACAGTTTCCTGGCCCGGTTTCCCGGGGGGAGAGGCGGCGGGAGACCGCCGGATCGGGCTTTCGGGCCCCGGCCCCATGGCCTAAGATGAGCCCCGATTCGCGATCCTGCTCCGGCGCTTCACGAAGGGCGGTGCCTTCATGCAAGACGACCGATCCGGCCATCTTTTCCGCGCTCCGGTTCGAACGCGGACGACCCTTGGCTTCCTGGCCGCGGCGACGTGCGCCGTCCTCGCCGGGGCTTGTTCCTCCCCGGCTCGTGATACCCCGCCCCCGGCCGCGGATTCCGCCGCCGCGAATGCCGCGACCGCGAACTCCGGCGATGAAACCGCTTTCCTGGACACTCTTCAGGCCCGCACCTTCCGCTGGTTCTGGGACCTGAGCGACCCCCGGACCGGGCTCACCCCCGATCGCCGGCCGACCGTCTCCTTCCAGAGCATCAGCGCCACCGGCTTCGCGCTCACCGCCTACCCCATCGGGGTGGAACGGGGATACGTGAGCCGGGAACGGGCGGCGGACCGGGTGCTCACCACCCTGCGCTTCCTCCGGGACGCCCCCCAGGGAACCGCCGCCTCGGGCACCATCGGCTACCGGGGCTTCTTCTACCACTTCCTGGAGCCGGAGACCGGAACCCGGTTCAAGGACGTCGAGCTTTCCACCGTGGACACCGCGCTCCTCCTGGCCGGAGCGCTCTTCTGCGGGGGCTACTTCGACCGGCCCGACGGGGTCGAGCCGGAGATCCGGTCCCTGGCCGACACCCTCTACGCCCGGGCCGACTGGCGCTGGGCCCAGGTCCGGCCCCCGGCCATCGGCCACGGTTGGGACCCCGACAAGGGGTTCCTCCCCTACGACTGGCGGGGAATGAACGAGGCCATGCTGGTCTATCTCCTGGCCCTCGGCTCGCCCACCCATCCCGTGGATCCCGCGGCCTGGGACGAGTGGACCTCGACCTACCGGTGGGGCACCTTCCACGATCAGAGCTACGTCGGCTTCGGTCCTCTCTTCGGGTATCACTACACCCACGTATGGTTCGATTTCCGGGGCATCGCCGACGCGTACATGCGGGAGAAGGGGATCGACTACTTCGAGAACGCCCGCCGCGCCACCCTGGCCCAACACGCCTACGCGGTCGAGAATCCCGGGGGCTGGGCGGGCTACGGGCCCGACCTCTGGGGGCTCACCGCCTGCGACGGTCCCCTGGACGGCACGGTGACCGTGGACGGGCGGCCGCGGGAATTCCATACCTACTGGGGGCGGGGAGCGTCGTTCCTGGAGGTTCGGGACGACGGGACGGTGGCCCCCACCGCCGCCGCCGGCTCCATCGTCTACGCCCCCGAGCTGGTGATTCCCACCCTGATGGCGATCGAGGCCGCCTACGGCGACCGGGTCTTCAATGCCTACGGGTTCGTGGACGCCCTCAACCCGACCCTCACCGCGGGGGTCGAGGTGCAGATGGGAACCGTGGTTCCCGGCCTCGGATGGTTCGACACCGACCAGCTCGGGATCGACCAGGGTCCGATCCTGGCCATGACCGAGAACTACCGGACCGGGCTGGTGTGGAGGGTCATGCGGCGAAACCCCTACGTGATCCGGGGGCTCGAGCGGGCGGGGTTCACCGGCGGCTGGCTGGACTCGGCCGGGGCGGCTCGATGACCCACCACGGGGCGAGGGTCCGGCGCTTCGACCGGGGGCTCCTGCTCCTGGTCCTGGCCGCGGTCCTCGCCGGGTGCGCGGGGCGGGGCGGCGAGCAGACCACCCTGCGCTTCTGGGCCATGGGCCGCGAGGGGGAGGTGGTGGAGAGCCTCATGGGGGACTTCGAGCGCGAGAACCCCGGCATCCGGGTGGACGTCCAGCAGATTCCCTGGTCGGCGGCCCACGAGAAGCTCCTGACCTCGATCGTGGGGCGCTCCACCCCCGACGTGGGCCAGCTCGGAAACACCTGGATCGCCGAGTTCTCCGCGCTTCGCGCGCTCCTTCCCCTCGACTCGCACCTGGCCGCCACGGCGGCGATGGATTCCTCTTCCTACTTCCACGGTATCTGGGACACCAACGTGGTGGGGGCGACCACCTACGGAGTGCCCTGGTACGTGGATACGCGCCTCCTCTTCTACCGGAAGGACCTGTTCGCCCGGGCCGGCTACGACTCGATCCCCGGGACCTGGGACGGGTGGCGCGAGGCCCTCGAGGCGGTGAAACGCGAGGTGGGCCCCGATCGCTATGCCATCTTCCTCCCCACCAACGAGTGGAACACCCCGGTGATCCTGGGGCTCCAGGCCGGCTCCCCGCTCCTCGTGGACGACGACACCCGGGGCGCCTTCTCCCAACCGGCCTTCAAGCGCGCCTTCCACTTCTACCTGGATCTCTTCCGGGAGGGTCTGGCCCCGCCGGTCACCGGGAACGAGATCGCCAACATGTACCAGGAGTTCGCCCGCGGGTACTTCTCGATGGTGGTGACCGGCCCCTGGAACCTGGGGGAGTTCGCGCGGCGCCTGCCCCCCGAGCTGAAGGATGAATGGGGCACCTCTCCCTTTCCCGGCCCCGAGGGTCCGGGGTCGGGGGTGAGCCTGGCCGGGGGGTCGAGCCTGGTGGTGTTCCGGGGCACCGCGCATCCCGACGCGGCCTGGCGCCTGGTGGAGTTCCTCTCCCGGCCCGAGGTGCAGGTGCGCTTCTACGGCCTCACCGGCGATCTTCCGGCGCGGAAGGAGGCGTGGGAGGACACGAGCTTGAGCGTCGATCCCAACCTCGCCGCGTTCCGGGTCCAGCTCGAGCGCACCGTGCCCACCCCCAAGGTCCCCGAGTGGGAGCTCATCGCCACCCGCCTCCTGGAGCAGGCGGAAGCCGCGGTGCGGGGGGCGGTGGAGCCGGACTCGGCCCTGGCCGGGCTGGATCGGGAGGTGAACCGGATCCTCGAGAAGCGTCGCTGGCTCCTGGAGCACGACCGGCTCCGCGCCTACGAGTCCGCGGAGGCCGACCGGTGAGCACCATCCTCGCGCGCCGCCAGGCCCGCTCCGCCGTCCTCTTTCTCGCCCCCGCCCTGGGGCTGATCGCCGTCTTCTTCGTGCTCCCGGTGGTGGCGGGGTTGCTCCTGAGCCTCACCGACTTCGACATCTACTCCATCGGAAACCCCTCCACCGCCCGGTTCGTGGGGCTCTTGAACTACATCCACGTGCTCCAGGACCCCGACTTCTGGGGGGCGCTCCGGAACACGCTGTACTTCGTCCTGGTGGGGGGGCCGCTCTCGGTCCTGGTTTCGCTGGTCGCCGCGCTCCTGTTGAACGACCGCCTGGTGCGCTTCCGGAGCCTCTTCCGCACCATCTACTTCGCCCCGGTGGTCACCACCCTGGTGGCGGTGGCCATCGTCTGGCGCTACATGTACAACCCCCGCTACGGGCTACTGAACCAGGGCCTGGAAGTCTTCGGGCTCCATCCCGTCGACTGGCTGGGGGACCCCCACTGGGCCATGCCCGCCATCATCCTGCTCGCGATCTGGAAGAACTTCGGCTACAACATGCTGATCTTCTTCGCCGGCCTCCAGACCATTTCCGAGTCCCTCTACGAGGCGGCCTCGATCGACGGGGCCGGCTCCTGGCGCCGGTTCCGCCACATCACCCTTCCCGGCCTCGCCCCCACCTTCCTGTTCGTGGGGGTGACCACCATGATCGGCTACTTCCAGCTCTTCGCCGAACCCTACGTCATGACCCAGGGGGGGCCGCTCCGGAGCACCACCAGCATCGTGCTCCTCATGTACGAGCAGGGCTTCCGCTGGTGGCGGATGGGCTACGCGTCGACCATCGCGGTGGTGCTGCTCCTGATCACCCTGACCGGAACCCTGATCCAGATGCGATTCCACCGCGGGGGGATGGAGAGATGACCCTCTCCCGCCCGGCGCGCTCGGCGCTCCTGCACGCGGCCCTGATCGTGGGGGCCGCCGTCACCCTCGCCCCCCTGGTCTGGATGGTCTCGGCGTCCTTCATGCCCACCGGCGAGGCCAACTCCATCCCGGTGCGCTTCCTCCCCAGCCGCCCGACCCTCGAGCACTACCGCGATCTCTTCACCCGGCTGAACCTGGCCCGGGTGTTCCTGAACAGCACCATCATCACCGTCACCGCCACCCTGGTCTCGGTGCTGGTGAACGCCCTGGCCGGCTACGCCTTCGCCAAGCTCCGCTTCCGGGGGCGGGACCCCCTGTTCAAGAGCCTGGCCCTGGCCCTGGTGGTCCCGGCCCAGGTGGCCATGCTGCCCCTCTTCCTGCTCCTCCGGCAGATGGGCTTCGTGAACACCTACGTCGGGGTCATGATTCCGTACTTCGCCAGCGTGTTCGGGATCTTCCTCATCCGCCAGTACGCCCTGAGCATTCCCGACGAGCTCCTGGACGCGGCGCGGGTGGACGGGGCCAGCGAGGCCCGCGTGTTCTGGACCATCGCGGTCCCGGTGATCTCGCCGATCCTCATCACCCTGGCCGCCTTCACCTTCCTGAGCGCGTGGAACGATTTCATGTGGCCGCTCATCATCCTGAGCGACAGCCAGAACTACACCCTTCCCGTGGCCCTGGCCAACCTGGTGGGGGAGCACGTCCAGGATACCGAGCTCATGATGGCCGGCTCGGTGCTCACCGTCCTTCCCGCCCTCGGCGTGTTCCTGGTCTTCCAGCGGGCCTACGTCCGCGGGGTCATGGCGGGAAGCTTGAAGGAGTGATGCCCATGAGCTTCCGGTTCGGTCCGGTCCGGGGGGGACGGGGGGCGGCGGCGGCCGCCGCCGTGCTGCTCCTGACCGCCCTGCTCCCGGTCCGAGGCCTCGACGCGGCGGACACCACGCACCCGGTGCTGGTGGACGCCTTCGACGACGTGAGCGCCTGGTCCGCCCATCCCGCCGACGGGGTGAAGCTCGACATCGGGTCGGACGCGGGATACGACGGGAAGGCCATGCGGCTGGATTTCCAGTTCCTGGGCGGGGGCGGCTACGCGGTGGCGCGCCGGAAGGTGGACCTGGACCTCCCCGCCAACTACGCCTTCACCTTCCGGGTCCGGGGCGAGGCTCCCCCCGAGAACCTGGAGTTCAAGCTGATCGGCGA
>CAYRIJ010000266.1:0-5521 GCA_964424285.1 uncultured bacterium
AATCGCGGCTGGTGGAAGAGGAGTACTGACCGCGGGCCGGAGCGGCTCGCTCAGAGATCGTTTCTTGATGGGCTATTAGGGGGCGTTCGATGTTGCAAGGCACGCGGCGCGTCGCCGCGGCAACGGTCCTGGCCTCGGTCCTGGTCCTTCTTTGGACCTCGGCCGAGGCCCGGACGCAGCCCGCGGACCTCTCCCGCGAATCCCTCTTTCCCTTCTCGATCCTCGCCCTTCCCGGGGATCCCTTCGCTCACGCCCAGCCGGTTCTCGGCCACGAATCAACCGAAGACGCCGCCCCCGCCACCTCCGGGAGCCGGTCCCGGGCTCCCGCCCCCGATTCCACCGACGGAAGGCCGGAGGCCGGAAGCTCCGGCGCGGGCCGTGCCGCCGCCGGCTGGACGGGCGCGCTCGATCCCCTCTTTCCCGGTCCTCCCCCGGCGTTCCTGGTTTCCCTGGGAGCCCCGCCGCACGCCGGTTGAAAATCTGTTTCCCCTTCCCTGAAGCAAAGCGTCGCGGGTCCTTTCCGGACGATTGACCGGCCCCCGGCGCGCAACCACGCCGGGGGGCCGCGGGTCAGACGGTGTGTGATCCGGAGGCCCGTCCGGCGCCCGTCATCGTGAAACCCGGTCCGCCTCTCCCCCGTAGGTGGAGGCACGGGGGACCGGCTTCCCCATCGGCCGACGGCGGCCGCCGTGTTCCCCCCACGAAACCGCCCTCTCGAGAGGAAGAGAATCATGAAGCTCAAGAGCCGCCGGTTCGCCATTCTGGCCCTCGCCGCCGTCGTTCTCCTCGGCGGCGCCTTCGTCGTCGCCCAGCGCATGAACGGGAAGACCGACGTGGCCCTGGCCGCGACCGACTCCACCGCGGCCGCGGACGCGGGGAAGAAGGGAAAGAAAGGCGACAAGAAGGACGAGGAGAAACCGGTTCCGGTGGAGACGGCGCTGACCGCGGCGCGGGACCTTCCCTCCACCTTCAGCGCCACCGGGTCCCTGGAGGCGCGGCGCCAGGTCGACATCATCTCCAAGGCCCAGGGCCAGCTGATGAAGCTGAACGTGGAGGAGGGGGACCGGGTCGCCGCCGGGCAGGTCCTGCTCGAGCTGGATCATCGCGCGGAGGAGATTCATCTCAAGGAGACCGGGGTCCGGGCGGAGACCGCGCGCCGGGAGATGGAGCGCCTTCAGGGGCTCCGCGACCGGGGGCTGGGCTCGGATCGCGACTTCGAGCAGGCCCAGAAGGACGCCGAGGTGGCCCGCTGTGAGAACGAGCTGGCCCAGGTGGATCTCGACAACAAGATCGTGAAGGCTCCGTTCTCCGGGCTCGTGAGCACCCGGTCGGTCCAGCTCGGGCAGACCGTGAACCCGGGGGAGAAGCTGGTCGGCCTGGCCGACGTCTCGCCCATGGAGATCAAGCTCTACCTTCCCGAGCAGGTGGCTCGAAGGCTCGGAGCCGACCAACCGGTGGAGATCCGTCCCGACGTGGCCCCCGACCAGATCCTGACCGGCGACGTGGAGCGGATCGCCCCCACCGTCGACCCGGCCACGTCGACGGTGAAGGTGACGCTCAAGGTGCGGGATGCGGCGGGGACGGCCCGGGTGGGGAGCTTCGTCCGCGCCCGGATCACCACCGACGTTCACCGGGGCGCGGTGTCGGTGCCCAAGACGGCTCTGGTTCCCGAGGCGGGCGCGACGTATCTCTTCGTGGCCGAAGCGGACACCGTGCGCAAGGTCCCGGTGACCACCGGATACACCGACGACAAGTTCGTGGAGATCACCGAGGGAGTGAGCCTCGGGGATCGCGTGGTGACGGTGGGCCAGGGCGGGCTCCGCCAGGGAAGCAAGATCCGGGACCTCGCCGACGAGCCCGAGCGGGCCAAGTCCGGGACCAGCAAGACCGGACCCGAGCTGGACACCGCCCGGGCGGAGAACCGCTGACCGTGCGCCCCCTCATCCGATACGCGGTCGAGCACCGGGTGACCATGCTGATGGTCACCGCGGCCGCGGTGCTCTTCGGGGTGGTGTCGTTGGGACGGCTCCCGATGCAGCTCCTTCCCGACATCAGCTATCCCACCCTCACCGTGCAGACCGAGTTTCCGGACTCCGCCCCCAGCGAGGTGGAGAACCTCATCACCCGTCCCCTGGAAGAGGCGGCGGGAGTGGTGCCGGGGCTTCGGCGCCTGAGTTCCACCAGCGAGGCCGGGGTGAGCGAGATCCGGCTGGAGTTCGGGTGGGGCACCGACATGGACTTCGCCGCCCTCGACGTGCGGGAGAAGCTCGACCTGGTGAACCTGCCCGACGAGGCCCGGACCCCGGCCCTCCTCCGCTACGACCCCTCCCTGGACCCGGTGGTGCGCCTGGGCATCTCCGGAGGCGAGAACCCCATCCAGCTTCGCTACCTGGCCGAGCAGGTGGTGAAGAAGGAGCTGGAGTCGATGGGGGGCGTGGCGGCGGCCAAGGTGGTGGGAGGGCTCACCGAGGAGATCCACGTGGACGTGGACGAGCACCGCCTCGCCGCCCTGGGACTTCCCATCAGCTCGGTCACCCAGGTGGTGGGGTCGGAGAACGTGAACGCGGCCGGCGGGCGGCTTCGCGACCGCGACGCCGAGTACCTGATCCGCACCCTCAACCAGTACACCGGGGTGGAGGACATCGGGCAGACGGTGGTGGAGCGGGACCGCGACCGCACGGTGAAGCTGGCCGACGTGGCCGACGTGACCCGGGCCTACAAGGAACGCGAGATCGTGAGCCGCATCGACGGCAAGCCGGCGGTGGAGGTGGCGATCTACAAGGAGGGGGACGCCAATATCGTGGACGTGGCCCGGCGGGTGCGGGGCCGGGTCCCCGGGCTTCAGAAGATGCTCCCGGCGGGGACGCGGGTGCAGGTGCTCTCCGACCAATCCACCTTCATCCGGGCCGCGGTGAACCAGGTCCGATCCAACGCGCTGGTGGGGGGGCTCCTGGCCATCCTGGTCCTCCTGGCCTTCCTTCGCGACGCGCGGAGCACCGCGATCATCGCCCTGGCCATTCCGGCCTCCATCGTCACCACCTTCGTCCTCATGTACCGCCAGGGGATCACCCTCAACGTCATGAGCCTGGGCGGGCTGGCGCTGGGGGTGGGCATGCTGGTGGACAACTCCATCGTGGTCCTGGAGAGCATCGTCCGCCATCGCCGGCTGGGCGGGAAGGACCGCGCGACCGCGGTGATCGACGGCACCGAGGAGGTGGGGCAGGCCATCACCGCCTCCACCCTGACCTCGATCGCCGTCTTCCTCCCCATCCTCTTCGTGCAGGGGGTGGCCCGTCAGATCTTCAAGGACCAGGCCCTGACCGTGACCTACGCCCTTCTGGTGAGCCTGGTGGTGGCGTTGACGCTGACCCCCATGCTGGCCGCCCTCGGCCGCGAGGGGCGGGGCGGCCGGCGGTGGTGGAAGCGCATCGGGGGCGCCCCCCCGCCGGCCGAACCGACCGGGGCGGCCCCCGGGCCGGTCGCCGCCTCGCCCGGTCGCACCATGGTCGCGCTCCGCTCCGGCTACCGCCGGGTGATCGAGGGCGCCCTGGACCATCGGGGGCTGGTGGTGGCCTCGGTGGCCGCGCTCTTCGTCCTCTCCATCCTGGGCGCCCGCCGTCTGGGCAGCGATCTCATCCCCCCCCTCTCCCAGGGCGAGCTCCGCTTCGACGTCGAACTCCCCGAAGGCACCCCCATCGAGCACACCGACCAGGTGGTGGCCCGGCTGGAGGACGCCTTGCGGGACGTTCCCCGGGTGGAGACGGTCTACAGCAACGTGGGGGTGGACGCCGGCGACGACGGCTCGCTCCGGAGCAAGAAGGAGAACCACGCGGAGCTGAACGTCCGGCTGGAGAGCGGGGCGGGAAAGGCCGGCGAGGCCGTGGCCCTGGAGGCCATCCGGGCCGAGTTCGCCCGGTTCCCCCACCTCACCGGCACCCTCCGGGATCAGACCTCCTTCAGCTTCAAGACCCCGGTGGAGGTGGAGATCTACGGTTACGACCTGGCCGATCTCGCCCGGGTCTCGGACCAGGTGGAGGACGTGCTCCGGGGCATCCCCGGCCTCCGGGACGTCACCACGTCGATGGAGCCGGGAAGCCCCGAGGTGGAGATCCGCTTCGACCGCGACAAGCTCAAGATGGCCGGCCTTGGGCTCCGGGAGGCCAGCGAGGCCCTCCGCACCAAGGTCCTGGGCAAGGTGGCCACCGATTTCAAGGAACGCGACCGCCAGATCGACGTGCTGGTGCGAAGCGCCGACGCCCGCGATCTCTCCTTCGACCAGCTCAACACCATGGTGGTGGGCAAGCGCGGCGACCTTCCGGTCCGCCTCGCCTCGGTGGCCTCGGTCGCGGTGGAGCGCGGGCCCGCCCGCATCCAGCGCATCTCCCAGTCCCGGGCGGCCTCGGTGAGCGCCAACCTCGAGGGCCGGGACCTGGGCGGGGTGAGCGGGGAGATCGAGGCCGCGCTGGCCACGATCCCCCTCCCCACCGACGTCACCCTCCAGCTCGCCGGACAGAACGAGGAGATGCAGCAGAGCCTCCGGAGCCTGATCTTCGCCGCCGCCCTGGCCATCTTCCTGGTCTACCTGGTCATGGCCAGCCAGTTCGAGTCGCTCCTGAACCCGTTCCTCATCCTCTTCACCATGCCCATGGCGCTGATCGGGGTGGTGGCCGGCCTCACCGTGACCCACACCGCGGTGAGCGTGGTGGTGATGATCGGGGCGATCATGCTGGCGGGAATCGTGGTCAACAACGGCATCGTGCTCATGGATCTCATCGGCCAGCTCCGCCGCCGAGGCCTCGGCGTGCGGGCGGCGATCCTGGAGGCGGGCGAGGTGCGCCTTCGCCCCATCCTCATGACCACCACCACCACCGTGCTCGGGCTCCTTCCCCTGGCCCTGGGGAAGGGCGACGGAGGCGAGATCATGGCCCCCCTGGCGGTCACGGTGATCGGGGGACTCCTCGTGTCCACCCTCCTCACCCTGTTGGTGATCCCGGTTCTCTACAGCCTCGTCCATCCGGAAGCCCGGAGCTAGATCATGTGGCTCACCCGCCTGGCCGTCCGCCGCCCCGTCACCGTGGTCATGGTGCTGGTGTCGGTGCTCGTCCTGGGGGCGATCAGCCTCCGGCGGGTCCCCCTGAACTTCCTTCCCAACGCGGAGCTCCCGTTCATCGGCGTGCTGATCCCCTACCCCAACGGCGTTCCCGGCCAGGTGGAAAAGGAGATCGCCCGTCCGGTGGAGGAGGTCCTGGCCACCATGGGCGGGGTCAAGGAAGTCTTCAGCCAGAGCGACGGCGAGCAGTGCTTCGTGGGGGTGGAGTTCAACTGGGGCCGCGACGTGAACCTCCTCCGGCTGGAGGTGAAGGAGAAGCTGGATCAGATCCGGCCCGACCTTCCCGCCGACGTCCGCGACATCATGCTCTTCACCTTCAACACCAACGACATCCCCATCGTGGAAGGGCGGATCAGCGCCAAGGACCAGGACCTCTCCGGGAGCTACGACCTGATCGAGCACCGCATCGTG
>CAYRIJ010000267.1:0-5513 GCA_964424285.1 uncultured bacterium
GACGACTGGGAGTCCACCAACAATGCGTACTCCCTCCTGCTCGCCCGGTTTGAAGCGGCCGAACCGATGCTGCTCCTGGACAGCGACCTGGTCTTCGCTCCGGAAGTGCTGGACCGGCTCCTGGGCGACCCGCGGCCGAACCGGCTCGCGCTCCGATCGCGGGGCGCTCTCGGGGACGAGGAGATGAAGGTTCGACTCGCCCCCGGCGGCCGGGTAGCCGACCTGGGAAAGGCGCTACCTCTCTCCGAGGCGGCGGGGGAGTCGATGGGGCTCGAGGTGTTCTCGGCCGGATTCACCGAAAAGCTCTTCACCACGCTGGCTCGCCGGGTCGAGGCCGGCACCGGCTGCGACGAGTTCTACGAAACGGCGTTCGTCGAGTTGATCCGGGGGGGAGAGGCCGTGTATCCGGTGGACCTCGGCGACCTTCCCTGCTTGGAGATCGACACCCCGGAGGATCTGGACCTGGCCGACCGCACCTTCGGAAGCTCGGCGTGAACCAGGGGCTCCTCGGATTCGCCCTCGGGTGGGTCAGCTCCATGCCCTTGGCCGGACCGGTTTCCCTGTTCGTGTTCAAGCGCGGAGCCGCGGGCCGGTACCGTAACGGCATCCTGCTCGCCGCGGGGGCGGCCGCGGCGGAAGCCGGGTACTGCGCCGCCGCCGTGTTCGGCTACGGTCTGATCATGGATCGTTGGCCGGCGGTTCGCCCCGTAAGTTCGGCGATCGGAGCAGTGATCATGATCGGGGTGGGGATCTACTTTCTCGTCGGCCGGCGGCTCCCCGGCGGGGACGAGCCGGTTCCGCCGGCGCCGACCGATTGGGTCCGCGATCTCACCCTCGGATTCTCCATGGTCGGCCTGAATCCTTCGGTGATGGTGAACTGGCTCGCCATGCTGGCCGCCCTTCACGCGGTCGGGATCGACCTGACCGGCGACGGAGCCCGGGTCGCGTTCGTGGCCTGCGTCGCCCTGGGCATCTTGGCCTGGTTCAGCGTCTTGACCTGGATTCTGCACCACGGCCGGAGCCGGATAGGCCCCGCGGTTCTCAATCGCTCGCTCAGAGCCCTGGGCGGCGGTCTTTGCCTGGTCGGGCTCTACGCGTTGATCGCCCCGCATTTCTAGCTCGAGCGAATCGTGAGATCGGACCTCGTCCTCCCGTGCGATCCCGTCGTCGCCGAGCGGCTTACGACCGTCCGGACGCGGGCGTGAGCTCCCGGCCCAGCGCGGGGAACGCCTCGTCGAGCCTTCCGGCCCGGAGATCGGGCGAAAGGAGTCGCTCCGCCATGCGGGCGTCCAGGAACCCCGAATAGGGACCGAGGTGAACGTAGAGGGCGCCGTGGGAGAACACGGCGCGAAGCGCCCTGGGGTTGTGGAACAGACAGTCGAAGACCGCCCTCCAGAACGGGCCCCGGGCCGTCCGGTCTTTCAGGCCGACCTGGAGCGCGATCCGGCGGACGGCGCGGAGATCCCGCAGGATCCTCTTCGGGGGCTGCCGCAAGCGGTGGCCCCGCACGTCCAGGGCCCGGGCGAGCCGGCCGACGCGGGCGAAGTAGGCCCGCGGTTCGTAGATGCGGCGGAGCACCGTCCGGTAGTCCTCGATCATCTCGCCCCGAGGCCGGGCGGTGTCGAAGTTGAGCCCCGAGGTGCATTGGTCCGCGTCCCCCTCCGCCTTGTGCCGGTCGGAGAGGGCGTGAAGCCGGCCCTCGGCGGCCAGCCGGCGGGACAGGCGGGTGTTGGGTAGGGCGTAGAGGAGGCCCACCATGCACACCGGGATGGCGGCTTCCTCGATGCAGGCGATCATGGCTTCGGCCATGCTCTTCTTCTCCGCGTCGAACCCGATGATGAAGCCCGCGTTCACGAACATGCCGGCCCCGTAGATCCGTTGGATGCTGGCCGGGATGTCCCGGCGCGTGTTCTGGAGCTTCCCCGCCTCCTGGAGCGAATCGGCGTCCGGGGTCTCGATCCCCACGAACACCGCGAAGAAGTTGGCGCGCTTCATGAGGCCGAGCAGCTCCTCGTCGTCGGATACGTTGATGCTCGTCTCGGTCGAGAACTCGAAGGGATGGCGGTGTTCCACGAGCCAGCCTTCCAGAGCGCGAAGGAAGGGCTTCACCGCCCGCCGGTTCCCGATCAGGTTGTCGTCGACGAAATCGACGTGGCCCCGGTAGCCCAGGGCGTAGAGGGCGTCCAGCTCCCGGAGGACCTGGGCGGGCTCCTTGACCCGGGGCACCCGGCCGTTCAGCTCGATCACGTTGCAGAACTCGCAACTGAACGGGCAGCCCCGCGAGACCTGGACGCCGACGTGCATGTAGTGATGGAACTTCAGGAGATCGTACCGGGGGACCGGCGACCGGGTGATGTCGGGGAAGCCGTCGGCGGTGAACACCCCGCTCGACTCCCCGGAGCGCCAGGCGGCCAGGAACCCGGACATCACCTCCTCGGCCTCGCCGAGAACCTTGAACTCCGCCTCCTCGTACATGTGAGGGCTCGAGGTGACGTCGGGGCCGCCGACGACCACGGGCTTGCCCTGCGCGTGGGCGAGCGCGATCACGCGCTCGGTGTCCCGCTGCTGCGGGAGCATCCCGCCGGTCATGACGAGGTCGGCCCATGCGACGTCTTCGTCGGTGAGCAGCTCCGTGTTCCGGTTGAGCAGGCGGACGGGCCACTCGGGGGGAAGGAGGGCGGCCACGGTGATGAGGCCGAGGGGGGTGGCCGAGTAGCGGGCCCCCACCAGCTCGCAGGTGGCCTGGTAGTTCCAGAAGGAATGAGGCGCGAACCGAGGATAGACAAGGAGGACGTTGGGGGTGCCGGACCGCATGGCGTACCTCGACTTCCAAGGGAAGAGTGAGTAGCTCGGTGGGGGCTCGGGATGGCGGCGGGCTTCTGCGGCATGGCTCGCAAGCCGTCTGTATGCCGACCAACGAAAGATGTGAATTCGACTATAGGCTCGGTGGGAGCCTTCGTCCAGCCGGCCCGACATAAATACGACAAAAATTAACGCATCATTGGCTATAATAGGACACGTTTTGTCGTATATCGGGCCCTGTTCCGGATCGCGCGGGGGAGCGGCCCCGCGTTCCGGGGCATTTTCCGGTTCCTGCCACCTCTCTGCCATACTCCGGGGGTAGGATCGGAGCCAAGCGGGTACTATCTTCCCTCCCAAGCAATTAGGTAGGTTCAGGGCCTCGGGCCCGGCCGGTGGCCGGGATGGGCCCCGAGATCCGTCCCCCCCAGGAACGGGATCGCCGGTCAGGGGGTATCACCTCCAGCGGGGGCCGGCGGGCGGCCGATTTGGTGGATTACAAGGGGTTAGGAGAGAAGGGCGACGCATTTGCCGACTCGGAAGCGCGCAGACCGGACCGGGGCCCGAACCTGGCTCATCGCCGTCCTCCTGACCCTCGTGGTCCATGCGGGGGTCGTGGCCGGCCTCTGGGCGGCCAAGCCGGGCACTCCCCGGGTCGTGGAGCCGGCGGCTCCGGAGCCGATCGAGTTCGTGTTCGCCCCCGGGCCCGACCCGGACCGGCCCCGGCGGTTCACCGAACTCCCCCCCGACCGGGCGGACAGGCCCCCCGACCATGCGGACCTCCTCAGCAACGTGACCAGCCGGGCGCGCGACAGCCACGCCGGGGCCTCGGACGGCGATCTCCCGCGCCTCACCGGGGACGCCGAGGTTCCCCAGCTCCAGATGCAGCCGGCCGCCGGCCGGGCGGACGCCCCCCCCGCGGACCGGCCGGACTCCAAGGCCTCCCCCGACGCGCCCGCGGCCGAGCCCCCTTCCGTGAAGCCCGTCCCCGCCGCCCGCCCGGACCCCGCGGACTCCCCGGTCATCCGGAAGACCGGGGAGGGCGCCCCGCCCGAAGCGGCGTTCGATCCCGCCCGGGCCGGGAAGCGCCCGGATCCGACTCCGGCCTCCCGGGCGGAGGCGGACCGGCTGAAGCTCCTGAGCCCCATCGCCAACCTCGACTACCTCCAGGAGGCCATGCAGAACCCCGACGGCGGGGCCCTGGCCGCGGGGGGGATCAGCCTCAACACCATGGCCTGGGCGTACGCCCCCTGGCTGGAGCGCTTCGCCCGGAACCTCTATCGTCAGTGGACGGCGCCCTACGCCTACTACATCGGCATGATCCACGGGTCGCAGGTGCTTCAGCTCCAGATCGCCCGGGACGGCTCGCTCACGCGGATGGACGTCCTCGATGTGGAGGGGGACAGCGTTCTGGTCGACACCAGCGAGCTCACCTTCCGGGCCCTGGCCCCCTTCGAGCCCCTCCCCTCGGATTTTCCGGAGAAGGACCTGATCCTCCGGATCAAGCTCGTCTATCCCCAGCTCGTACGCGCGCCGCGCCCGGCGGAGCCGCCCCCGGAGCGGCGGGGGCGCCGGCGCTACTGAACCGAACCGCCGGGGCGGCCCCGCGCCCCGACGACGAACCGATTCCCCGGGGCGGTTTCCCGCCGCCGGCACGGAGGACCCCGAATGACCGAGTTTCTCGTCAAGGCCGGCCCGCTCATCTATCCGCTGGGCCTCCTGAGCCTGGTGGCCTGCACGATCACCATCGAGCGCATGATCGCGCTACGCCGGGGCCGCATACTGCCGCGGGAGATCATCGAGGTGGTGGAGGCGGTCCGTCCCGCCCGCGACCTGAGCCTTGCCCTCGAGGTGGTGCGGAAGAATCCCGGGGTGCTGGCCAACATCATGCGGGCGGGGCTCGAGAACGCCGAGGAGCCCTGGGAGATCATGCGCGACGCCACCCTGGACGTGGGCCGCGAGGAAACCAGCGTGCTGGAGCGCCACCTGGTGTGGCTCCAGACCGTGGCCCAGGCCGCTCCGCTGGTGGGGCTCCTGGGCACGGTGCTGGGCATGATGAAGGTCTTCAACGCCATTTCCGTTTCCGGGCTTGGAAATCCACAAGCCCTATCGGAAGGGATCAGCGAGGCCATGATCACCACCGCGGTGGGCCTGGGGATCGGGATCCCGACCCTCATCGCCTATAACCTCCTGTCGGCCAAGTCCGAGGGCCTCGTCACCTCCATCGAGGCCCACGCCAGCCGCCTGGTGACCCGGCTCCGCCGGGAGCCGCCGGAAGGAGGGGTCGAATGAGCCGGATGGTCTTCCGCGAGCGGCGCGCCCGGAAGGATGTGCTCCTGAACGTCACCTCGCTGGTCGACGTCCTGTTCCTGCTCCTCATCTTCTTCATGCTGACCGGGACCTTCAAGCGGGTCGGGGAGCTGGAGCTCCGTCTCCCGCCCTCCACGACCTCCACTCCGGAGAACGCCGCACCGCCGCATCAGGCCGACCTGGTCCTCCGGGAGAGCGGGTCCCTCACCCTGGACGGGAAGAGCGTGGATCTGGCCGACCTCAAGGCGCGCCTCGAAGCGCTCCTGGCCGAGGACCCCGCGACCCAGGTCACCATCAAGGCGGAGGCGAAGGTGGAGCACGGGGACGTGGTGCGGCTGGTGGACATCATCCGCGACGCGGGGTTCAAGGGGGTGGGGATCGGGACCGAGATGAAGCGCGACTAG
>CAYRIJ010000268.1:0-5468 GCA_964424285.1 uncultured bacterium
CGAGGCCGGGACGGAACGCCAGGGGGAGGCCCACCGCGAGTGCGAAGGCGCCGAGTCCGGCGGCCAACGCCGCGCGCCGCCGCCGGGACGGGACCACGGGGAGGAACAGGAGTCCCAGAAAGACCAGGGGCATGAGCTTCCACACCGAGGCGGCGGCGACGAGGAGAGCGAAGAGCACGTAGCGGCGGTCCAGGAACGCGGCGAACCCCGCCCACAGCATGAGGGTCTCGAAGAGCGCCACGTTCCCCGACCGGAGGTCCCAGAGGAGGGCGCCGTTCATCCCCAGGACCCGGACCCCCAGGACCAGGAGGCCGTCCACCCCCCGGAGCACCGTTCGCCGCCAGAGGACGAGAAGCAGGGCCGCCGCGGCCAGCTTCAGGATCAGCCAGACCCGGGCGGCGGGCAGACGGTCGAGGAGCCGGAAGAGGAGGAGGTCGCCGGGGGGATAGACGAACCCGTCCTGGAACGCATCGACGGTGGCGGTCTCCACGATCGGCACCCGGTAGGGGTCGAGCCCCCGCGCCTCCGCCCGCGCGGCGTGGAGGTAGATCTCGAGGTCCCACTGGGTGCTGGCCGGCCGGGTCCACACCGCCAGGGTGATGAGGGCCAGCACGCCGAGCGCCGCCGTGTATCCCAGGATTCTCGGCGAGACGATTCGCATGGTGGCCTCAGGACCTCCCCGGCGCCGTCCCCGGTCCGGCGGTCACAGCGGCGGAGGCTCCGCCGCCACCGCCCGCTTTCCGGCCAGCACGTCCCGGTAGAGCGCCTCGAGCTGGGGGACCACCGCGTCCCAGGTGAACCGGTGGGCCAGGGTGCGCTCCACCGTCTCCTCGTGGGCCCGCACCTCCCCGGGATGGCGGTCGAGGCGCTCGAGCACCCGCCGGAGATCCTCCGCGTCCCCGCTCCGGAAGCTGGGGGTGGCGTCCTCCACCACCTCGAGATTCTCGGGAATGTCGCTCACCACCACGCACCGGCCGTAGCTCAACGCCTCCAGGAGGGCGATGGAGAGCCCCTCCAACGTGGAAGGCATCACCACCGCATAGGCGTGGGAGAGGAGCGCGGCCAGATCGGCCCCGTGCACGTAGTCGGTGAACACCACGTTGGGGCCGGCGTCCCGGTAGAGGCCCTCCACGTAGTCGTCGGTGAACGCGGATCCCCCCGCGATCACCAGCTTCCGTTCGGTGGCCAGTCCGGCGAAGGCCTTCACCAGGAGATGGGTCCCCTTCTCCGGGGTGAGCCGGCCGACGAAGAGGTAGTACCCTCCCGGCTTCACCCCCCACGGCTCGAGCCGCGAGGGCGGCTCGAACACCGGCGGGTTGACCCCGTTCGGGATGTAGTCCGGACGGATCAGGTACTTCTCCTCGAAGTAGCGCTGCAAGGTGCGGGAGACCGCGATGGTGCGGTTGGGGAAGTGGACGGCCGGGTACTCGCAGCGCTCCAGAAGGTACGAGGCCATCGGCCCCCACTTCTCCCGTTCCCAGTCCAGCCCGTGCAGGGTCACCACGGTGGGGATGCCCCGAAGGCGCGGAACCAGGGCCAGGGCCGAGGGTCCCAGCGCGTGATAGTGCACCAGGTCCACCGGCCGGACCAGCACGTCGAGGGTGGCCAGGAGCGCGTGGGTGGCGGTGTCGAGGTGCTTGCTGCGGATGGACGGCCGCGGACAACGAGCCATGCCCCGGAAGGGTTCCGAGCCGTCGGCGTAGTACGGACGGGTGTAGACCCGGACCTCGTGGCCCAGTTCCACCAGCCGCGCCCCCAGCTCCTCCACGTGGCGTTCGATCCCTCCATAGGTGGCCGGGACCCCCTTCTGCCCGATCATGGCGATCCTCACCCGGCCCCTCCCCTCTCGCCGAGGTCTTCCCGGGCCGCGCCGCCTCGTGACACGGGAGCGGCGAGCACCTCGGCGTAGAGATCGGCCAGGGCCTCGGCGTGGCGGTCGGGATCGAAGTGGGTCCCCACCCAGGTCCGGGCGGCGCGGCCGAGGTCGACCCGGTCGACGCGGCCCTGCATCGCGGCCAGGGCGTCGGCCAGCCCCTCCACCGAACCGGCGGGAAAGAGTTCCCCGGTCTCTCCCGGGTGCACCAGCTCGGGAATGCCCCCGAGGTCGGAGCCGAGGACGGGGGTCCCCATGGCGAAGGCCTCCAGCACCGCGTAGGGCTGGTTCTCGTACCACTCCGAGGGCACCACCACGAACGCGGCGCGACCGAGCTCCTCCCGGAGCGCGGCGGCGTCGAGATGACCGAGGAAGGCGGCGCGTCCGGGGAGCAGGGTCTCGGAGAGTTGCCGCAGATCCGGTTCCAGAGGTCCGGTCCCCGCCACCCGGAGCGACAGGCCCGGAACCCGGGCCGCCGCCTGGAACAGCGTGGCCACGCCCTTCTCCGCGGAGAGACGGCCGGCGTAGAGAACGTGGCTCCCGCGTTCCCCCCCCGGGCGGTAGCCGTCGAGACGGAGGCAGTAACCCATCGGGACGATCTTCTCCGCCGGAAGCCCGTGCTCCACGACCTTGTCGGCCAGGAACCGGCTCGGGGCCAGAAACCGGGAGACCATCCCCTCCCACTTCCGCCACCACCCGAGCTTCACCGCCAGGGCCGCCACCGCCGAGCGCGGCAGGGAATCCCCCTGGCAGCGGTGGCGCACCGCGGGGTAGGTCCGGCCGTGGCCGCACTCCTCGCACACCCGCCCCCGACGGAAGAACGTGTAGACCGGACACACCCACTGGAAATCGTGCAGGGTCTGCACCACCGGGACGTTCAGCTCGCGCAGGGTCTCGAAGAGCGAGCCCGAGAGCTGATGATGGACGTTGTGCAGGTGGGCCACGTCGGGACGAAACTGCTCCACCAGTTCCCGGACCTGCCGGCGGGTCTCCCGGTTGTAGACGGTGCGGGCGGCGGTGGCCACCGCCCCGAACCGGCCCCCTTCCTCGGCATAGTCCACCTGGCTCACGAAGAAGCGCGAGAACGGGGTGGGGAGGTTCCGCGGATGTCTCATGCTGAAGGGCGCGGTGGGATGGCCGTGGGCGGGAAGGATCTCCACCAGATCGAGGAAGTACCGGTCCGCGCCGCCGCGCACATAGTGGAACTTGTTGGCCTGGAGTACTTTCAATCGCCTTCCTCCAGCACGTTCTGAAGCGCTCGAACCGAGGCGTCCAGGCCGTGGCGTTCGGCGACCGAGCGCCCCCGGGCGGCCAGGGCCCCCCGCTCGGAGGGAGCCTGGAGGAGCCCCTCCAGGGCCTGGGCCAGGGCATCCACGTCCCCCGGGGGAACCAGGGTCCCGGCCCGCCCGTCCTCCAGGAGGGCGGCGAGATCCCCGACCCGGGTGGCCACCACCGGCACCCCGGCGGCCATCGCCTCCAGCACCGCCACCGGCTGGGTCTCCACCAGCGGAAGGGACGAGAGCACGAAGAGATCGAACGCGGGGAGGATCTCCGGCACGTCGGCGCGCGCGCCCAGGAGATGCACCGCTCCGGCCAGGTCGGCCCGCGCGGCCCGCGCCGCGAGCCTCTCCCGCCCCGGGCCCTCCCCCACCAGGACCACGTGGAGATCGGGACGCCGGGGGCGAAGCCGCGCCGCCGCGTCCAGGAGCAACCCCTGGTTCTTCTCGGGCCGGAGCATGGCCACCGACCCCACCACCTCGGCCCCGGCGGGAATCCCCAGCCGGGCGCGGGCCTCCTCCCGGCGGGGCAGGCTCCCGAAGCGGTCGAGATCGATGCCGTTCTGCACCACGCGGATCTTCTCCTCGGGAACGCGTTCCTTCTCGACGAGGTAGCGGGCGTGGCCCGGGCTGAGCGCCAGGACCGCGTGGTATCCGGCCAGAGCGGCCCGAAACGGCCGCCCGAGGCTCGGTCGCCCTCCCCAGAGGCCGGTGGTGTGGATGGCCACCACCCGCCGCCTCACTCCGGCCAGGGGGGCCGCCAGCCCCGCCAGGACCACCGCGTTCTGGTGATCGAGCACGTAGAGGGCCTGGGACCCGGCCAGCCGTTCACGGAGCCGCAGGACTCCGCCCAGGGGAAACCGGCCGGGGGCGAGACCGGCGCGAAGATCGACGGTTTCGTCCAGCGCGTCTCCCATCTCCCCGGCTTCACGGAGCAGGCTCCAGCGCACCTCGTGGCCGCGTCGGCCCAGCCCCTGGGAGAGGGCCAGGGCCATGGTCTCGGCCCCCCCCCGCGCCAGGGTGGAGGCCAGAAAGTGGACTCGCATCCGTCATCGAGTCCGGGAGCGGACGAAGGGGCGCTTCAACGCGCGAATCAGGACCTCGCCCACGAAGACGGCGCTGGTGGTCAGGTACCGCCGCCACAATCTCCCCGGCTCCTGCATCAGCCGGTACAGCCATTCCATGCCCACGCCCTGCATCCAGACCGGCGCCCGCCGCACCAGACCCGAGATCACGTCGAAGGACCCTCCCACTCCCATGGAGACCGCCGCCCCCGCCGCGCGGAAGTTCCGGTCGATCCAGTACTCCTTGGCCGGGGTACCCATGGCCACGAAGAGGAGATCGGCCCGGCTCGCGCGGATGGCCTCCACCAGGGCGGGCTCCTCCTCCGGCGCGAAGTAGCCGTGATGCCAGCCGGCCACCTGAAGCGAGGGATGACGCTCTCGAAGCACCTCCAGCATGCGATCCAGCACCTCTTGTCTGGCCCCTAGAAAGTAGACCCGGTAACCCCGCTCCGCCGCCCGGAGCACCAGGCTCTCCATGAGATCGATCCCGGCCACCCGGCGGAGCCCCACCCCGGTGAGCAGGCGCGCCGCCCAGACCACGCTCATGCCGTCGGCCACGATCAGCTCGCACGCGGTGACCGCGCGGGCCAGCCGGGGATCCCGTTCGATCTTGACCAGCTTGGCCGCGTTCACCGCTCCCACGCGCGCCGGCGTTCCGTCGGCCACGCGGGCGTCCACCCAGGCCACCGCGTCGGGCAGGGTCACGGCGTCCAGCGGACAGCCGAAAAGCTCGGGCCTCTTCCAGGGGGGAATGCTGCTCAAAAGGCCTCCATCTCATCGTCCTGTCGGTCCCCGGGGGGCGCCGTTCCGTGGGGGTCGAATGTCGTCGCCGGCCGCCGGGCACTCGAATCATAGTTATCGACGGGAGATTGGCAACCGAAAGTGCTAGGATGCCCCGTCCGCGAACCCGGAGCGGATGGGCCGGGACCGGGGGAGGGACGCATTATCCGCTCATGAAGTCTCCACGAACCGACCCCTGCGCCGAATCCAGATCCCGGGTGCTCATGGTGGGCCCGCGCCCCCCCGCGGTAGGCGGCCTGGCCAACAACATGGCCCTCCTCATCGGATCCTCCCTCGGTCGCCGTTTCGAGCTCATCCCCTTCTCGACCGCCAAGGGCGGCCGCCGCGCCATCCCCAACCGGCCCCAGCGCGCCAGCTTTCCCTACCTGGTCTACCACACCCTGAAACTCTTTATCTGGATTCTCAGGTATCGTCCACAAGTTGTCTATTTGAAAGCCACTTCCGACACTGGAT
>CAYRIJ010000269.1:0-3235 GCA_964424285.1 uncultured bacterium
ACCGCTCTTGCTCTACAGGCGAGCGGAGTGGCCTACACCGACTTTTTCCAGGGGAGATCCCGGATGTCGAAGGTTCGGACATGGATCGCGCTGACCGGCCTGGTGGCCGTTCTGGCCCCGGCCGGGGCCGGGGCGACGGGGCGGATCGACTGGGAACCCGGTCCCCCCAGCGTGCTCTTCCGGCACGTGTCCTGGCCCTCTCCGGCGGGCAAGCCGCCGGAGGCCCAGCTCCTGGCCGATCTCAACGGCCGCCTCCGCTCGCTGGCCAAGGCGGACACCGCGCTCTTCGCGGTGTTCCTGGAGGACGCCGACGACGTGCCGCGCCTCGCCGCCTTCCTGCGCGATCATGGGAGCCCCGCCCGCTGGCAATCGCGGGCCTACGACCCCGAGGTCTCGGCGTTTCTCACCACCCCGGCCGCGGTGGAGCCGATCCAGATCCGGACCAACGGCTCCCTCACCGTCCACGCCGATGAGGGGCGCTATCCGGGAATGAACTTCGTCGCGGTGGTGAACGGCGCGGGGGACATCCTGGGGGCCCGCCCGGTGTGGCAGTCGGCCCGCGAGATCGCCGGGGACGCCCAGCCCTCGGCCGAAGCGGTCAAGGCCGCCCCCCGGCCGACCCGCCGCTGACCGGACCTTCGTCCTCCGGCCGACGCTCTAATCGGTTTCGTGGGCCATTCGCTCCGAGGCGGAGCGGAAGTAGTGGTTCAGGTCGTAGTAGAGGAAGTTGCTGACCCGGGTCATGTAGAGGCAGGCGAAGTCCTTGACCTGGTGGCCGAACCGGCTGGTCTCCTGTCCCTCGCGAAAGAGCGGCCCCCAGTTGGGGTTGTAGCTCTTGTTGACCGTCTCCCCCAGATCGGCGGTCACGCGCTTGACGTCCTTGAGCTCCGCTTTTCGGTCCCCGAGGCGCACCTCGCTCCCCTCGATGCGCTTTCTCACCTTGGCCGTCGCGGCCTCGTCCCCGTCCAGACCCTCCAGCTTCCGCCCGAGCTTTCGAAGCTCCAGCTCCAGGGCGGAGACGTCGGATTCCAGGACCCCGCGGAGCGCCTTCCAGTGGTTCAGCTCCTCGATCTGGGGTTGGATCCGCCGGGTGACCTCCATCTCGTCGCGCAGCTCCTCCACCACCATGGCCGTCCGCCAGTTGAGGCTCTTCTTGCTCCGGAGGATGTCGCCGTAGGTGTGGTCCCCGAAGTAGAGGATCTGGTCGCCGCCGAATCCCAGCTCCCGCTCCAGGAGGCGTGCGTTGCCGGCGTGGAAGACCGGGGTCGGTGATTCGGCGTCGATGGGGAGAGCCGGCGCCCAGGGTCGATCGAGGTCGGTGAAGAAGGTGGGCTTCCCCGCGTCCACCACGATCAGGTCGAACATCTCCCGCCAATCCTCGACCCGGCGCCCGTCCCCGGAGGCCAGGAGGTACTGGAGGAGCGCGCTCGAGTAGTAGTACTCGCTGTTGGTGAGGAGAAAGAGCTTCTTGTCCGTCCGCCGGAATTCGTCGAGGGTGAGACGGAGGCGCGGATCCTTGCGGATGAACTTGTCGAGGTTCCCCAGGATCTCCTTCTTCAGGCTCCCGTCCCCGTGCACCGAATCGATGCTCTCACGAACGTCGTCGTAGATCTTGGTGTAGGGGCGGCGCCCGCCCCGCCCTTTCCTGGCCAGGATGTCGACCAGGACGACGTAGAGGTACGCCTCGGGCAGGTGGAACAGGGTGTCCACGGTGACGTAGGTTTCGCTGGAGAGGCGGACCCGGCCGGAGCGGTAGGCGGACTTTCGCTCCTCGGGCCGGAGCTGGCGGAGGCCGTGATACCCCCGGGCCACGTAGTTGTGATAGTCCATCTTGAGGATGTTGCCGCGCCGCTTGTCGATCACGAGTCCCCGGATCACGAACCGCCGGTCATAGGGGACGGTGAGGATTTCCTCCGGATAGCCGAACCGCTCCACCAGCCGGGTCCGGGTCAGCCGGTAGGCCAGCTCCTCCACCGCCGGACCCCGATAGTGGGCCAGGGTGTGGTCCAGGTCGAAACCGATCGCCCGGACGCTCCCCATCCGGAGGTTCCGGTTCACGTAGATGCGGTTCTCCGGGGCGATGCGGGACTCCGCCGAGACCCGGTTCAACACCCTGCTCTCTGACATCAAGTTGTTATCCTGTAATGTGTTACAAGACCACCGGCCGTCCCGGGGGCCTCTCCTTCTATCGGCCGGCGGACGTCCGATGCTGAGCCGGGGCCCCCGACCCACAAAAACCCAAATCCCGGCCGTGCCGCGTCCGATAAGCATAGGGGAACACGGAGGATACCCTCCATCACGGAAATCTCAACCGGACCCTCGGGAAAGCACGCCATGTCCAGTCGTCCTGAATCCGCGACCCCTTCCGGTCGCAAACGCAACGTCGGGTTCATCGAGCTTCCCGACGAAGCCCTCGACGTCTTCAGCCACTATACCCAACTGCCGGATTGGGATGTCGTTCTGGTGGTGAGCCAGATCTATGACTCCTACGCCGTCCGCATGGCGGAAATCCTCCAGGTCCCGGTGCTCGACGCGGCCAATCGTCTCTCGCTCCTGGCCTGCGACCGCGTGATCGTGGGGCACCGGCCCATGAGCATCCTGGCCACGGTGCAGGAAATGCTGGGAGAGACTCCGGTCGAGGTGGTCCCGGTGGCCGATGCGCTCCGGGACCTTGGGATCACCGGCCTCCCCGCGCCTGCCCAGAGTGAGCAGCCCCGGGAGACCGAGCGGTTCACCGCCCCTCTCGACGACGGCATCTGGACCGGCCCCGAGCCCGCCGAGACCCAGGCCCAGGCTGGACCGGGGCCCGAGGGGGATGCGACTCCCGAAGTCGAAACCGGCGATGCGGTGGAAACCATGGAAACCGGCGCCGGGGCGGAGACGGATGCCGGCGAATGGCGGTCGAATCGCTGGCCGGGGGCGGTGGAGGAGAGAACCCTTGCCCCGCGCCGCGACGCCGCGAAGCCGGACCCGGAATCGGAGCCGGCGGAGGCCGTCGCGGGGGCTCGATCGACGCCGGAGACCGGGGACGAGGAACCGGCGGAGACGAACGCGTCAAGGCAGGAAGCGGCGGCCGAGGCCGCGGCAACGGCGGCCGCCGGGGCCGCATTCAGCCCCATCAGCTCGGAGGTCGCGGAAGTCGATCTCTCCGACCCTGAGGCGGAGGAAGACGCCGCCACCGACCGGCCGGCGGAGGAACCCTCCTACGACCACGGACCGGCGGAAACCACCGCCG
>CAYRIJ010000269.1:3335-5465 GCA_964424285.1 uncultured bacterium
CGAGAATGGCGATCCCCTCCGGAGAGGCGCGCCGGACGGCGGACCCCGCCGCCATGGCGGTGAGCGCGGACCCGGTGGCGGAAGCCCCGCGCGGACCGGCCTTCGATGCCGGCACGCTCCTCGGCGCCGATCTCCGCGAGCGGCTGGGCGCCCTGGCGCTCGACGCCAACGAAGACCGGCTGCTTCGGGAAATTCTTCAGCTCGCGGTGCGGGCCTCCCACGCCCAGACCGGAAGCATCATGCTTCTCGACGAGGACGGCGAAAACCTGCGGATCGCCGAGGCCCAGGGCCTTTCTCCCGAGATCGTGGCCAACACGCGCCGCAAGGTCGGCGAAGGGGTGGCGGGCCAGGTCTTTGCGAGCGGAACCGCCCGCATCGTCCGCGGGAACGCGCCGGAGTCCGCCGATCATGCCGAGGGCCGGGCTTATCGCGAGTCGGCCAGCGTTCCGATTCTGAGCGACGGACGCCCCATCGGCGTTCTGAACGTCAACGTGGAGGCCGCGGGATTCACCCTGGACGACAAGGCGCTGTCCCTTCTCACCCGGTTTGCCAAGGAGGCCTCGGGCGCGATTCTCAAGGCGCTGGACCTCCGGCGCCTTGACGGGGCCCAGCGACGGGAAGCCCTGATGCGCCAGGTCGACCGGCTGATGGCCCTCCAGGAGAACCTCCCCTCCCGCCTCCACGCGGTGGGCGACGCCCTGGGCGCCGCTCTCGCCGCCGACTTCGTTCACTTCTTCGTGGTGGACCCCCTGGGGCGGCGCCTGGAACTCCAGACCCCGCCCCGGGGCACCGCGGTCTGGCACCCCAAGAGCCAACCCCTGGACAAGGGGTTCCTCGGCTGGGCGGTGCGGGAGGGAACGCCGCGACTTCTGGGAGTGGCCGAGGACGGGCGCGACGAGCGGGCGGCCATGATCTGCCTTCCCATCCAGAGCACCCGACCCCACGCCCTGGTGGTGCTGGAGAACGTGCCCCTGGCCGGGACCTCGCCCGAGAAGATCATGGCGCTCCTCACCCGGCTGATCGACCACGTGGAGCAGATCATCGGCGTCGAGGAAGGAGTCGACGCCCAGGAACTCCTCTACCAGCTCAAGATGCGGGTGACGGACCAGACGCCCCAGTTCGCTCCCCTCCCGCCCGTGCTCCGGACCCGGGCCGCCCTGGAGCTGGCGGTTCAGCTTCTGGCCGGCGAGGCGGCGATCTGGGTTCCCCCCCACGGGGCCCGCCCGGTGACCAGCGAACCCCACACCGCTCGCGCGGCCAACCTGCTGGCCGAGGCGCGGGCCAGCCTGGATCTGCTCTCGGAGCTGGTGCAGGACCGGGGGGCGGTGGCGGGCGGATCCGACGCCGCGGGCTGGGACGCCAAGGCTCCTCGGGGGCCTGCCCCCTACGTGGGGGTCTCGACCGGCGGCGACGAGGGGGGGGTTCTCCTGCTCTTCTTCGCCCCCGACGAAACCGTGGGCTCCCCCGCCCAGGTCCCCGCTCAGGTGCTCATCGAGGTGCTGGTCAAGATCAGCGAGGTCTGCTCCACCGGCGGCGGGGAGGACATCGCGACGGCGCCCGCGACCCGGCCGCCCGTGGCTCCCCACTCCCGTTCGGTCCTGGGATCGCAGGAGCTGGAAGCCCTCGTCCACCAGGAGTGGCTCCGGTCCCGCCGCTACGGCCACGCCTTCGCCCTGACCCGCTTCCGGCTCAAGCCCGGCGGAAACGGAAATCCCGCGGACCTCCGGGAGTTCATCCTCCGGGAGAAACGGGACGTGGATCTCATGGCGGAGATCCGGGCGGAGGTCTTCGTGGTCCTCTCCCCGGAAGTGGATCGGAACCCCGAAGGCCTCAGCCGCCGTCTCTCGGAGAAGTGGCGGCGCCGGGCGGGCGCCGAACCCCTGGAAATAGATCAACGGGTATTCCCGCGGGACGGCCACGCCGAGAGAACCTACCAGGCCTGGTTGCGCGGCGAGGAGGCCTCGGGCCGGGCGGCTTGAGCCCAAAACGCCGGAGTTCAGGACCCTCAACTTTGCGCCTACGAACCGGCCAGTGTCCCGGTGGGGCCCGCGTCGTTTTCGAGTGGGCACAAACGTTGACCGTGGGAGCCGTCAGGCTGCACGCCGCTCGGGGGGGTCTACAAGTCATTGT
>CAYRIJ010000270.1:0-4546 GCA_964424285.1 uncultured bacterium
CTCCAGGTGGTGAACGTCGAGGCGAGTCTGACTCAGCGCCCGGACGAGGCCTCGGCCCGCCGGCGGCTCCAGGAACTGGGAGCCTCCTAGCCCGGGTTATTCATGACCCCACTGCTGCGGCGGGCATCTGACCTCCAGCCCGGGTGTCAGCGCGATCCCGGGTCGTCCTCCCCCTGCGATCCGTCGCGGCGCCTCGGACCCGGCGATCTCAGACCCAGAACTTGAGCCGGAGCCGCCGGGCCAGGGGGCGGAGCCACTTCCGGAGAACCGGCTCCGCCGGCGCGGCCAGGTGGGCGCGTCCGGTCATCCCCGGCCGAAGCGCCCCCTCCGGGTTGGGGACCCGGACCGTGACCCGGAACTCGCCTCCCGGGCCGGCCTTGGGGGCGATCCGGACCACCGTCCCCCGGAACGTGCGCCCGGGGAAGGCGTGGACCTTGAGCCGGGCGGCGCGCCCCGGCTCCACCCAGCCGAGATCCTGCTCCGGAACCCCGACCTCCACATCCATGGCGGAGAGATCGGCCATGTCGAGCAAGGTCTCGCCGCGATCCAGGTGGATGCCCCGCAGGCGCTCCACGTCCGGGGTGAGGATCACCCCCGCCGCCGGGGCGGTGAGATCGGTGGCCTCGAGCTGGCCGGTGAGGAAGCTCTCGGTGGCCTGGAGCTCGGTCAGGGCGGCCTGGCGGGCCCGGTAGGTGGCGAAGTCCCCCTCGGCGCGGGCCCTCGCTCCTTCGGCCGCGGCCCGGCGGATACCGGCCCGGGTGTCGGCGAGCCGGACCTCCAGGTCGTCCCGGCGGAGCCGGGCCACCACCGTTCCCGCCGGCACCGTCTCCCCCTCGCGCACCAGCACCTCGTCCACCGTGCCCTCGGTCCCCGCCCGGAGCGCCACCGGGCGGGCCGGGCGCACCACGGCATCGCCGGCCACCCAGCTCGGAAGCGGCACCAGGAAACCGATCCCCAGAAGCGCCGCCGTGACGGCGGCCCGGGTCACCAGCTTCCGGTGGCTCCCCCGGCCGACCTGCCGCGCCTTGGCCAGCATCGGCTCCAGGACCCCGATCATCGGGACCTGCTGGTAGAGCTCGGCGTTCCGGATGGCCACCGTGGTCTGGTTGGCCAGGATGGTCACCAGTTCCTCGTCGTCGCCCAGGGGCGGGCGGTCCTCGTCGGTCTCCATCGCCAGAAGCCCCAGGGGGCCCTGATCGTCTTGCAGCGGCAGGACGGCGAGCCCGCGTGGGCCGTCCGCGGTGGAGAGCCACGGGAGCAGCACGTCCCGCCCCGCCGCCTCCGGGTCGTCCTCCAGGAGCTGGCGGCAGGTGTTGAGGCTCTGCCGCGATCCCTGGATCCAGCGGAGCACGGGGAGGAACGGATCCCGGCCCGCCTCCTTGACCTTGAAGTCCGGGTCGGAGCTGCCGCGGAGGGCGACCTTGCCTCCGGAGATCAGCGCCACCACCGTCCGGCGGTTCGGGACCACCATGCCCACCATCTGGGAAATCGTCGAGAGCACGCGCTCCAGGTCCAGGGTGCTGGTGAGCTCCCGGCTGATCCTGAGGAGCGCGTTCAACTGCTCGATCCGCCGGGTGCGCTCGGCGAAGAGGTAGGCGTGGTTCAGGGCCAGGGCCAGGTGGGAGGAGAGCGAGCGGGCCAGGGCCTCGTCGTCGCCGCTGAAGGCGGCATGGTCCACCCGCGCCCCCAGGGCCAGCACCCCCAGGTTCCGATCCTCCACCCGGAGGGGGAGGTAGATGTCGAAGTGGGGCGCGGAGGACGGGGCCTCCGCGTCCTCGTCCCGCGTCTCGACGTCGTCCATCGTCCCGGCGTCGTCGACGTCTTCCGCGTCGTCCGTCGTCCCGGCGTCGTCGACGCCTTCCGCAACCTCCGCCGGCTCGTCGCCCCCCCAGCCGTCCGCATCGTCCCCCGAGGCCTCGGTGTCCGCGTCCGCCGCCCCTCCGGACCCCAGCTCGGCGGCGAGATCGGCGGACCGGCGGAGTCCCTCGCCGTCGGCCACCGCGAACCAGATCGCGGCCTCGTGGGGGTCGGCGGACAGCTCGTCCACCTCGTGATCCTCGAGGCCGCGGGCGGCCAGGATCTTCAGCTCGTCCCGCTCCAGCGACGCCACGCAGCCGATCCCGGCGAAGGCCGCCTCGGCGATCACGTCCAGGAGCCCCCGGGCCACCTCCTCGGCATCGTGGGTGGAGCTGAGGATGTTCCCGGCCTCGTGCACCACCATGAGACGGGCCGCGCTGGTGGTGAGCTGGGCGTAGAGCGCCTCCAGCTCGCGGTCGCGGGCCGCCTTCGCCGTCCCGGTTTCGTCCACGTTCATGGTTTCCCCTCGAGCGTCCACTCCACCCGGCCCCGCGGCCGGGGACTCAGATCCAGAACTGGATACGGATGAGCCGGGTCAGCTCCCCGGTGAGCCGGCGAAAGGGCGTAGCCTTCCCCGCGCCGAACCGCGCGGTCCCGGTCATGCCGGGACGAAGCCGGCCGTCCGGGTTCTCGACCTCCACCGTGACCTTGTAGAGCCGCCGCACCGCGCCTCCCGAGGGTTCGGGGGCGATCCCCTCCACCCGTCCCCGAAGGATGCGGCCGGGGTCGGCCTCGGCGCGAAGCTCCACCGGGGCGCCGGCATCGAGGATCCCCAGGTCCTGCTCGTCCACCAGGACCGCGGCCCGCAGGGTGGCCAGGTTCCCCAGCACGCACAGGGTGTCGCCCGGCGCCACCGCCCGGCCGACCCTCTCGTCCAGGCGCGGGGTGAGCACCACCCCCGGGAAGGGAGCGGTGGGGCTCAGCCGGTCCTCCCGGCGGGCCATCTGGTCGGCGAGAAAGCGTCCGGACGCCGCCTCCGCTTCGCGGATGGTCGCCTCGGCGGGGTCGTGGGCGGCCTGGGCCGCGGTGCGTCCCACCGAGGCCTCGGCCAGGGCGGCGCGGGCGCGGCCGGCCATGAGGGTGACGGCGTCGGAGCGGACGATCACCGGCGCCGCCCCCGCGGCCACCGTCTCCCCCTCGCCGGCGTCGACCCGCGCCACCACCCCCGCTTCCCGGGCCCGGAGCACGGTCTCGGTTCCCGGACGGAAGGTGAACCCGCCCCGCACGTGGCGGGGGAGGGGGACCAGGAAGAGGAACGCCAGGAGCGCCGCCGCCCCCGCCCCGTAGGGGAGGCGCCAGCGGCGGAAGTGACCGGCCTTGTCGGCGGCGAAGAAGCGCACGAAACCTCCCAATCCCCGGATGTATCGCCGGGTCATGAGGAGCACCAGGGCCGCGGTGATGAGGTAGCCCGCGGCCCGGAGGTGCGCGGTCAGGAACCCGCCCACCATGTGCACCACGAACCACAGGACGAACGCGCTGTAGAGCACGGCGGCGATCCCGAAGATCCAGAAGATGCGCCGCTCCCGCGGGGTCACCAGCTCGTCCTCGTGGGGGAGGCCGAACAGACGGCGCATGCGGATCCCCAGGAACCGGAAGGACTCGCCGCGAAGGTTGGGGATCCCGAGCTGGTCGGCCACCAGGAAGTAGCCGTCGTACTTCATGAGCGGGTTGTAGTTCACCAGGATCCCGGTCACCCCGTTGAACAGCGCCACCCGGTGCGCCACCTGGTTCACGAAGAGGTCGGAGGGGGTGAGGTACCAGATGAAGGTGGCGATGGAGGCGGTCATGAGGTCCACGATCCCGCCGGCCAGGGTCACCGCGTGCTTGTGATTCTTGTTCTCGAAAAAATAGCTCTCGGTCACGTCGCAATACATGCAGGGATTGAAGTAGAGGAACAGGAACCCGATCTTGAACACCCCGCCGCCGAAATGCTTGCAGGTCAGACCGTGGCCCATCTCGTGGAGCACCACGGTGAAGAGGAGGATGCACCACAGGGTGACGATGCCCAGGAGGGCCTTGCCCTGGATGACCCATAGCTCCCCGAATCCGAGGGCGAAGCGGTCGGCGTTGGTGAGCATGATCCAGAGCGCCCCCAGGAACACCGCCGCGTAGACCAGGAGCGCCTTCGCGCTGAAGAGCGCTCCCAGGGGCTTCACGATCTTCCCGAAGAACCGGTCGGGGTTCCAGGCCGGAAGGTGGATCTCCAGGGGATTGGCGAAGGCGCGCTTCAGGGTCTTGGCCCGGTTGGTCCGGCGGCGTTCGATCAGGAGCACGTTCCGCTCCCAGGCGTCCTCGAAGAAGTGGAAGGACCGGTAGGTCTCGTAGAAGTTGAGCAGGGTCAGGGCGTTCAGCCCCATCCCCGGAAAGAACCGGTCCGCCGCCTCGCTGAGCTCGGCCAGGCCCCGCTTCCCGTCGCAGAGGGATAGGAGGGTATAGCTCAGCTCGTCCACGGTGTAGTAGTCGAGGCGGAGAGGGTCCTTGACCACGTACTTCACGTCGCCGGAGAAGACCCGCCGGCGGATGACCAGGTCGTCGCGGAGCTTGTAGGTGCGGCCGGAGTTCACGGGGAGGCGCCGGCGCGGGCGGGGATCACCACCTTGCAGCTCACCCCCGGGACCAGGAGCCGGCGGGCGTTGTCCACCTCGACCTGGAGGGGCTCAACGGCTGGGTTGTCTCGGAAGGCGATGCT
>CAYRIJ010000270.1:4556-5438 GCA_964424285.1 uncultured bacterium
TCCACCTCGACCTGGAGGGGGACGGTCCCGCTGGCCGGATCCACCACGATGGAGCCGAGCGTCACCGAGACCCGGATCACGGTGTCCGGGTAGGTCGGGGTGATCTCCACCTCGGTGGGGCCGGAGAGGCCGGGGAGCGCCGACTCGGGAAGGATCGCCTCCATGCGGAGCGGGTTCACCGAGGACACGCGAAGGAGCGGATCCCCTTCCTCCACCGAGGTCCCGGGATCGACGTATCGCTCGGCCAGGATGCCGTCGAACGGGGCGCGGATCGACCGCTCCGCGAGGCGGATCGTCGCCAGGTCGAAATCCGCCTGGGCGAGCCGGAGGTTGGTCTCGGCGGTTTCCATCCCGTCGTCGCTGGTTCCGCCCTCTTGGTGGAGCTTCTTCACCCGTCCGTAGTCCGCCTTGGCCTTGGCGAGGAGCGCCTCGGCCCGGTCCCTGGCCACCGACTCCTCCCGGTCGGTGAGGCGAAGGAGAAGCTGGTCCTTCTTCACCGCGGCTCCCACCCGGACGGTGACCTCGACCACCGGGTCGCTGTGCTTGGACTTCATCAGCGCGGTCCGGCCGGGAAGGAGGATCCCCGCGTAGGTCCGCGGAGGGGCGCCGTCGTCCAGGAGGGCGTGATGCTCGGGCGGGGGCGCCGGCGCCTGCCCGGGCGCGGCGACGGGAAGGAGGAGGCTCAGAACGGCTACGGCCGGGACCGCCGAAGGGGCGATCCTCCGGAGGCGAGCGCTCCGATCGAGGGGGTATCGGGGCATGAGTCGCTTCATGAGCGGTGCCTCCGCGGTGCGGCTCCCATGGGTGGGCGGGTGGAGGTTTCCCGCCCGCGAGCGAGGATAGAATCTAATTCAATTGATTTCGCGGGTCAACGTGTACGGG
>CAYRIJ010000271.1:0-5398 GCA_964424285.1 uncultured bacterium
GGACTGCGGGATGGGGGTGTAGCTTGGTTATCTAGCAGAGATATTCAATATTGCATTGCGTCATGCGATTGACTAGACTCTTCTCATGACCCGCCGATACGACTCCTCCAGACGCAAGCAGGCCGCCGAGCAGACCCGCCGGGACATCCTCCAGGCGGCGCTGAAGCTCCACTGGGAGGGGATCACCGAACTCGAGCCCCTGGCCCGCGAGGCGGGCTGCTCGGTGCCCACGGTGCGGAAGCACTTCCCGACCAAGGAAGACATCTTCCGGAACTGCACGCGAACCTTCGGCGAGTCGCTGGTCTTCCCGGACCTGGCCGCTCTCGGCGCGATCGCCGAGCCGGGGCGGCGCCTCGAGGAGAGCGTTTCGGAGCTCTGCCGGATCCACGAGGCCATGTTCGGCTACGCATGGCTCTCGGCCCGCCTTCGCGGGGACTCCGCCGTCCTCGATGCGGAGATGACCGCCTACCAGGGGCTGACCGACGCCGTGGCCGGGCTCGTCGTCCCGCCGGACTCCCCGCGCGCGCCCGTGGTGCGGGGGCTCCTCGATTTCCTGACCTACCGGGCGCTCAGGCTCTCCGGGGGACTTTCCCCCGAAGCGGCCCGGGAGGAACTGACCGCGATCCTTCGACCCATCGTCCGGACGGATACCTGAACCCAGTCACCCCCAAGGAGAACCAGGAACATGACCACCAACACCCAGACCGGCACCCGCATCGACGAGATCACGGACGGCATCTACCGGATCAGCACGCCGGTCCCGCCCGAGGCGATCCCCGGGGGGTTCACCTTCAACCAGTTCCTCGTCGTGGACGAGGCGCCCATGCTCTACCACACCGGGCTCCGGAAGCTGTTTCCGCTGGTGAAGGAGGCCATCGCCTCGGTCATCCCGGTGGGTTCCCTCCGCTACGTGGCCTTCTCCCACTACGAGGCCGACGAATGCGGCGCGCTGAACGACTTCCTGGAGGTGGCGCCGAAGGCCGAGCCCCTCTGCAGCAACATCGCCAAGATGGTGAGCGTGGACGACGTCGCCCTCCGCCCGGCCCGCGGCCTGGCCGACGGGGAGGAGCTCTCGCTGGGCTCCCACGTGGTCCGGTGGATGGATGCGCCCCATTTCCCCCACGCCTGGGAGTGCGGCCACCTGCTGGAGACCAAGACCCGGACGCTCTTCTGCGGCGACCTCTTCACCCAGGGCGGGCACGAGCACGACCCGTTGACCACCGCCGACATCGTGGAGACCAGCGAGGGCATGCGGGCGGCGATGGATTACTACTCCCACACCCGGACCGCCGCGGCGATGACCGAGAAGCTGGCCGCCACCTCGCCGCGGCTCCTGGCCTGCATGCACGGGGCCTCCTGGGAGGGGGACGGCGCGGCGATGCTCCGCCGGCTGGGGAGCCGGCTGGCCGGGTAGGGGCCGTTCGGGCGGCCTTCCGACGGTCGCGCGAAAGCATGGTTCGCCCGGGGCCCCCGCTCGCCGGTCGCGGCCCGGTGACCCGTCCTCGTCGACGGGTCACCCTGTGGCCGCGGGCTCGACCCGATCCCGGCCCCAGGAGCCGCCAAAGGCCCATCGACGTCGGCCGGGCACGGGGCCGCTCCGGCTCGCGGGTCGTCCGGGCCCCGGGTACACCGGCCCCGGCGCGCGGTCAGCGCTGGGCGGCGGGGACGAAGGCGGTGGTCCGCCCCCCCACGGTGAGGAACACGATCTCCTCGCCGCGGCCGGTGCGGGCTCCCGCGGTCCGGCCCCAGCGATAGTGGAAGAGCCAGGTCCGCGGGAAGCGGCCGTCGTCGGAGCCCACCCGGACCGCGCGGTCGATCACCGCCTTCAACCGTCCGCGAAGGCGGCGAACCTCCGTCGCGTCGAGCGCGGCGGCGGGGCGGCGAGGGTCGAGGCCCGCCTGGTAGAGGACCTCGTCGGCGATCCAGTTCCCGATCCCCGCGAGCACGCTCTGATCCAGGAGCACCGCCTTCACCGGCGCCTTCCGCTTCGCCAAGAGCCGCGCGAAGGCGGCGGGGGAGGGGAGCTCCAGGTAGGGGTCGGGGCCGAGGCGCGAGATCGGGGGCTCGGCGGCGGGGTCGTCGAAGAGCCGGATCCGGCCCAGGCGGCGGGCGTTGGTCATGGCCAGCCGCGTCCCGTCCCCCGCGGCCAGCTCCACCTTCCAGAAGCGCGGGCGGTCGCCGGGCTCCCGGTAGAGGTGGAAGTCCCCCCCCATCCCGAAGTGGAAGGCGGGCCAGGGGCGGCGGTCGAGCTCCAGCCAGAGGTGCTTCCCCTTCCGGCGCGCGGCGAGGACGGTCCGCCCGGTGAGCGCGGCGGCGAAGGCGCGGGGGGCGACCCCGTCGTAGACGATGCGGTCGGGGACGGTGGCCACGGCGGCCAGGGTCTTTCCGGCGAGATGCCGTTCCAGGCGCCGGCGGGCGGTTTCCACCTCGGGGAGTTCGGGCATAGGGGAGTGATGATACCCGAGCGGGGGGGGAGGCGCCGGGCCTTTCGACGCGGGGGCGGCGCCCGGGCTCTTTCGATGCTTGGAGGCGCCGGGCCTCTCGACGCCGGGGGGGCCCCGGCTCTTTCGGCGCGGGGGGCCGCCCCGGGCTTTTCGACGCGGGGGAGGCGCTCGGGGCCACTCGACGCGGGGGGATGCCCCGGCTCTTTCGATGCTTGGCGGCGCTCCGGCGCTTTCCCATCTGGTCCCGCCGTCCCCGGGGGGCTACCCTCAACCGCGCACCGCACAATGCCGATAACCGGAGGATGATGAAAGATTTCCGCTGGGCGCTCCTCATGGCCGCCTGCCTCTGCTCGCTCGGCGCCCCGGTTCTGGCCGCCCAGGGGCCGGGGGGGTCTCCCACGGACGCGGCCCTCCGGACCCCGGTGGCCGCTCCCCCCGAGGCCTCGGAGCGGGGCGCGGCGGGCCCCGGAGCGACCGGCGCGGCCCCGAACCCCGAATCCGGGGCGGCGGTCCCGGTCGATGCCCGGGCCGAGGCGAGGCCAGGGGTCGGGGCGGCGGTGGATGGGGCCGCTCCGCATGTGACCGGCCCGGACTTGCCGTCCGACCCGCGCGCCCTCTGGGTGGTCCGGGACGGGCTCCTGTCGCCGGACGGGATCCGCCGGATGGTGGCGGACGCGGCGCGGGCGGGCATCACCGATCTCTTCGTCCAGGTCCGGGGCCGCGGCGACGCCTACTACGAGTCGTCGATCGTGCCGGCGGCGTTGCCCCTTCGCGACGCCTGGAAGCGCTACGGGCACTACGATCCGCTGAAGGACGTGCTGGAACTGGCCCATGCCCGCGGGATCCGGGTCCACGCCTGGATGAACGTCTACCTGGTGCAAAGCGGCGCCGCCGTCCCATCCGGGCACGTGACCCTGACCCATCCGGAGTGGGTGGCGGTCGACCGGGCGGGAACCCCGATGACCGCGATCTCGGCCCGGCGGCTCAAGGCCGCCTGGACCGAGGGGGCGTATCTCGAGCCCGGCAATACCGAGGTCGTGCACCACTTCGTGGACGTGGTGACCGAGCTTCTGGCGCGCTACCCCCTGGACGGCATCCACCTGGACTACGTCCGCTACCCGGCGCTCGACGTGGGGTACAGCGAGACCATGCGGGCGGGCTTCCGGCGGCTGACCGGGGTGGATCCCCTGGAGCTGGACGCCAACGAGGCCGGGCTTCGCCGCGAGCGGGGGGACGAGGCCTACGCGGAACTCCAGCGGCAGTGGATGGGGTTCAAGGCGGCCCAGGTCACCGCGCTGGTGGCCTCGGTCCACGATGCGGTTCGCGCCATGCGACCCGAGGCGATCCTCTCCGCCGCGGTCAAGCCCGACCCCGAGCGGGCCTACGCCCAGGTCGGCCAGGACTGGGTCCGCTGGCTGCGCGAGGGGATGGTCGACGTGGTGGCGCCGATGATGTACTCGACCTCGCGGACGGTGGTCGGCGACCAGGCGCGGGCGTTGTCGCGGGCGGTGCCGCCGGAACGGGTGTGGGCGGGAATCGCGGTCTACAACCAGAGCCTGGCCGCGGCCGAGGCCAAGATCCGCACCTGTCGCGACGCGGGGCTGGGCGGGATCTCGATCTTCTCCTACAACTCGCTCCCCGGGGGCGGGCGGAGCCTGATGCGACTCAACCGGGCGCGGTAGGGGGGCGGGGAGGCCGGTCCGGCGGTGGCGATCTGCTGGATGGTTAAGTGGTTGTATGTGTTTGGCTTATGGGTGCCGTGCCGTCCGGGGGTGGCGTCCCCGGCTCCCCGGGATGAGCGTGGCGGCGGTGTACCCGGGTGCACCGGATCGCTTCCGGGTTGGGGGGCGACGGGCGGCGGCCGAAGGGCGGGCCGGGCGGTGGCCGAGGGTGGCCGGACGAACCCGGAATCCACTTGACCCTCATGGGACCGCCGGATAGCCTTAGTGTCCGTTTTGCCGGGCGGGTTCCTTCAGGGGGCCGTCCGGCGCGGGCCGCCGGCCCAGCTGGGCCGGATCCGAGGGCCCGCCACCGGTTCGATCCTCGGTAGCTCAATGGTAGAGCATGCGGCTGTTAACCGCAGGGTTGTAGGTTCGAGTCCTACCCGAGGAGCCAGTCTGGGGTCTCAGAGCGCGATGTATCGCCGTCGCGCTCTTTTTCTTTGCCCTGGAGGACGGCCAGGTCGGGCGGACGGCCCCGGTACGCCAGCTTCAGGCTCTCTCGGGTCACCTCGGCCCGGGTCAACACCAACCGGATCAGTTCCTTCTTCCGGAACGGCGGCAGGCTCTCGAACACCTCGGCGGTGTGAGCCAGGGCTTCTCGCACATGCGCCTCGTCCACCGCCTCCCGCCGGATCTGGTCCATGGAGAGGTCCAGGGCACCGATCCCGGCCTCCAGGTCCCGCCGCCGCTGGCCGAGGGTGTCGAGCTTCTCGGTCACCAGGGTTCCGGCGTCCGTGGTGCTCATCGCGGCCAGCCGGTTTGGCCTGTCCCCACTGCGAGCACGAGCTGGACGAGGACCAGGGGGAGTGGGTGGCCGACTACCCCGACCGGGCCATCCACGGGTACCGCATCTCGCAGCTGTTCAGCTCCAAGATGGACCCGGGGGAGATCCTGGAGGAGTACCGCACCGTCCGCTACCCCGAGCGGTTCTACAACCTCAAGATCGGGATCCCCTGGGCGGACCTGGAACGCAGGCTGGACGTCCAGAGCGTCCTGGCCTGCTGCACTAACGAGGCCCCCGGCAAGGGGTACGCCGTGATGGGCGTGGACACCGGGAAGCGGCTCCACGTGGTGATCCTCCAGACGGAAGGCGACTCGAAACAGCGCGGGTGGCTCACGCACCTGGCCATCTGTGACAGCTACGAGGATCTGGATCGGCTCATCAAAGAGCACCGGGTGAACCTCACCGTCATCGACGCGCTGCCGGAGATGCACCCGACCCGAGAGTTCGCC
>CAYRIJ010000272.1:0-5379 GCA_964424285.1 uncultured bacterium
GGGAAAGCCGCAACGCGGCGGGGGGCGGGGTGCCGACCCGTCCCGCCGCGCCCGGAAGGGCGACGAACCGGACCGAGGGGTCGATCCCGGCGGGCTAGTCCGCGGTCCGGCCGGCGGGCGGGTCCTCGCGCTCCGCCTCGTTCAGGGCGATGTGGCGGACCAGGTCGGTGATGGTGGCGTTCAGCCGGTTCACCCGCAGGTGGAGGATCAGGATGAAGATGATGCTGATGATGATCCAGAGGTACAGGATGAGATCGGTGCCGCGGCCCACCCCCACCCAGTGGGCGATGGTCATGGTCCGATCCGGGAACCAGACGAGGTAGGTCCCGAAGAGAACGATCAGGGACATGGCCAGCTTGAGAAGCCGGGTCGAAGACTGCTGGAGGTTCGCGTAGAGAAGCGCGAACAGGAGTCCCAGGGTGAGGAGAAGCTTGATTACCATCGCACCACCCAGTTGGAGAAGAGCTCGCCCAGGATCCGGACCGCGTTGGACAGGCGCTGGCCCTTGCCGAGGGAATACTCGGTGTAGCGAATGTGGACCGGCACCTCGAGGTATCGGAGCTTCAGCCGCCCGATCTGCTCGATGAACTCCGAGGCGTGGGCCATTCCGTTCTGGGTGATCCTGAAGCGGGCCGCGGTCTCGGCGGTCATGAAACGGAGGCCGTTGTGGGCGTCGGTGAGCTTCACCCCCGCGGTGAGGTTGGTGAAGACCACGGCTCCCTTCAGCACCAACCGCCGGGCGGGAGGCATGTCGGTGGTCGAACCCAGGAACCGGCTTCCCAGGACGATGTCCACCCCGCGCTCCTTCAGCACCCCCAGCATGCGGGGAAGGTCTTCCACGTCGTGCTGCCCGTCGGCGTCGAAGGTCACCACGTAGCCGGCGCCCCGGCGGAGCGCGTAGCGGATCCCGGTCTGGAGCGCCGCCCCCTGGCCGAGGTTGATGGGGTGGCGGACCACGTGGACCCCGGTCTCGCGGGCGCGCTCATAGGTGGCGTCGCGGGAGCCGTCGTCCACGACCACCACGTTGGGGAATCGGGGAACGAGTTCGCGGATGGTGCCGGCGATGACCGAGGCTTCGTTGTAGGCGGCCATCACCACCCACACCGTCGCGGCCTCGCCCGTTTCCGGTCTGAAATCGTGCGCTGTGGTCACCCAAGCTCCCGGGAAGCCGTCCAAGTCGTGGCCGAGGAGGCGCCCGCCTCCGTTCACCCGGTTTTCGGACGGTTGGCGCCGAACCTTTCGACCCCCGCGGCCAGGAACCGGAGGGTCAGCTTACCACAGGGCCGCGGGAGGCTCCCGCTGCCGCCCGGGCCACCAGGGCGTCCAGCCCCTCCTCGGGGAGCCCGAAGCGGGGAAAATCCGAGGGGAAGCGGTCGAACCGGCTCTGGCGGAGGCCCTTCAGGTTGGAACTCGACACCGGGAGGCGGAGACCGGGGATCCGCTCGGCCAGGGACACCGCCCAGAGGACCGGCAGGGACGGGACCGGGAGGAACCGGCAGCGGAAACCGTAGTGGCGCCGGATCGACTCCATGACCTCGCGGAGGGTATAGGAGGTCGGTTCCTGGGCATGGAGCGTCTCGCCCCGGAAACCCTCCCCGTCCCCGGCCACCAGCCGGGGGAGGATCGCGGCCAGGGTGTCGACGCCCAGGACGTGGACCCGCGACCGGCCGCCGTCCAGGAGCGGCACCACCGGGGGGCCGGCCAGGGCGTCGCGCATCTTCGCGAACATGCCGCCGTTTCCCACCACCACCCCGAGCCGGAGCGCCACCCCCCCCGCCTCCCGGAAGGGATCCTCCAGATCGTACTTGGAGCGGCCGTAGGCGGAGAGCGCATCGGGCTTGGCGGACAGGGTGCTGAGGAAGATCTGGAGCGGGTTTCCCCGGTCGCGGGTCTCGGCTAGCCAGCGCCGGGCGCCCTCCACGTTGATCCGGTACTCGTCCCCGCCGGTGTGGACCGCGGCGTGGACCACCGCCTGCACCGGTTCCTCGGCGAGGAGAGACTCCAGGGAATCGCCGAGGGCGACTCGCGCCACCCGCGCGTAGCCTTCCACCGGCGTTCCCGCGCGCGACACCCCGATCACCCGGAACCCGTCGGCGGCCAGGCGGCGGGCGGCGGCGCGCGCGATGAACCCGCCGGCTCCGGTCACGAGCACGGTCTTCATGCGCCCTCCTCCAGTTCGCGGACCAGCCCGGCGGCGATCCGCATGGCGTTGGCCATCATGGCGAAGCTCATGTTCTTGGCCGGAAGATCGGTGAACGAGGCCGAGTCCCCCACGAAGACGTCGCGGGTCCCGGCCAGGCGTCCGGCCGGGTCGCACTGGTAGCGCTCCGGGGAAGCCTTCATGGGAAGCGTCCCCGCGTAGTGGATGGCGTGCCCCATGGGCACGCGGACGATGAGCGGAAGGACGGTATAGGCCCCGGCCCGGCGGAGGTGGGCGAGAAACGGGGTCATCCCCCCGAGGTCGATGGTGTTGGGATGGCCCTGGATGCGGAGTCCCCCGTCGGCGCGGAGGGAGATCCGCGAGGGTTTCTGGGCCCGTCCGGGGAAGAACAGCTGGAGGACGAGCATGGCGGGAAGGAGGGTCCGCAGGAGACCCAGGTTGTCCCGCGCGGCAAGGGGCAGGCTCTCGAAGAACTCGGCCCGGGCCGGGGAGGTGATCTCCATGATGCTCCCCTGGACCGTGCACCCATAGGAGGCGGATTGCCAGACCAGGTTGAGCTGGACCAGACCGAAGGCGTGGACGTCCAGGGCCCGCCCCAGGCTCCCCGGGAGCACCAGGGGAACCTGGAGGGCCGGGTTCTCGAGGAGGGTCAGCTCGGTCCCGGTGTCCTCGAAGGAGCGAAGGACGATGCGGGTGGTGTTGACCGCTCCGGCGGCGAGCAGAAGCTTTCGGGCGGTGAAGACCACCCCGGTGCCGTCGCCGAGATCCCGCCCGCGCACCTCCACCCCCTCGCCGGTCTCCCGCCAGGACTCCACCAGGATCCCGCTCCGGTACTCCACCCGGCCGGCGGCGATCAGCTTGTCCAGGGTGAGACGCGGGGAGTAGATGGCGGGGGTGTCCTGCCAGAACTCGAGGTTCGAGTAGTCGAGCGCGGGGCGGCCGTCCATGGGTTCGCTGAGCGCGGCCACGCGCGCGCGTCCCAGAAAGAAGCGATCCCGGTGAAACGCCTCGCGGCGCCGGCGGTAGCCGCGGTAGAGCTTCTCGATGTTGTGGGAGAGACGAAGCGGTGCGCGAAGCCCGCGCGCGGGACCGAAGAACGGGGTGAGGTCGTCCTCCTCCCCGCCGATCCCGATCTCCCGGGTGAGGGCGTCGAAGTGGGGCTCCAGATCCCGGGCGGTGATGGGAAAGCCCTCGAGGTCCTCGTCGACGAACCGGTAGAGGCCCGCGCCCCAGGCGTTGGCCAGCCCCCCCGCGGCGAAGCTCTGGACGGTCCGGAAATCGGTCTCCTCGATCGGCGAGAGTCGCTCCGCGTCCCGGGTCACGTACTCCATGTTGGGGGTGGTGAGCTTGACCGGAACGTGGCGGTCGGTGAGGAGGTTGGAGAGCCCCTCGAGGTCGTCCCCGATCAGGAGCCGGTAGGTGTCGTGGCGGCGGCGGTGCCGGTAGAGGTTCTCCTCCACCCGGGGGATGCGTTCGATCTTCCGGTGGCCCACGTCGAGGATGAGGGGCCTTCGCCCGCGTTCGGCCAGCTCCAGGGCGGCGGCCACCCCGGCGGCTCCCGAGCCGACCACGATCACGTCATGCACGGGGCGCGGCTCCCGCGCGTCCGGGGACGGTCCGGTCAACCACGATCGAGCCTCCCCTGGAGCATCAGCCCCTTGGCCAGTTTCCCCATCGAGCGGATCCCCCCGGCGGCGAGGACGGCCAGGCCGCGGAGGAGGCTCGAGGTTTCGTTCACGAAGTGCGATTGGGTCTCGGGCACGGTTTCGGCCACGGTCACCATGATGCGGAACTTCCGGCTCAGGTGGGGAAGCATCCGCCGGTACCGGCAGGCCATCTCCAGGGCTTCGAGATCCCCCACCCGATCCAGGGCCCGGCGGTAGGCGGCCACCTCGGAGGGTTCGGCGCGGGCGTCCAGACGGCGCGAGGCCCGGATGAAGCGCTCCCGCACCGGTTCGGGGGGCGCCCCGCCGAAAAGCGCGCGATAGATCCGCTCCGCTTCGCGGGCCTCCCACTCGGGGGGCGGGGCTGCCGGTTCGGACATGCTGGCCCTTTCACTGGCTTTCTGGATACAAGGCGTTAGGGGACAATATGTTACAAGGGGGAAAGGTCCGAGGCCAGGAAATTGTGCGCCGTTCTCCCGTTGCCCGCCCCGACGCCCTCTGGCAAGGTGGAGCGGCTTTCCGGCCGCCGGCGCCGGTGGAGGAGCGTGTGAAGGTCTATCGAGCCCGATGGGTCCTGCCGATCGTCAGTCCCCCGATCGCGCACGGCGCGGTGGCGGTTTCCGGCGGCCGGGTGACCGCGGTCGGCCCCGAGACCGCGGTGCTCGCCGCGTCCCCCCGGGCCGAGGTGCACGACCTCGGCCGGGCGATCCTCATGCCCGGCCTGGTGAACGCCCACACCCACCTCTCGTTGAGCGCCCTGATCGAACCGCGCGCGCGGGAGGGCGACTTCTTCGGCTGGCTGGGGAGCACCGCCCGGGCGGCGGCGGAGATGAGCCCGGAAGCGGTCGCGACCGGAGTGGAGTCGGGCCTGGCCGAGTGCCGGAAGCTGGGCACGGCGCTGGTCGGCGAGATCACCACCCGGCCGGAGGGGGTGGCGGCGCTGGCCGCCGATCCCTGGATCCTGGCCCGGGTGTACTTCGAGTTCCTGGGGGTGAGCGAGGAACGGGGGCGGACCCGGTTCGAGGCCTCGGTGGAGCGCGCCGAAGCCCTTCCGGAGACCGGGCGCGTTCGCCCCGGCCTCTCCCCCCACGCCCCCTACTCGGTGTGGCCGCCGCTCTGGGCGAAGACCGCGGCGCTCTGCCGGGACCGGGGATGGCGCTGGTCGAGCCACGTCGGGGAACCCCCCGGCGAAGACCGCTTCCTCACCGAGGGCGCCGGGCCGGTTCGCGAGTACCTGGAGTCCCTGGGAGTGTGGGACCGGAGCTTCCCGGTTTCCGGGAAGCCGGCCGCCGCCATGCTGGCCGCGGCGGGCGCGCTGGACGCGGGAGCGCTCCTGGTCCACGGCGTCCACCTCACCGCGACCGACATCGGGAGCGTGGCGGACTCGGGGGCGTACCTCTGCCTCTGTCCCCGCTCCAACCAGTTCCTGGGGCTTCCCGCTCCCCCGGTGCGGGCGATGTTCGAGGGAGGGGTGCGTTTGTGTCTGGGGACCGACAGCCGGGCCAGCAACCGGGACCTCGGCGTCTGGGGGGAGATGCGTCGCGTGCGCGCCCT
>CAYRIJ010000273.1:0-5363 GCA_964424285.1 uncultured bacterium
GGTGCCGTCGTGGCCGCAGCACTCCATGACGAAGGCGGGGGTCACCCCCGGAATCTTCCGCAACAGGTCCCGCCCCTTGAACCCCACCCCCTGGGCCCGGAGATGGCAGGGGGCGTGGTAGCTCACCTTCCCCCCGGGGGTGCTCTTGAAGTCGGTGTTGAACCGCTCCTGGTCGCGGATCGACCACAGGTACTCGCTCGGGTCCATGACCGCCTCGGCCACGCGTTTGGCGCGCTCGCGGTCCGGCGCGGACACGAGGGTCGGGTACTCCCGGCGAAGCATCATGGAGCAGGTGGGGTTGATGGCCAGCACCTTGGCCCCTTTGGCCACGAAGGGCTCCAGGATCTCCAGGTTCCGGCGGGCCTGGGCCTGGACCGAGGCCAGGTCCCCCTTCTCCCACGCGGGCATGCCGCAGCACTGGAGCCCGCGGGCGCACTTCACGTCCACGCCGTTCCGGTCCAGCACCTCGAGCGTGTCCCGCCCCAGCTCCGGCTCGTTGTTCTGAACGAAGCAGGTCTGGAAGAGGACCGCCTCGCCGCCAGGCTCGGCGGCCATCCGGCCGTTCTTCTCCGCCCAGGCCTCGAAGGTCTCGCCGGCGAAGTCGGGGAGGAGCTTCTCGCGGTGGATCCCCAGCGCCTTCTCCATGAACCACCGGTGGATCGCGGTCCGGTTGGCCACGTTGGCCATCCCGAAGCTCATGCGGGCCATCTTCCCGGCGCGGTCGGGGTCGGCCAGGATGCGGTCGCGGAGCGGCACGCCCTGCTCGCGGGCCCGGATCGCCCGCTGGCGGTGAACCATCTTGGGGAAATCGAGCCGGTACTCGTGGCCGTCCCGCTCGGTGTAGGGGCACTGCACCTCGCAGAGCTTGCACTGGAAGCAGGTGTCGAGAACCGTTTCGGTTTCGGACGGGGTGATCTTCCGCACGTCGCCGTCGTACTTGTTGTCGAGGAGCGAGAAGAGATCGGGAAAGGTGTCGCAGTACTTGAAGCAGAGGCGGCACCCGTGGCAGATCTCGAAGGTGCGGGTGATCTCCTTCGCGAGCCCCGCCCGGTCCCAGTAGACCGGCTCGGCGGGATCGTAGGAGATGCCCTCGGTGGGCTGGTACGAGACGTTCTTCCCGGCTTCGCTCATGGCGCTCCCCTCCCGGCATCGCCTCCCCGACCCGGCCGGTTCGCGCCGCCCGGGTCCCGGAGAAAGTCCGGGCGGAAGGCCTCGCCGGCCCTCCGCCCGCGATTGCAAACCCCGATCAGCTGATCGACTTCAGCATCTGGGTGAAACGCCCGGCGTGGGACTTCTCCGCCTTGGCCAGGGTCTCGAACCAGTCGGCGATTTCCGTGAAGCCTTCCTCGCGCGCGGTCTTGGCCATTCCCGGGTACATGTCGGTGTACTCGTGGGTCTCGCCCGCGATGGCCGCCTTCAGGTTCTCGTCGGTGGCGCCCATGGGGAGGTCGGTGGCCGGGTCGCCCACCTTCTTCAGGTAGTCCAGATGGCCGTGGGCATGGCCGGTCTCACCCTCGGCGGTCTCGCGGAAGTTCCCCGCCACCTCGGGATAGCCCTCGACGTCGGCGATCTTGGCGAAGTAGAGATAGCGGCGGTTGGCCTGGCTCTCGCCGGCGAATGCGTCCTTCAAGTTCTGGTGGGTCTTGGAGCCCTTCAACTCTGCCATGTTCGATGTCTCCTCATGATCCGGGGAGGCGTCCACCGCCCCGGTGTTCAAAGTGCGCCGTCAGCTCCGGCCGGCCTTCCCGGCGGAGTCGCGGCACGCGTCGCAAAGTCCGATGATCCGGATGTCGAGCCCCTCGGCGGTGAAGCCGGAGGCGGCGGTCCGTGGCAACCGGATCCGTGCCAGGGACGCCTCGTCGAAGTCGGTCATGCGGCCGCAGCCCCGGCACACCAGGTGCTGGTGGGCGTCGAGGTTGGCGTCGAACCGCCCCACCCCGTCGAGGGTGCTCACCCGGCGGATGAGCCGTTCCCCCTCCAGGGACTCCAGGATCCGGTAGACCGTGGCCAGGGACAGGCTCGGCATCTCCGGGCGGAGCCGCGCGTGCACCTGGTCCGCGGTGGGATGGCTCAGGTCCTCGGCCAGGGCGCGGTAAACCGCAAGCCGCTGGGGAGTTACCCGGATCCCCCGGTCCCGGCAGATCTGCTCGAACGCCTCGCACCACCGGGCCACCGGCTCCGCGGCGCGGACGCCGGCATCTCCCGGATCCTTCTTACGACCGTTTCTCATGTGCTAATTATTACCATCTAGGTCCCAGCCCGTCAACCGGCAATTTGCTCCCGACCCGGCCCCACAAAGGACGAAATAGGTCGTCGTGTTTTCGGATATTCCAGATGTGCGAACGCCCACTCAGGATCGGACAACCGGTGGGATTGATCAAGACATCGTTTTGGAATGAAGCACTCGTCATGAAGGAGAGAATCATCATGAAGCACGTTCACGGTCGCTCGCGATTTACGATCGGCGCCGCCGGCCTCTCGGCGGCCTTCTTTCTGGCCCTGGCCGGCTGCGGTTCCCAGGCCCAGCTCACCCCCGCCCCCGGCGCCAAGGAGGTCGTCGGCGAACCCTTCGCCGCGGTCTCGAACGTGGACAGCGTGGACGTTCTCGCCGAACCCAACGTGTGGATCGGCCGGGCGGCCATCCTCGATGACGTGACCCCGATCCGGGTCACCATCCAGAACCACGGCACCCGGCCGGTCCGGATCCGCTATACCGACTTCTCCCTGGTGGGCCCCCGAGGCGTCCGCTACGCCGCGCTCCCGCCCTACGGGGTGAGCGGCACCGTCCAGGAGCCCGTGGTGGAGAACCTCTATCCCCCGGTCGAGGAGCCCGAGTTCGACGAGGACGGGTTCGACGTGGCGCCCTACCTCGGGCCGATGTACCCGACGCTCGCGCACTGGGCCGGTCCGTTCTACTACGACCCGCTCTATTACGACAACTACTACACCTACTGGAAATCCATCAATCTCCCCACCCGGGAAATGGTCCGCGAGGCCCTGCCCGAGGGCGTGGTGGAGCCGAACGGACACATCTCCGGCTACCTCTACTTCCAGAAGGTGAGCCCGGGCGAGGCGCAGGTGGTCTTCCGCCAGGACCTGGTGAACGCCAGGACCGGGAACATCTTCGGTACGGTGACCATTCCGTTCAGCGTTCGGCGGGTGTAGACGCGACGGCGATGGGGGTTGTCGCTCGGAAATGGCGAGGCGCCCCGAACGGCGGCGCGCCGGGTCGGATCCCGGTGCGCCGTCCGTTCACTCCCCGAGCCGCGTCACCTGGACGCGCGCGTCGTTGAAGCACGCGCCGCCCCCGAGATCGGTCAGGGTGTCCGGGGCCAGCGCGTTGGCGGTCGCCCCGTTCTCCGTGTTGTGGCTCCAGAGCCCCTTGGGGAGCTCCACCACCCCGGCCCGGACGTCGGGATCGATCGCCGCGCGGCAGACGACCTCGCCGGAGTCGTTCACGACCCGGACCCGGTCGCCGTCGGCGATCCTTCGCGGCACCGCGTCGACGGGGTGGATGCGAAGCGGCACCGGGTCCCGGCGGAGCTGACCGAGACTCGAGCTGATCGTCTTGTCGGTGGCGGGGGAGATCAGGGCCAACGGATACCGCCGGTCGCCGGGATCCGGGCGGTAGCCGTAGAGCCCCTCGGGAGCCTCGCGATCCAGCTCGTCCGGGAAGAGATGCGCGCGCCGGTCCGGCGTCCCGGGAAAGACGTCCACGAACTGCACCGGCGTCGCGCCGAAACCCGGCACGGCCAGGCCGCCCGCGGCCAGCTCGGCGGCCAGCCGCTTCCCCTCGGGGTGGGCGACGAGGATCGCTCGCTGGACCTCGTCCTCGCTTTCCGCATCCCCGGGCCGTGCCAGCCCCAGCCGACGCACGAGATCCGCGAACACCTCGTGGTTGGTGCGCGACTCCCCCGCCGGGGACGCGGCGGGCTCGGTGGCCTGGAGCGCGAACGCCCCGTACCCCTTGGAGAGCTCCCGCCGCTCGAGAAACGTGGCCGCGGGGAGCACCACGTCGGCGTAGCGGGCGGTGTCGGTCAGGAACGGATCGAAGACCACGGTGAAGAGATCCTCGCGGAGGAGCCCCTTCCGCACCTTCTCCTGCTCGGGCATGGTGGCGAGCGGGTTGCAGTTGTAGACGAAGAGCGCCATGACCGGGGTGTGGGCGTCGGGAGCCAGGGTCCTTCCCAGCTCGTTCATGTTCACCGTCCGGACCGCCGGCTTCGGCTCGCCCGCCGAGGCCTCGGAGGAGAGGCCCCAGACCGAGGAGTTGCTGAGGGTGTAGCCTCCCCCCCGCACCCCGAACTTCCCCGCCACCGCCGGCAGCGCCAGGACCGCCGCCGCCGCCGAGCCGCCGTTCCGGTTCCGTTCCAGGCCCCAGCCGCAGCGGATCACCGCCGGGGACGACTCGGCATAGAGCTTTGCCAGCTGCTCGATCTCGAGCGGGGTGATGCGGCAGATGCTGGCCGCCTTGTGCGGGTTCCACGCCGCGGCGGCCCGGCGCAGGCGGTCGGCGCCGTCGGTGTGCTCGTCGAGGAACGCTTCATCGGCCCAGCCGTTCTCGAACAACAGGTTCACCACCGCCAGGGCCAGCGGAAGATCGGTCCCGGGGTGCGGAGCCACGTGGAGGTCGGATCGCCGGGCGAGCTTGGTGCGGCGGGGGTCGATCACCGCGAGCTTCGCCCCGCGCTTCTGCGCCTCCTGGATGAAGGGCATGAGGTGGATGCCGGAGACCGCGGGGTTCACCCCCCAGGCCACGATCAGGCGGGCGTGGACGTAGTCGGGATAGGCGACCCCGGCCATCTTCCCGTAAAGGCCCTGGGCGGCGCGGCTGGTGGGGACGGCGCACACCGTGCGGGCCAGGTTCGAGGCGCCCAGCCGTCGAAAGAGCCGGGCGTCGGTGGTGTCCTGGGAGAGAAAGCCGTTGGAGCCGCCGTAATAGAACGGCAGTATGGCCTCGCCGCCGTACCGGCGTCGCGTCTCGTCCAGACGCTCGGCCACCACGTCCAGCGCCTTCTCCCAGCTCACCTCGTGGAAGGACGCCTCGCCCTTGGGGCCGACGCGCACGAGCGGCTTCAGGACCCGTTCCTCGCCGTACATGGCTTCGGGGAACCGGCGCACCTTGGCGCAGATGTAGCCCGCGGTGACCGGGTTCCGCTCGCTCCCGTCCACCGCGGCCACCCGGCCGTCGGCGACGGTGACGGTGAGCGAGCATGCGTCGGGGCAGTCCAGGGGGCAGGCGGCGGAACGGGTGTCGGGCACGGGATACCTCCGGGGCTACGGACGCGCGGCTCCGCCTGGGCCGGGGGCGCCGGCCCGGGTCGGTTCGAGGGGACATCATAGCAGGGGGGCACGACCGGATC
>CAYRIJ010000274.1:0-5360 GCA_964424285.1 uncultured bacterium
TGTCCCGTCGTCCACGATTCTACCAGCCCCGCCGGGCGGGGGTTCCCCGCCGTCCGCCCATCCGCCCGGACCCTCCGCGCGCCCCGATCAGCCCGCGGCCCCCGCGCGCCCGGCAAGGATCCGGGCCACCGATTCCGCGTCGTCCGGGGTGTCCACGCCCCGGGACGGCCACCTCCCCACCTCCACCACGATCCGGGCGCCCGCCTCCAACGCCCGGAGCTGCTCCAGCCCTTCCGAGCGCTCCAGGGCGCTCGGGGAAAGACCCACGAACCGTTCCAGGTACGCGGTCCGGAAGACGTAGATGCCGATGTGCTTGAGCGGCCCCACGCCGTCCCCGCTCCGCCGGTACGGGATCGGGGCCCGCGAGAAGTAGAGGGCGAAGCCGTCCGTTCCCAGCACCACCTTGACCGCGTTGGGGTCGTCGAACTCTCCGGCGGCGGCGGGAACGGCCAGGGTGCCGAGGTCGGCGCCGCTTTCCCGCTCCATCCGCTCCACCAGCCGGTCGACCGACTCTCCCGGGAGAAGCGGCTCGTCCCCCTGGAAGTTCACCGCCAGGTCGTAGACGTCCCCCTCGTCTTTCAGCTCCCGCACCACCCGGGCCGCCCGGTCGGAGCCCGAAGGGAGGTCGGTCGGGGTGAGCCGCACCTCCACCCCGCAGTCCTGCGCCGCCGCGGCGATTCCCTCGTGGTCGGTGGCCACCACCAGGCGCTCGATCCTCCCGGCCTCCCGGGCCCGGTCGATGACGTGGGCGATCAGGGGCTTTCCGGCGATGGCGGCCAGGGGCTTCCCCGGAAACCGCGTCGACCCGTACCTGGCCGGAATCACCCCGAGCACGCGCACGTCTCTACTCCACGCGGCCCGGGCCATGGCACGCCCCCGGGACGACGGACGATCGTTGGAAACTGCCGACGGGGGGATCTCCCCTGGGACCGGCGCCGGATGACGGGGCCGGATTCTCGAGTGGGCAACCGCGCTGCAGGGCAAGCCGGGTTGCTAAAGCGGTGGCCCTGGTCACTCTATCCGAACCGGTCTCCTTTGCAAGCCGCTTTTTTTGCCGAAGTTCCGAATCCATGGGGAGTTGGGCCTTTTTCCCTTGCCGGGGCGGCCCCGCCGGGTTATTCTATCGGTCGATTCGGATATAACGATGAAACAACCACCCACGATCACCCGACTCAAGGCCCTGGCCGACCCCGTCCGGCTCCGCATCCTCGCTCTGTTGGAGGAGGAGGAGCTCACGGTGGGCGAGCTGACCGGGATCCTCGGGATGACCCAGAGCCGGGTTTCCGGGCACCTGGGGGTGCTCCGGGAAGCGGACCTGGTGCGGGACCGCCGCCAGGGGACCTCGGCCTTCTACTCCGCGCTCCCCGGCGGCGAGGCGGCCGAAACCTGGAAGGCGCTCCGCTCCACCGTGCCCGAGCTGGCCGAGAGCGCCGCCGACCGCCGCCGCCTGGGCGAGACCCTGGCCCGGCGGCGGGAGAAGAGCCGGGAGTTCTTCGACCGGGTCGCGGGGGCCTGGGACGAAAGCCGGAGCGAGTCCCTGGGGTACCACGCGGGGGCGTTCACGGTGGCCGGGCTCCTCCCCCGGGGACTCACGGTGCTGGATCTGGGGACCGGAACCGGGGGGCTCCTGCCGCTCCTCGATCGCTACGCGGACCGGGTGGTGGCGGTGGACACCAGCCGGGGGATGCTCTCCCGGGCCCGGGGGAAGACGGGGGCGGGGGACGGGACGCGGCTGCTTCGCGCCGACGTGGAGCGGCTTCCCCTCGCCGAGGCCTCGGTGGACGGGGTGGTGGCCAACATGATCCTCCACCATCTCCCCCACCCCGAAACCGCGCTCCGGGAGACCGCCCGCGTCCTCCGGCCCGAGGGCCGGGGGGTGATCGTGGATTTCGGGCCCCACGACGAGACGTGGCTGCTGGAGGAGGAAGGGCATCGCTGGGCGGGGTTCGATCCCGCCCAGATCGCGGGGTGGTGCGTGGACGCCGGGCTCACCGTGCCCGAGTTCGAGCGCGTGCCCACCCCGGAGACCGGACGCTGGCACCGGCTGGACGTGTTCGGGGCCCGGTTCGGCGCCGCCCCCCGGGCGGGGCGGAAACCGGGCGCCATCAAGCGTTGATCCGAGGCCCCGGCGCCGTGAGCTTCACGGGCCCGCCGGGCGACGATTTCCATGAGGCCGCCGGCCGGCGGCATGACGACCCACGAAGAGGAGAGACCATGTCCAAGAAGAACGGAAACGCGAAGAAGCAGGAAGGCTTCGACACCGGAGAGGGGTTCAAGGTCCGCGACCTGGAGCTGGCCCCGCTGGGACGGAAGCGCATCGAGTGGGCGGAGAGCCGGATGCCGGTCCTCATGGCCCTCCGGGAGAAGTACAAGAAGACCAAGCCCATGAAGGGGATGCGGATCGCGGGGTGCATCCACGTGACCAAGGAAACCGCGGTGCTGGTGGAGACGCTTCGGGCCGCCGGCGCCGAGGTCTCGTGGTCGGGGTGCAACCCGCTCTCCACCCAGGACGACGTGGCCGCCGCGCTCGCCGCCAAGGGAACGTCCATCCACGCCTGGCACGGGATGAACGTGAAGGACTTCTACTGGTGCATCGAGCAGAGCCTGGCCTTCAACCCGACCCTGACCCTGGACGACGGCGCCGACCTGATCATGACCGTCCACACCAAGCGGCCGGACAAGGCGGCGGCGATCCTGGGCGGGACCGAGGAGACCACCACCGGCGTCCACCGGCTCCGCGCCCTGGCCGCGGACGGGAAGCTCCTCTACCCGATCGTGGCGGTGAACGACGCCGAGACCAAGTGGGACTTCGACAACATCTACGGGACCGGCCAGTCGTCGCTGGACGGCATTCTCCGCGCCACCAGCGTCCTTCTCGCCGGGAAGAACTTCGTGGTGGCGGGCTACGGCCACTGCGGTCGCGGGGTGGCCATGCGGGCCAAGGGCATGGGGGCCAACGTGATCGTGACCGAGGTCAAGGCGACCGCGGCCTTGAAGGCCACCCTCGAGGGCTTCCAGGTCATGAAGATGGACCAGGCGGCCAAGGTCGGCGACATCTTCATCACCGCCACCGGGATGAAGGACGTGATCGTGGAGCGCCACTTCGCCCGCATGAAGGAAGGGGCGGTGGTCTGCAACACCGGCCACTACGACTGCGAGCTGAACCTCGACGACCTGGAGAAGATCTCCAAGTCCAAGCGCGAGGTCCGGGCCAACAACGAGGAGTACACCCTCAAGAACGGGCGGAAGATCTTCGTCCTGGCCAAGGGACGGCTGGTGAACCTGGCCGCCGCCGAGGGGCACCCCTCCGAGGTGATGGACATGTCCTTCGCCAACCAGTTCCTCTCGCTGCTCCGGCTCGCGCGCGAGGGGAAGAAGATGGAGAAGAAGGTCTACGACATCCCGCTGGAGCAGGACCAGGACATCGCGGGGCTGAAGCTCAAGACCATGGGCTACGCGATCGACACCCTGACCAAGGAGCAGATCGTCTACGCCACCGACTACACCGCGGGGACGTAGGCGGGGATTCGTATCCCGGCCGGGCGGTTTCTGCCCGGTTCGCTGGAGCTGAGCGCACAAGGGAAGCCGGGGCCGCGAGGCCCCGGCTTTCCTCTGCCGGCCGGGATCTACCCCCCCGACCGCGCGTCCCAGGCCGTGAGGAGCTTCGCCTCGCGATCCGCGGTGAGGCCGGACTTGAGGGTGGTGCCGGGGGGGCGGCTCATGTCCCAGGCCAGGGTCTCGCGCACGACCTGAACCGTGGAGCGGAAGGTAAGGCCGTCCCGGAGCGCCCGGTCGATGTTGACGGACAGGATCCCCCCCTCCTCGGGCGGGGGCACCAGGGGAATCTCGCTCCAGAGCTCCGCCTTCCGCTCGACCAGGAACTCCACCGGCACCCATTCCGGCTCGGCGTTGCTCCCGCTCACCTCGCGGCAGATCCGGAACAGGTCCCCCATGGCCACCGGCTCCCGGGGCCCGGTGACGTTGAACACCCCGGTCCGCCGGCCCTCGGCCATGCGGAGGAACCAGGCCGCCTGGTCGGCGGCGTGGATGACCTGGACCGGGGCCTCGGGCGGGGCGGGCGCCAGGTACCGTCCCCCGGTGGCGATCCGCCGCACCCAGTAGGTGAACCGGTCCGTCGGGTCGTAGGGGCCGACGATCAGGCCGGAGCGGGCGACGAGCACCCGGCCCGGCATGGCGCGCTCGGCCGCGGTCTCGCAGAGGGCCTTCAGGGCGCCGTAGGTCTCGCCGGTGATCTCCTCGGTGGTCGGGTCGTCGAGGGTCGCGACCTCGGCGCTCTCGTCCATGTCGTGGGTGAACTTCCGGTAGACCGAGATGCTGGAGACGAAGGTGTAGTGCTCCACCTTGTCGGCCAGGTACCCGGCCGCGGCGCGAACCAGGCGCGGTACGTAGCCGCAGGTGTCGATCGCCGCGTCCCATCGGCGGCCGTTCAGCTTCTCCAGCCCGCCGTCCCGGTCCCCCAGCACGTGCTCGGCGCCGGGGAAGAGGTCCGCCCCGGTCTTCCCGCGATGGAAGAGGGTCACCTCGTGCCCCTCGGCCAGGGCGATCTCCGTCAGGTGCCGTCCCAGGAAACGGGTCCCACCGATCACCAGGAGCTTCATGTCGGTTCTCCAGGGGCCTTCACATGCGGCCGTTCAAGAGTTGCAGTGCAATGGGCACGCGTCTCCGCGCCCTTCGCCGGTTCGGTCACGGGACACACGGCCGCGCCGGTCATTGGCCCGAGGGCGACGCGCCGGAGTCCCCGCCGGCCCGCGCCGGCCCCCGGTCGCAGTAGATCCCGCCGAGGCGCTCGCCGAAACCTCGGGGTGGAGCGACCCGCCCTCCGGCCAGCTTGCGCGCCAGGTCCGAGAGCCGGTCCCCCGACCCGAAGGTCCCCGAGATGTCCACGAAGACCGCCACCCCGGGGGCGCGGCGGCGCCAGAGACTTCCACCCCGGCTGTCCACGAACCCCGCGGAGCGGTCCCATCTCAGCCCCGGAGCGCTCCGGCAGCGGTTCTCCCCGGCCAGGTCCACGAACCAGCCCGCCCCCTGGCGGAGGCCGGCTCCGAACATCAGCCGGCCCGCCGCGTAGTCGTCCGCTCCCCCGGCGTCCAGGAACATCCCCAGGCCCAGGTCGTCCCCGAACCCCAGGGCGCGGCCCGGCGCCTCGTACACATCCGCTCCCCCGGCATTCACCAGGACACCCGCTCCCATCCGCTCCCCGCACCCCATCGCGCGCCAAGCGGCGATGGAGCTATCGCGCCCGGCGAGATCCACCAGCGCCCCCAGGCCGAAATCGCGCCCGAACCCCTGGGCCCCGGAACCCGCCGCGTACCGGTCGTCGCCGGCCGCGTCCACCAGGA
>CAYRIJ010000275.1:0-5348 GCA_964424285.1 uncultured bacterium
CGGCTGGGCGGACTCCCTCCTCGCCCATCGCGCGGCCAAGGACGCCTATTTCGGACGGCCGGAGTCGCCCCTCACCCCGGAGCAGCGGGCGGCGTTCAGGGGGCTCCACTACTTCCCCCCCGATCCGTCCTTCCGCTTCCTGGCCGATCCCGACCGGTCCGCGGCCGGCGCCCCCGACACCCTGATGGACACCATGGGAAACGTCCGTCCCTACCGCGTGGCCTTCCGCGTGCACCTCCGCCGCGAGGCCGTCCCCTTCACCCTCACCGTGTTCCGTTCCGGCGAGGATCCGTCCCTCTTCCTCCCCTTCCAGGACGCCACCACCGGAAAGGAGACCTACGGGGTGGGGCGCTACGTCTACGTGGAGCCGGCGGCGGACGGCCGGGTGCTCATCGACTTCAACACCGCCTACAACCCCTACTGCGCCTACAACGACCGGTGGGCCTGTCCCCTGGTGCCCCCGGAGAACCGGGTGCCCCTGGCGGTGACCGCGGGGGAGAAGAAGTACCACGACTGACCCCCTCGGGCGGTCAGTCCCAGGCCCGAAGCTGCTCCAGGTCCTCGAGGATCTCGCGGAAGGTATGGTAGGTGTGGATCCGGGCGTGGGCGCGCCGGATGATCTGGGCCACGCCCCGGGGAAGCCACTCCAGCTCCGCGCGGTCGTAGTCGTCGTGCCCGGTCATGATCTCGAACAGCACCTGCCCCGCGCTGCGAAGATCGAACGCCCGGCGATCGGAGCTGTTCCCCCCCCGGCTTCCCCAGAAATCGAAGAGCTTGGGCGTGGGGGACTCCGCATCCCCGGTGAGGATGATGTTGTCGGTGTGGAGATCGTCGTGGAGGATCCGCTGGTCGTGGACGTAGGCCATGCCGCGGCAGATCTGGTAGAAGATCCGTAGCCCGTAGAAGAGCGGGGCCTGATCGGAGCGGCGGAAGTGGCGCCGGATCGTCTGGGAAAGCCGCGGTCCCTGGAGGTATTCCACCAGGAGGAAGTAATGGCTCTCCCCCGCGATCTCCACCCGGTCCACGTTGTAGTAGTTGATGATGTTGGGATGATGGAGGCGAACCAGCACCCGGGCCTGGTTGAGGATGGACTTCCGGCGCTTGACGTTGGTGATGAACTTGATGGCCTTGAGCCGGCCGTCGAGGCGGTCCTTGACCTGGTAGGTGACGCCTTCCCAGCCCACGCCGATGCGGCCCTTGACCACATAGCGTCCGTTGATCTTGCTTCCGGTTTTGAGCGCGCTGATATTCACGAATAGGCCGTCTGCAGGGTGTTCGCGTCGGGGAACGAGCAGCGATCAGTGTAGGCGGAGGAGCGGGGCGGCGTCCACCGGGAACCCCACCCGGCCTCTCATTTCACCGGCGCCGGAGCCTCGGGAAGTTCCCGCCCCACCACCGGGGCCAGCCGGGCGAGCTGCCTCATCAGATCCGCGAACATGTCCGGAACCAGGGCCTGGTACCCGTCGGAAAGCGCGGTCTCCGGCCGGTGGTGGACCTCGATGATCAGGCCGTCCGCCCCCGCCGCGACGGCCGCGCGGGCCATGGGCACCACCTTCTCCCGCTTCCCGGTCCCGTGGCTGGGATCGGCGATGATGGGGAGGTGGCTCAGCCGCTGGACCGCCGGGATGGCCGAGAGATCCAGGGTGTTCCGGGTGTGGTCGGCGAAGGTGCGAACCCCGCGCTCGCAGAGCACCACGTTGGGATTGCCCTCGCTCACCACGTACTCGGCGGCGAGGAGCAGCTCGTCGATGGTGGCGCTCATCCCCCGCTTGAGGAGCACGGGAAGCCGGGACCGTCCCGCCCGCTTGAGGAGCGAGAAGTTCTGCATGTTCCGGGCCCCGATCTGGATCATGTCGGCGTACCGCTCCACCAGGTCCACCCCCTCGGTGTCCAGGGCCTCGGTCACCACCGGGATCCCCACCTCGTTCCGCACCCGGTCGAGGATCCGGAGCCCCTCCTCCCCCAGGCCCTGGAAGGAGTAGGGCGAGGTGCGGGGCTTGAACGCGCCCCCGCGCAGGACGTGCGCCCCGGCCTCCTTCACCGCCCGGGCCACGGTCAGGGTCTGCTCGTAGGACTCCACCGAACAGGGACCGGCGATCACCGCCAGGGACCGGCCCCCGAACTTCACCCCGCCCACGTCCACCACCGTGTTCTCCTCCCGCCATTCGCGGCTCACCTGTTTGAAGGGCTTGGAGACCGGGATGGCCTCCATCACCCCGGGCAGGGACTCCAGCTGGTTGGGGTCCAGGCTCCCCTTGTTGCCGGTGATGCCGATGGCGGTCCGCTGCTCCCCGGGGATGGGGTGGGCGGTGAGGCCGAGACTCTTGATGGTCTCCACCACCTGCTCGATCTCCCGGTCGGTGGCCCCTTTTTTCATGACGATGAGCATCGCTATCTCCTCTTGGCGGATCCAGGGGTCCGCCGGCCGGGTCTCCGTTCCAGCAACTCGTGGCCGCGCCGACCCCGCTCCAGAACCCGGAGCGGAGCATTGTCCGTCCGCTCCCACCCGGAGCGCAAGCCGGCCAGGGCGCGCTCCAGGCGCGCGATCTCCGCCCGCACCGGGCCCGCGTTGGCGTCCAGGATCTCCATCCAGAGCTCGGGGGGAGACGCGGCGAGCCGGGCCCATCCCCGAAACCCCGGCCCGGCCGCGGCCAGGGCCTCGGGGTCGCGGGCGGCCAGATCCCCCACCAGGAGCGAGGCCAGGATCTGGGGCACGTGGCTCACCCGGGCCATCATCCGGTCGTGCCGGACCGGGGTCGCCCGGACCGGGCGCGCCCCCACCGCCCGCGCCATCGCCTCCACCCGCTTCCGGGGCCCCGCCCCCCCGCCGCACACGAACCAGCTCGCGCCCGCGAACAGCGCGGGATCGGCCTGGCTCGCCCCCCCCGGCGTTCGGCCGGCCATGGGGTGGCCGGCGACGAAGCGATCGCCCAGGAGCCGGCGGCCCCGACCGGCGATCTCCCCTTTCACGCTCCCGGTATCCGTCACCACCGGGCTCCCGGGACGGCCGGCCAGACGGGCGAGAAGCTCCAGGTTGGCGCGGGGGGGCGCGGCGAGAACCACCAGGTCCGCCCCCTCGACGGCGCCTTCGGGGCTCGCCCCGCCGCACGCCGCCCCCCGCCGGGCGGCGAGCCGGCGGGCCGCCGGGTCGGGATCCCAGCCCGCTACCGGCCACCCCCGCTCGACCAGCGCTCCGGCCAGGCTGCCCCCGACGAGGCCCAGACCGAGGATCGCGGTCCGGGGCGGAGCGGCGCGGCTCACGGCCGAAGCCCCCGCACGAAGGCCTCGGCGCGACGGACGCGCGAGCCGGGATCGGGCTCCTCCCCCAGGGCGCGAAGGAGGGCGCTCCCCACCACCACCCCCATGGCCGGGGGACACACCGAGCGAACCTGCTCGGGACGGGAGATGCCGAAGCCCACCACGAAGGGCTTGGTCATCACCCGCGCGGCGCGGGCCAGGTACCCGGAGAGCGCGGCGGGAAGGGCGTCCCGGGCCCCGGTGACCCCGGCCACCGAGACGCAGTAGTTGAAGTGGGTGGAGAGGGCGTCGATCCGCCGGAGCCGCTCGTCGGAGCTGGTGGGGGCGGCGAGAAAGATCCAGGCGAGGCCCGCCGCGGCGGCGGGGGCGTGGAGCGCCTCCGCCTCCTCGGGGGGGAGGTCGGGAACGATGAGGCCGTCCACCCCCGCCCGCGCCGCCTCGCCGAAGAAACGCTCGGGTCCGAAGGAGAGGATCGGGTTCACGTAGCCCATGACCACCAGGGGGAGCTCCGAACGCTCGCGGAAGGCCGCGGCCAGCTCCAGGATCCCCGCGTGGGTGATGCCGGCGGAGAGGGCGGCCTGGGACGTGCCCTGGATCACCGGACCGTCGGCCAGAGGATCGCTGAAGGGAAGCCCCAGCTCCACCGCGTCGGCGCCCCCGCGCTCGAGGGCCGAGAGGAGGTCCACGGTCTCCGAGGCCCGCGGCCAGCCCGCGGTGAGGTACGGGATCACCAGGGGCCGCTCCCCCGCTCGAGCGGTCAGAGCGCGAAGCCGCTCACTCATGGTGCCCCCCCAGGTCGAGAAGCCGGCTCAGGGTGGGGACGTCCTTGTCGCCCCGCCCCGAGAACGAGACCACCACCGCCCCCCCGGGGCCCAGCTCGGGCCCCAATCGCTCGAGATGGGCGAGGGCGTGGGCGGTTTCCAGGGCGGGGATGATCCCCTCCAGCCGGGAGACCTTCACGCAGGCGTCGAGGGCTTCCCGGTCGGTGGCCGAGACGTACTCGGCGCGGCCGGTGGCGTGAAGCCAGGCATGCTCCGGACCCACCCCCGGATAGTCCAGGCCGGCGGAGATGGAGTGGACCGGCGCCACCTGGCCGTCGGCATCCTGGAGCAGCAGGGAGCGGGTGCCGTGGAGCACCCCCGCCCGCCCGTGGCCCAGGGTCGCGGCGTGACGGCCGGTGGCGATCCCCTCCCCCGCCGCCTCCACCCCGACCAGCCGCACCGGGTCGTCGAGGAAGGCGTGGAAGAGTCCCATGGCGTTGCTCCCGCCCCCCACGCAGGCCAGCGCCGCGTCGGGAAGGCGGCCGAGGGCGGCGATCACCTGCTCCCGCGCCTCCCTCCCCAGCACCGACTGGAAATCCCGCACCATGCGCGGGTAGGGATGGGGCCCCACCACCGACCCGATCACGTAGAAGGTATCGGCGACGTTGGCCACCCAGTCGCGGATGGCCTCGTTGGTGGCGTCCTTGAGCGTCCGGCTTCCCGAGGCCACCGGGACCACCTCGGCCCCCAGGAGCCGCATGCGGAAGTAGTTCGGGGACTGGCGGGCCACGTCCTCCTCCCCCATGTACACCCGGCACGCGAGGCCGTAGCGCGCGCACACCGTGGCGGTGGCCACCCCGTGCTGGCCGGCGCCGGTCTCGGCGATGATCCGGGTCTTCCCCATGCGCCGGGCCAGGAGCACCTGCCCCAGCACGTTGTTGATCTTGTGGGCGCCGGTGTGGAGGAGGTCCTCGCGCTTCAGGAACACCCGCGCCCCCCCCACCGACGCGCCCAGGCGCGGCGCCTCGGTGAGGGGCGTCGGCCGGCCCGCGTAGGTGTTCAGCGCCTCCGTCCACGCCGCCTCGAAGGCGGGATCCCGCCGGGCCTGGGCGTAGGCCGCCTCCAGATCGGCCAGGGCCCCCATCAGGGTCTCCGGCACGAATTTCCCACCGAAATCCCCGAAATATCCTCGGCTATCGGGACGCTCTACCAGGGCCATGCGTCTTCCTCCGGCGGCGCCAGCCCGGCCAAGAGCCCGAGCGCCCGCCGCACGCGTTCGGGATCCTTCACTCCCGGTTCCGACTCCACCCCGCTGTTCAGATCCACCGC
>CAYRIJ010000276.1:0-5341 GCA_964424285.1 uncultured bacterium
GGGAAACGGCCAGCCAGAGGGGAAGGTTCCGCCGCGCCACCAGGGCCACCGGGGTGGTGCGGACCGGGCCGCCTCGGGTCCGGGGGCGGGCGTCCGCCGCCCGAGGCCCCGGCGCGGATCCCTCGTTCCCCGCCGGCCGGAGGGTCTCGTTTCCTCCGCGCCCCCCGCCGGCGGCGGCCGGCCTCACCCGCGCCCACGCGATCCGCCCCGAGAGGCAGAGCGAATCCAGCCAGGCCGGGTCGTAGTCCGCGACCCGGGCGGGGAGGATGTCCCCCTCCCAGGCCACCGCCGGGGCCTCGAAGCCTTCCAGTTGTTCCACCGCGCGGGCCAGGCTCGCCGGTCCCTCGGCCCGCTCGCCCGCCACCCCCTGCCAGCGGAGGAGGAACCGCATGAACTCGGCGGGGGAGACCGGTTCGATCTCCCGGCGAAGCCGCTTCAGGGTGTAGCGATGGATGCGGGCCAGGAGCCCCCGCTCGCACCACTCGGTTTCGGTCCCGCCCGGGGTGAAGCGGCCGCGGAGCGCGATGCCCTCGGACTCGAGGGCGGCCAGGGCGGCCTCGGCGTCCGGATCGGAGAGTCCCAGGGGATCGCCGAGCGCGCGGGCGGTGACCGGTCCCAACCCCTCCAGGCGGGCGCGCACCAGCTCCCGAAGCGCCTCCTCCCGGCCCGGGGCGCGGGGCTCGGGAGCTTCGATCGCCGGTTCCAGTACCGCGCCGGGAAACGCCGCCCGAAGCTCGGGAAGCCGCTCCGCCGCCACCCATAATCCCGCGGGAGCGCCGGGCGCGGTCATCACCGCGGCCCGCCGCTCCGTCCCCAGCGCCTCCAGGAGCGCGGCCAGGTCCCCGCCCGCGTCGCCCTCCCCGGCGGTGAGGAAGCCCAGGAGCACCAGCGCGTCGTGAAGCTCGTCGGGGGTCCGCGGCCGGGGCCAGGCTTCCTCCCGCACCCGGCGGATGGCGTCGGCGTCGAGCGCCCCCAGATCCGACGCGGTCTCCGGATCCAGCCAGCGCCGGCTCTGGACCGCCTGGGTGCGCCGCTCCTCCAGGGGCGCGTCGTCGAGGAAGGCGTAGGGCTTGGCGTTCAGGATCTCCTGGGCCAGGGGCGAGGGTTCGCGAAGGTCGCGGGCCAGGAGGGTTCGCTCGCCGCGCTCCATCGCGGCCAGCAGCGACGTCAGCCCGTCCAGGTCCATGGCGTCGGTCAGGCAGTCGCGCAGGGTCTCCGCGACCAGCGGATGGTCGGGGATCTCCCGGTCGCCGGCGACGTTCTCCAGGCAGGCCATCTGGTCGGGAAAGATCACCGAGACCAGGTCGTCGGCCTCCATCCGCAGGAGCGGGGGCGCGACCTTCTTCCCGCCCCGGAAGCGGGGGACGGCCAGGGCCCGGGAGGCCGTCCACCGCCAGCGGACCGCGAACAGCGGGGCGTCGAGGAGGGCCTGGGTCAGGACGCCGCCCACCGTGGCCGCGTTCAGGTAGCGGAAGACCTCGTCCAGGGGGAAGCTGTGGGTGGGTCCGAGCGAGAGGACGATGGCGTTCTCGTCGGCCGCGGCCTGGAGCTCGAAGTTGAACTTCCGGCAGAAACGCTTGCGGAGCGCCAGCCCCCAGGCGCGGTTCAGGCGGCTGCCCAGGGGAGCGTGGAGGACGAGCTGCATGCCGCCGCTCTCGTCGAAGAACCGCTCCAGGATGAAGGTGCCCACGGTGGGGATCGCCCCCAGGGCGGCCCGGGCCGCGACCAGGTAGTCGGCGATCTGGGCCGCGGCGCCCGGGGGGAGACCGGGAATCGCGGCCAGACGCCCGCGGACCGCTTCGGGGTTTCCGTCGCGGGCCAGCGATCGGACGCGGGAGACCGCGGCGGACAGCTCGTCGGTCCGGCCCGGCGCCTCCCCCAACCAGAAGGGGATCGTGGGCGGGTGGCCCCCCCCGTCCTCGACCCGCACCGTCCCCGGCTCGATCCGAAGGATGCGCCAGGACGTGTTTCCGAGCTGGAAGATGTCCCCGGCCATGCTCTCCACCGCGAAGTCCTCGTTCACCGTCCCCACCGTCAGCTCGGCCGGATCCAGCACCACCCGGTAGTCGGCGTTGTCGGGGATGGCGCCCCCCGAGGTGATGGCGGTGAGCCGCGCTCCCCGCCGGGGCCGGAGCCGGCGGTTCACCGCGTCCCGGTGGATCCATGCCCCGCGCCGGCCGCGCCGGGTGGTGAAGCCCTCGGCCAGCATCCTCACCACCGCGTCGAAATCCTCGCGGGGGAGATCGCGGTAGGGGTGCGCCCGGCGGACCATCGCGTAGAGTTCCGCTTCGGTCCGCTCTTCCGAGGCCGCCACCTCGGCGGTGATCTGCTGGGCGAGGATGTCGAGGGGGGCGGCGGGGATCCGCAGGCGGTCCAGATCTCCGCGATGAATCGCGTCGAGGAGCGCCGCCCCCTCCACCAGCTCGTCCCGGGAGAGGGGGAAGAGGCGCCCCTTGGGGAGCCCGGTGACCGCGTGGCCGGACCGTCCCACCCGTTGCAGGAGGGTGGCGATGGACCGGGTGCTCCCGAGCTGGCAGACCAGGTCCACGTCGCCGATGTCGATCCCCAGCTCGAGCGAGGCGGTGGCCACCAGGGCCTTGAGCGAGCCGGCCTTGAGCCGCTCCTCCGCCCCCAGCCGCTGCTCCCGGGAGAGGCTCCCGTGATGGGAGGTCACGTGCTCCGCCCCCAGCCGCTCGCTCAGGTGCCGCGCGGTGCGCTCGGCCATCTTCCGGGTATTGACGAAGACCAGGGTGGTGCGGTGGGCGTCGATCAGCGCGGCCAGACGGTCGTAGATCTCCTCCCAGACCTCGTTCGACATCACCGCCTCCAGCGGCGACGACGGGATCTCCATCGCCAGGTCCAGCTTCCGGGCGTGGCCGGTGTCGACGATCGCGCAGTCGGCGCCGGCGGCGCCGGTCAGAAACCGCGCCACCTCCTCGATCGGGCGCTGGGTGGCGGAGAGGCCGATCCGGACCGGCGGCCGGCCGGCCAGGTCCGCGAGCCGTTCCAGGGAGAGGGCCAGGTGCGAACCGCGCTTGGTTCCCACCACCGCGTGGATCTCGTCCACGATCACCGTCCGCACGGTGCGAAGCATCCGGCGGCCGCGCTCGCTGGTGAGGAGGATGTAGAGCGACTCCGGGGTGGTGACCACGATGTGCGGCGGACGGCGCACCATGGCCTCGCGCTGGCGGGCGGGGGTGTCCCCGGTTCGCACCAGCACCCGGATGTCGATCTCCGGCCGCCCGCGCGCCGCCAGCTCCGCACCGATCCCGGCCAGGGGTTCCCGGAGGTTCTTCTCCACGTCGTTGGACAGGGCCTTCAGCGGCGAGACGTAGAGGACGTGGGTCTCGTCGGTCAGCTCACCCCGCTCGCCTCGCCGGACCAGGTCGTCCAGGGCGGCGAGGAACGCGGCGAGGGTCTTCCCCGAGCCGGTGGGGGCGGCGATGAGCGTGTGCCGGCCGGCCTGTATGGATGGCCAAGCCCGGGCTTGCGCCTCGGTGGGACCCGGAAAGCGAGCCTCGAACCAGGCGGTTATCGCGGGGTGGAAAGACGCGGAGCTCATGGAATTCGATTGTACCCCATGGGCCCGCCGGCCCCGCCGCCGATGTCCACCCCGGCTTCCGCGTTCGTCCCCGCGGTTCCCGCTTGACGGCCCTCCTCGAGACGTGGATTCTCTTTTGCGTCAATGGCCGCCGCACTCTTTTTCGAAGCGCGCGGGCGGTATTCCTCCGCCGGCCCGGGGGCCGGCTTTCTCTTGGTGGGGTGGCTCCATTCCCGTTCCAATCCGGTGACCTTGAGTCCCAGGAGGTTTGCCATGCACACGATTCGTCGCCGCGCGCGCCTCGGTCTTTCGCGCGCGGGTCTCATGTCGCTCTTCGGTCTCGCGTTGGTGATCGCCGCCCTGCTCTCCGCGTGCCAGGCCCAGAAGCCGGCCTCGGATTCCTCCGGCGACATGTCCGCCGCCGCCACCATGAGTCCGGTGGAGCGGGGGAAGTACCTGGTCACCGGCATGGGGTGCAACGACTGTCACACCCCGTGGAAGATGGGGGCCAACGGCCCCGAGCCGGACATGACCCGGCTGCTCTCCGGCCATCCCGCCGATGAGAAGCTCGGACCCCCCCCGGCGATGGAGGGTGGATGGTTGATCGGGGGCTCGGCCAGCATGACCGCCTGGGCCGGCCCCTGGGGCATCAGCTACTCGGCGAACCTCACCCCGGATGAGGCCACCGGGATCGGCTCCTGGACCGAGGACACGTTCATCCAGACCGTTCGGAACGGAAAGCACATGGGCACGGGGCGGGCGATCCTCCCCCCCATGCCCTGGATGTGGTTGAAGACCCTGAACGACGCCGATCTCAAGGCGATCTCCGCCTACCTCCACTCCATTCCCGCGATCCCGAACCAGGTGCCCGATCCGGTGCCGCCGGCGGGAGGCATGGGAACTCCGTCCGGAGGCGAGTAGTCCCCCGGGCCCTACGGGCGGCCATTGCTTGACTCGAGCCCGGTAGTTCGGTATGTATGGTAGCGGTGAGCCGCTTCCCCCCGGGGGGGCGGCTCGCCCTTTTTTGCCGGAGGAGCCATCCGGCGGAACGCTCCAACCACCATTCCCGGGAGGTGTCTCGTGCCCCACTTCCAGGCGCCCGAATCGCCGAAACTCTCTTTGCTGAAGGCTCTCCTGACCTGGTCCGGGGTCCTCCTGGCCCTGGCGTCCTTCGTGTTCCTCACCGCCTGTCCCAGGAACCCGGATGACAAGCCCCAGGAAGGGGACACCGTGCACTCCGCCCTTCCCGAGACGGTTCCTGTCGCGGGGCCGGACTTCGGCATGGCTCCCGACCTTGGGGGGATGCCCCCCGCGCCGCCGGTCGGTTTCCACGATGCTTCGGATGTGCTTTGATGGACGACGAAGTCGATCGGAGCCGGCGAACGCAGTCGTGGAGGTCATCATGAAGGTCATCGCCGATCTCAGCGTGGTTCCCCTGGGGGTCGGGGTCTCGGTCTCCCGGTACGTGGCCGCGTGCGAGAAGCTGCTTCGGGAGGCGGGGCTCTCCGCGCAGCTCCACGCCTACGGCACCAACATCGAGGGGGAGTGGGACGAGGTCATGGCGGCGGTCAAGCGGTGCCACGAGGTGCTCCACGAAATGGGCGCGCCGCGGGTCTCCTCCAACATGCGCTTCGGGACCCGCACCGACCGCGACCAGTCGATGGCCGACAAGGTGCGGAGCGTGGAAGAGAAGCTGGGATCCTGAACCCGGGAGGCCGGAGATGATCCGCTCGATGCCCGCCGCCCTTCCGAGCCGTCCGGGCGCGTCCCGGTGAGAATCCTCCACCTCTCCCTCGACCT
>CAYRIJ010000277.1:0-5328 GCA_964424285.1 uncultured bacterium
TTGTCGTCAACAATTCCATCCTTCTGCATCGCTTATGTCGATTTCTCCATTCCAAAAGTGGTCAGCAATCTTGAATCCCAGCGGGTTTAGTATGAAAGGATACAAGAAGGCCCGTTGTCCTGCGATTTGCACTTTCCTCGGGGGTGCCACCATGCAAACCAGACCCTTCCCGTTCGTGTTCTGCCTCCTCACGGTTTTTTTCGTAAGCATTTCCGTCACCCTTCCCGCCTCGGGCCGCCCGCCCATCCGCAAGGCCTTCTTTGCGCGCTATCCCGACGCGGAGGGGACCCAGCTCGACGATCTACCCTCGAACTCCGGTCATTGCGGGGTCTGCCACTTCGACTTCAACGGCGGCGGACCGCGCAACCCCTACGGTCTCGAGGTCCAGGTGGGGATCAACAACGGGCTCAGCAATGCGGATGCCATCGCCGCCGCCGAGCCCTTCGACTCGGACAGCGACGGATATACCAACCTGACCGAGATCACCAGCACCCTGTTCACGAACACCCCGACCTTTCCCGGGCTCACGAGCACCAACGCCGCGAGCACGTCGAACATCCCGCTCTCGGAGATCCAGCCCTATCTCACCCCGATGGGATCCACCGACACCACCCCGCCGACGGTGACCGTGTTCTCTCCGAACGGGGGGGGCTCGTACGCGGCCAACTCGATCATCACGGTCAGCTACACCGCTACCGACTCCAGCGGGATCTCGCACGTGGACATCTACTTCTCGGATGACAGCGGCTCGAGCTTCAAGCCGGTAGGGAAGAATCAACCCCCCACGGGGAGCTTCAGCTGGTTCGTGCCGAACCTGCCCACGACCCAGGGCCGGATCCAGGTCGAGGCCTACGACAACGCCGGGAACGAAGGCGACGACCTGAGCGACGCCGACTTCACCGTGACCGCGGCGCCGGGGCTCGTTCCCACCACGCTCCGGGACATGGATATGCCCGGGACCCAGCCATTCGAGGGGGCCGTCCTGGACGACCCCTCCAACTCCTGCGTCACCTGCCACGGGGGCTACGACACCTCGGTGGAGCCCTGGTACAACTGGCGGGGATCCATGATGGGCCAGACCGCCCGCGATCCGTTCTTCTATGCCTGCATGGCCGTCGCCAACCAGGACGCCCCCTCGTCGGGTGATCTCTGCATCCGCTGCCATTCCCCGGGAGGCTGGCAGGAGGGCCGGTCCGTGGATACGAACGGCGGGCTCCTGAACGCCAGGGACCGCTGGGGGGTGCAGTGCGACTTCTGCCACCGCATCGTGGACCGGAACTACGTGGAAGGGGTGAGCCCCTCCCAGGACGCGGCCGTCCTGGCCGAGATCTCGCCGCTCCCCCTCCAGTACGGGAACGGTCAGTTCATCAACGATCCCGCTCCGCTCAAGCGGGGCCCCTACGCCGACGCCCAGGCCGCCCACGAGTTCGTCCAGTCTCCGATCCATCTCTCGGGCAACCTGTGCGGGACCTGCCACGACGTGAGCAACCCGGTGTTCGTCCGGAACGACACCCTCGACTACTCTCCCAACGGCTTCGACCAGGAGCATCCGGACGGAAACCTCCGGAACATGGCGCCGGTCGAGCGCACCTTCAGCGAGTGGTCGAACAGCGAGTACGCCGCCGGCGGGGTCTACGCACCCCAGTTCGCGGGCGGGAAGGCGGACGGGATCGTCTCCACCTGCGAGGACTGCCACATGCGGGACGTGACCGGGCGGGGGTCCAACGTGAGCGGCTCTCCGAACCGCACCGACCTGGGGCTCCACGATTTCACCGGCGGGAACACCTTCGTCCCCGACATCATCCCCGACTTCTACCCGGGGGTGGTGGATCCGGCCGCCCTCCAGGCCGGGAAGGCCCGGGCCGTCCGCATGCTCCAGCTCGCGGCCACCCTGGGCGTGACCCCGGATTCGGCGGGGGTCGTGGTCCGGGTCACCAACGAGACCGGCCACCGGCTTCCCTCCGGCTACCCGGAGGGCCGGCGCATGTGGCTCCACGTCGAGGCGCTCGATCCGGGTGGGCAACCCGTCTACGAATCCGGGGCGTACGACTCCGGGACCGGGGTTCTCGACCACGACGCGGACCTCAAGATCTACGAGATCCACGGGGGCCTGAGCCCGTCCCTGGCCGGCGCCCTGGGCTTCCCGGCCGGGCCATCGTTCCACTTCGTGCTGAACGACACCGTCTACTTCGATGACCGGATCCCCCCCCGGGGCTTCACCAACGCCGCCTTCAAGGCGATCCAGTCGCCGCCGGTGGGCTACAGCTACGACGACGGCCAGTACTGGGACGACACCCGCTACGACATTCCCGCCGATGCGGAATCGGTCCGGGTCACCCTCTACTATCAGAGCACCAGCAAGGAGTACGTGGAGTTCCTCCGGGACGCCAACGTCACCAACAACGCGGGGCTGGATCTCTACAACGCCTGGGTGAACCAGGGGATGGCGCCGCCGGTGGCCATGGCCGACACCACGGTCGGGGTGAACATCACGGTCACCGGCGTGCCCGGGGATCCGGCCACCGAGCCGCGGATCCTGGCCCTGGCCCAGAACAGCCCCAACCCCTTCTCCGGGAGGACCGCGGTGGCCTTCGTTCTCCCCGAGCCGGCCACGGTGCGGGTGGAGGTGTACGACCTGGCCGGTCGCCGGGTGAACACCCTGGCCGAGGGGAGCTGGGGGGCGGGCCGTCACACCGTGAGCTGGGACGGGCGGGACGATCGCGGCCGGGCCCTCGCCGGCGGCATCTACTTCATCCGCCTCCACAGCGGCCGGACGGAGCTGGTGCGGCGGGCGGTGCTGGTCCGGTAACCGCCCGGCGCGCAAGCGCCGCAAGGCACGACAACGGCGGGGGTCGCCCGAGGGCGGCCCCCGCCGTTTTCATACCCGGAACCGGACCGATCGGCCCGGTCACCGCGCCTACTTCACCTTCACGTCCTGGTAGAAGCGCTCCCCGAGATGACGCTCGTCGGGCACTCCCAGCTCCATGGCCTTCTTGAAGTGGTCCGCCCCCTTCTCCCGATCGGTCATCGCGTACATGAAGGCAATGGCGTACTGGGCCTCGCCGTAGTTCGGATCCAGATCGATGGCCTTCTGGTAGTCGGTCATGGCCGCGTCCACGTTGAAGCCCATGTTGAACTCCGCGTATCCCAGGGCCCGATAGGCCTGGGCGTACTTCGGATCGAGGGCGATGGCCCGCTTCAGATCGGTGGCCGCCCCCGCGTAATCCCGCTTGGAGTTGTCGGCGGTGAAGGTCTTCCGGAAACCCTCCTCGAACAGCTTCGCCGCCTGCTCGTTCTTGGTCGCCGCCATGCCGCTCTTCAGCTCTTCCACGCTGTTCAGACCGCTGAGCTTCAGGGGCAGGGGGTTGTCGTCGGTGGGGCCTTCGCTCCCCAGCATGCCCTGGTTCTGGGCCATCGATCCGCCCTGGCCGTTGATCGGCGGGTGTCCCTCGGGGAGCTGCGTCGCGCTCTGGCCTTCGGCCTGCTGGTTCTCGGGAAGCTTCCGTCCCCCGCAACCCGCGGCCAGAACCGCTCCCAATGCGACGGCGATCAGCCAGGACCAAGCGCTCGATACCCTCATGTCGATTCCTTTCTTCGGTTCTACTCCACCCAATCGGCGATGAAGATGTTGGTGTCGTGCGGGGCCCGGTTGTTGCGGTTCGAAGCGAAGACCAGCTGTCGCCCGTCGGGCGAGAACATCGGGAAACCGTCGAAGGTCTCGTTGAAGGTGATCCGCTCCAAGCCGGTGCCGTCCTTGTGGATCATGTAGAGATCGAAGTTCATCCCCTTGGGATCGTCCATGTTCGAGCTGAAGATGATCCGCTGTCCGTCCGGGAAGAAGTAGGGGGCGAAGTTGGCCGCCCCGTTCTCCAGGACCAGCCGCTTGTCGCTCCCGTCCGCGTTCATCACGTAGAGGTTCAGCTTCCCGGGCCGGATGAGGTTACGGGCCAGAAGCCCCCGGTAGTCCTCTTCCTCCTCCAGGTCGGCGGGATGATAGGCGCGGTAGACGATCTCGCTCCCGTCCGGGGAGAAGAAGGGGCCGCCGTCGTAGCCCAGCAGATCGGTGAGCTGGCGGACCCCGGTTCCGTCCAGGTTCATGGTGTAGATGTCGAGGTCCCCGTTCCGGGTCGAGGTGAAGACGATCTTGTCCCCGGCCGGACTCACCGTGGCCTCGGCGTCGTAGCCCGGAGTCTTGGTGAGTCGCGTCAGGCTGTCTCCCGGAGAGCGGACGAAGATGTCGTAGCCGGGATAGATCGCCCAGACGTAGCCCTGGCTCATGTCGGGCCGGGGCGGGCAGTCGGGGGAGGCGAGGAAGGTCGAGGAATAGAGGATCGAGGCCCCGTCGGGGAGGAAATAGGAGCAGGTGGTCCGCCCCTCGCCGTTGCTCACCCGCTCCAGGTTCTTCCCGTCGGTGGTCATGCGGAAGATCTGGTCGCACTGGTACGGCGGCCGGGTGGACTGGAGGACCAGCTCCTTCCCGTCCGGGGAGAAGTACGCCTCGGCGTTCTCCCCCCCGAAGGTGAGCTGTCGCACGTTCTTGAGGTGGGTCTCTCCCGGAACCCGCAGGGTGTCGGCGGGAGGGACGGAGACGTGCGGGACCCGCTTCTCGCTCCCCCCTCCGCATGAGGAGACCAGGAGCGCCCCGGCCAGCGCCGCCGCGACGGAGACGGCCCGAAAGGACTTGGAAAAGGCGGTGGGTTTGATCATGGAGTCCCCGATTAAATCCCGGTTCCCCCCCGGATGTCAACGAAGGGGGGCCCCGCGGCCGGTGAGCGCGCCGATCAGTCCGGGGGAGCCGGTCCGGTCCCGCTCAGGAACGGCACCCAGCCCCCGGGAATCTGCCGCACCACCACCACGCGGATGGTCCGGGCCCTGAGCAGCGGCTCGGCCGCCGCCCGCGCCGCGTCCTCGGAGTCGAAGGCCCCCATGAGGATGCGATACCACACCGCCCCGTCCACCTCGGCCGGGAGAACCGCCGCCGGAAGACCGGTGGTCCGGCTCACCGCGTCCCGCACCTCCTCGGCCCGGCGCCGGGTCTGAAACGACGCCACCTGGACCGCGAGGAGCCCGGATTCCCCGTCGCCGGCCACCGGCGGCGAGAGGTCTTGGGGCGGAGCGGCCGCGGCGTCCAGGGTGTCGGGAGCCGCGGTCATGGCCGGGGTGGTCGCCACCCCCGAGGACTCCGCCTCCGCGGCGGGAAACCCGGCGGCGGCGGCGGGAGGGGGGGTGGGAACGGCGGCGGTGGTGTCGATCACCGGGTTCGTCCCCGCCCCGGTGCGGGTGCTCCCCGAGGCCTCGGGGCCGGTCCCGCCGGCGTTCCCGCCGGGC
>CAYRIJ010000278.1:0-3146 GCA_964424285.1 uncultured bacterium
CCGGGCAGCTCTGAAGGGTGCCGTAGTGGACGAAGGTCTCCCCCCCGCCGCCGGCCGGGTCGGTCCAGATCACGTCCACGTTTCCGTCCCAGTGATCGTCGGGTGGGCAGCCGGCGACCGCGACGCCCTGAACCCCGCCGGGAGCGGAGGAGGTGCCGGGAACGATTTCACCGGCGCTGGGAGGGAGCTGGCTCAGCGAGACGTCGTAGGTGATGTCGAAGAAGCTGTCCGGGGCCAGAGACGGGACGTTGAAGGATCCGATCTCGCCGAATCGCGGGACGAAGGCGCCGTACTCCTGGGAGTACAGGACGCCGCTGGCCGCCCGGCTCGAGTCGGGACCGGGGTTGGTGAAGTGAAGGTTGAAGGTGACCATGCCGTTCTGGGTGGTCCAGCCGATGTCCTCGTGCTCGATGCCGAGAACCGCGGACGCGGAGGCCGGGTACAGGGCCAGGAGGATCGCGGGCAGACAAGCCGTGCGGAGGAGGGTAGAGAGCTTCATGGAGGATCTCTCCTTTCGGGCTTTGGAAGGTGGAGAGCGGGATCGCTGGGACGGGCCCTCTGGGGCCACCCTAGACCCCAAATACCTGAAAAGCAACGTTAAAGATTAATTTTGTAGCATTCTGTAACCGTAATCAAAGTAATACGTTATCAAAATAGTGTGTGGATCGAAGCCGCCGCCCCTACGCAGCACGGGTCCCGGATCACTTCACCGCCCCCGCGGTCAGCCCCTGGACGATCCGGCGCTGGAAGACGAGCACCAGCGCGGCCACCGGGACCGTGGCCACCACCGCCGCGGCCAGGATCTCCCCCCACGGCACCTGGTACTGACCCCGGAAGAGCGCGATGGCCACCGGTACGGTCTGCCGCTCGGGACCGAGGGTGAACGACAGCGCGAACAGGAACTCGTTCCAGCAATAGACGAAGGTGAGGATCGCGGTGGTGGCCAACCCCGGGAGCGAGAGCGGCAGGATCACCTCCCGGAAGATCCGGAGCCGGCCCGCGCCGTCGATCATGGCCGCTTCTTCCAGCTCCCGGGGAAGCTGGCGGAAGAACCCCACCAGGAGCCACACGGTGAGCGGCATGGCGAAGGTCATGTAGGGAAGAACGAGCCCGGGGTAGGTGTCGATCAGCCCGAGGTCCCGAAGCACCAGGTAGAGGGGGGAGACGATGGAGATCTGGGGAAACATGGTCACGGCGAGAACGAAGCCCAGCACCGGGCCCTTCCCCCGGAACCGGAGACGGGCGATGGCGTAAGCGCAGAAGGCTCCGAGGACCACGCACAACAGGGTCGTGGATCCGGCCACGACCATGGAATTCCGGATGGGGATCCAGAACCGGCGCTGGGTGAAGAGCGCGCGGTAGTGATCGAGGGTGAGCGCGCCGGGAAGGAGGGAGGGCTTCTGGAAAAGCGCCTGCTCGGGGGTGAGGGACGCGATCACCGCCCAGTAGAACGGGAAGAGGATGCCGAGGACCAGGAGCGCGAGCACGACCCACGAGAGACGCCGTCCGGTCATGCCCCCTCCTCGGCGGCGAGACCCGCGCCCAGAATCCGGATGTAGACCAGGGCCAACCCGAAGGTGACCCCGAAAACGATCACCGAGAGCGCCGAGCCGTAGCCGAATCGGAGATTCTGGAGGAGCTGGTTGAAGGTATAGAGGGCGATGGGCTCGGTGGAGGTGCCCGGTCCCCCGCCGGTCAGGACGTAGACCAGGTCGAACACCCGGAAGGCGTCGAGCGTGCGGAAGATCAGCGCCACCAGGATGGCCGGTTTGAGAAGCGGCAGGGTGATCCGCGTGAACGCCGTCCAGGCGCCGGCGCCGTCCACCCGCGCCGCCTCGTAGAGGGTTTCGTCGATGTTCTGGAGCCCGGCCAGAAGGAGCAGGGTCACGAACGGGGTCATCTTCCACACGTCGCTCAGGATCACCGGCGCCCACGCTCCCACCGCGCTCGAGAACCAGACGAAGGGATGCCGGAGAAGGTGGAGATCGACCAGCGCGGCGTTCACGATCCCCGCCTGGCCCTCGAAGAGAAACCGCCAGAGGAGCGCCGACACCACGGTGGGGATGGCCCAGGGCACCAGCACCGCCATCCGCACCGCCCCCCGCCCCCGGTAGGCGCGGTTGAGGCTCAGAGCGAGAAAGAGCCCGATCCCGAGTTCCAGGATCACCGTCGCCCCGGTGAAGAAGACGGTGTGGAGGAGAGCCCCCCAGAACCGGGAAGCGGACAGCGCCTCGGCGTAGTTCCCGAGACCCACGAAGGGATGCCCCCTCCACGGCATCCGGAGATCGTGAAGGTGGAGCGAGTCCCACACCGTCCAGAGGAGAGGGAAGACCGCCACCAGCGCCACGATCCCCAGCGCGGGGAGCACCAGCCCCCAGGCCAGGCGCGCCTCCGATCGGGCCCGCGGGCCGCTCACCGCGCCCTCCCGGAGAGGAGCGCCCCCCGGCGTCGTCCCCGGCGGCTCACCGCGTCCCGCCGGCCGCGGCCCCATCGGGAGCGAGGCCGACCCGCCGCAGGAGCGTCCGCATCTCCTCCGCCGCCCGGTGGAGCGCGTCCGCGGGCTCGGCCTGGCCGGTCAGGGCGCGGTGGAGCTGGATCTGCAGGGTCTCGGAGAGCTGGGTGTAGACCGGGGTCACCGGCCGGGGCCTCGACGCGGCGATCACCGCGCGCGCTTCCGAAGCCGGGATGGCCAGGGCCTTCGCCAGCCGCGGGTCGTCGTACAGGGCCACCCGGGCCGGGTACTGCCCGGCGACCTCCGCCCGCTCCAGCATCTGCGCGGGCCGGGTGAGGTAGTCGATCACCGCGTAGGCCGCCTCGGGGTGCCTGGAGCGGGCGTTGACCGCGAGCTGGGAGCCGCCGAGGGCGGCGGTGGGCCGGCCTCCGGGGGCCGCGGGCATGGGCGCGACCGCGAACCGTCCCGCGACGCTGGACCCGGTCGAGTCCTCCATGAGGGGATAGGCGTAGGGCCAGTTCCTCATGAACACCGCCCGGCCGTTCTGGAAGGCGAAGCGGGTCTCCTCCTCGTGCCAGGTGAGCGCATCCCGCGGGGTCACCCCGAGGCTGTCGATCGCGGCGCGCATGGCGGTGAGGGCGCGGATCGCCTCCGGGGAATCCACCGCGACCCGGCCCGAGGCGTCCAGGATCCG
>CAYRIJ010000278.1:3246-4637 GCA_964424285.1 uncultured bacterium
AAGGCCGCGGTGTCCGGCTCGAACCGGTCGAGGGGGAGGATCCAGCCCGCGGCGGCGAACTCCGGAGTCCAGATCACGTCGAGCTGGAGGATGTCCGGTTCGTCGGCCTCGGCGTTCAACCACTGGACGTAGAGCTGGTGGCGCTGGTCGGCGGCGTCGGGGGTCTCCCGCTGCACCACCCGGATGCCGGGGTGAAGCTCCATGAACCGCGCGAGCTGGCGCTTCAGGACCCGGGCTTCCGCCCCCACCGAGCTGCCGGGAAAGGTGACCACGGTCCCGGTCTCCCCGGGCCCCCCGCATCCCGCGCCCAGGACGGCCAAGAGAACGCCGATCCAGATTGCCTTGGATATGGCGGCCTCCTTTCATGAACCGTCCCACGGAGATCGCGGCGTCCGGTCGCGCCCGGAGTCATGTTACGTCCCTCGATCGGGGAGGGCAAACCGGGCCGCTCTCCGCGGCGGCCGGGGCGCCGGCGGGCTGCTACACTCCCCGCGATGATCACCTTGCGGATCGGGAACGAAGAGATCCGGCTCGAACCCGAGGAGTTCGACCTCTGGGCCCAGGACGGGCGCATTCCCCCCGGGGCCCTGGTATGGGTCGAGGGGGCGGGATGGCTGCCGGCCGAGGGAACCGAGGTCTGGCGACGGGCGCTTCGACGGGGCGTGCCGCCGCCCCTTCCCCGGGGTCCCAACGTGAGCCGGGTCCTCTTCCCCTCGCGAACCGTCTCGGTCACCGAGATCATGTTGCTGGTCAATCTCCTGGTCGCCGCGGTGCTGGTGGCGATGTACCGGGGGCAATACCTGGTCACCGTGGTGCAGTGGGCGGGCGGCTGGTGGCACGCGGTCCGGGACCACCACGCCTACTGGTGGTGGATCCCCACCCTCTTCCTCCACGCCGGGCCGCAGCACCTGCTGAGCAACATGACCGCCCTTCTGGCCACCTCGGGGTCGGTCGAGTACCTGATGGGCAAGCGCTGGGCGCTCCTCGGGTACATGATCACCGGCATCGCGGGGATGTGGCTGTCCTACGCCGGTCACGGCCGCCCGCCGCTCAGCATCGGCGCCTCGGGGGCGGTGTTCGGGCTCGGGGGGATGACGGCGAGCTTTCTCATCCGCCGCTACCGGATCTTCAGCTACCGCCAGCGGTGGAAGGCCCGCCGGGTCTATCTCCCGCTCTTCGTGGCCCTGGTGCTCCCGTCGATCCTGAACGCGGACTATCTGGGGCACCTCGGAGGGTTCCTGTCCGGGATCGTCCTGGGGTTCTTCGTCCCCCCCCACTCGCGGGTTCGCGAGCTGGCCGAGGGCGCGGACGAGCCGGAACGCTTCGGCGGCACCGGGGCGACCCGCTCGGGGACCGGCGCCTAGGCGCGGATCACTCCACCTCGACCACGG
>CAYRIJ010000278.1:4647-5261 GCA_964424285.1 uncultured bacterium
CACCACCCCCACCCGGTTGCTCGAGAACTCGGTGTAGTCGAGGTCCACGCCCACCACCGCGTTCCCCCCCAGGCAGAGCGCCCGGTACTTGAGCCGGGCCAGGGCGCTCCGCTTGGCCGTCTGGAGCTTGGTCTCGAACTCGGTGGAGTTTCGCCCCAGGAAATCCTCGACGCCGGCGGTGAGTTCGGTCAGGGGGCTGGTGCCGAACACCACCTCGACGCTCTCCACGTCGATGTAGCGCTTGATGCGCCGTCCCTCGAGACCCGGGGTGGTGGTGGCCACGATGTCCGCCACCACCCGGGGGAGAACCTCCTCCGGCTTGAGCCACCGCGCCTGCTCGGGATCGAAGATCTGGCAGTCGTGAGGAACGTGGTTCGTCCGATACCACTCCCTCACCCCGGTGAAGGACTCGGCCGGGTAGTCTTTCCCATCGTGTCGCAGGGTCCACTGTGACGGCTCGCTCATCGATGCTCCTCGCTCGCTGTAGGTCTTGCCGGGCGCGGGCCGGCGCTGGAACCCGGGGCGGCCCCGCTCTCTGACTTACGAGTAATCCGCCCCCCGGGTTGCCCCGTCAAGGGGCCGCGTCACCTCCCGGGCCGGCCGGTCCCGGCGCC